>DATLIR010000001.1:0-23351 GCA_035539315.1 Casimicrobiaceae bacterium
AACGATCGCGAGGGCGCGGTGCGCGAATTGCAGCGCTTCCGGCGCACGCACGCCGATGCCGACGGGCGGTTGCCGGTCGACCTGCGCGAATTCGCCGCGACGGTGCCGCGGCCGTAGCCGCGGGTCAGATTCCGGAGTCTGGCCGCTGAAGCAACCTTCGGATCGGCGCCGGCAACGCCGCGCCGCCGAGATCCGCCCGGGCGATCCACACGCACTCGGCCGGCGCGCGGCCGCGCGACGCGCGCGCCGCGAGCCGCGTCGGGTGCATCGTCAGCGCGTAGTGCGTGAACGCGTGCTCGACCGGCGCGAGCCGGCCGACGAGGCGCGCGCCGATGTCGTAGCGCGCGCGCAGCGCGGCGACCGGATCGTCGCCGACGCCGAGCTCCGGCAGGCTCCACAGCCGTCCCCACACGCCGGTCGACGGGCGTCGCTCGAGCAGCACCTCGCCGGCCCGCTCCACCAGCACGACCTGCACCTCGCGGTGCGGCAGCTCGCGTCGCACGCGCTTGCCCGGCAGCTCGGCGATGCGGTCCTCGCGCCGCGCGACGCAGTCGCCGGCGACCGGACAGCGGTCGCAGCGCGGCTGCGTGCGCGTGCAGATCGTCGCGCCAAGATCCATCAACCCTTGCGTGTATGCCTCGATGCCGTCGCGCGGCACGAGCCGCGTCGCGAGCGTCCACAACGACCTCTCGACCGCCGGCGCGGTCGGATCGCCGGCGATGCCGCGATGGCGCGCGAGCACGCGCTTGACGTTGCCGTCGAGGATCGCGCCGCGCTCGCCGCTCGCGAACGCCGCGATCGCGGCCGCGGTCGAGCGTCCGATGCCCGGCAGCGTCTCGAGCGCCGCCGCGTCGCCGGGGAAGATGCCGCCGAGCCGCCCGACGACCGCGCGCGCCGCAGCGTGCATGTAGCGCGCGCGCCGGTAGTAGCCGAGGCCGCTCCAGCGCGCGAGCACGTCGTCCTCGCTCGCGCGCGCGAGCGTCGCCACGTCGGGGAACGCACTGCAGAAGCGGCCGTAGTACGGAATGACCGTCGCGACCTGCGTCTGCTGCAGCATGATCTCGGACACCCAGATCCGGTACGGGTCGCGAGTGCGTTGCCAAGGAAGGTCGTGGCGGCCATGGGTGGCGTGCCATGCGACGACGCGGGCGGCGAAAGAGGCCATCGGGCAGGGACAGGCGCCGGTTCGGGACGGAAGCCACATTACACGCCCCTCACCCCGACCCTTTCCCCGCGATGCGCGGAGAGGGAGAGCCCTTCCGCTGCGAATTCCCGCTCGCTCTCCCGCATCGCGCAGGAGAGGGGCATTGTCCCCGCTCCGAATGCAGTCCCTCTCCCCGCATCCGCGGGGATAAGGTCGGGTGAGGGGCGAATCGGCTAGCGCACGCCGAGCCGCTGCCGCGCCTTGCCGGCCGCCTCCGACGTCGGGTACCGGGCGATCAGCTCCTCGAGCGTGCGCCGCGCCGCGGCGTTGTCGTTGAGCTCGCCCTGCGCCGAGCTGATGTTGAGGAGCGCATCGGGCACCTTGCCGCTGTCCGGATAGGCCTGGACCAGCAGCCGCTGCGCGGCGATCGACGAGCGGAAGTCGCGCCGCGCGTAGTGCGCGTTGCCGATCCAGTACTGCGCCGACGGCGCGAGCGGGCTCTTCGCATGGTTGCGCACGAACGTGCCGAACGACGCGATCGCGCCCGGGTAGTCGGCGCGCTTGAACTGTTCGAGCGCGGCATCGTACTCGCGCTGCTCGGCGGCTGCGGTGGGGACGACCGCGCCGGGCACCGGCACGGCGAGCGGCGGTCCCGCCGGCGTCGCCGCCACGGTGTCGGCCGGGACCGTCGCGCCCGCAGGCGCCGTCGAGGAGACCGGCGGCGGCGCGGTCTCGAGCTTGCGCATCCGCGAATCGAGGTCGACGTACAGGTCGCGCTGGCGCTTCTGCGCCTCGGCGAGCTCGAAGGAGAGCACCTCGAGCTGGCCGCGCAGCCGCGCGATGTCGGCGCGGATCTGCTCGACCGCGCCGAGCATCTCGACCAGGCCCTGCGCCTTCAGCTGCTGCTCGAGCGCCGCGATGCGATCCTCGAGCTGGCGCTGCACCTGCGTGAGCCGCAGGTTGGTGTCGGCGATGCGCTTGCGCGCCTCGTCGTCGTCGAACAACGCCGCTCGCGTCGCGCCTGCGCCCAGAACCAGCGCGAGCGCGAGGACGAGCGTGGCGCCGCGCGCGCGGGCGCGGCCCGCTGCGGCGCGCATCATTCGCCCGCGTAGACCAGGTCGTCGCGCCGGTTTTCGGCCCACGCGGCCTCGTCGTGGCCCGCGTTCTTCGGCTTCTCCTTGCCGAAGCTCACGGTCTCGATCTGCGCTTCCTGCGCACCGAGCAGCGTCATCATGCGCTTGACCGCGTCGGCGCGCTTCTGGCCGAGCGCGATGTTGTACTCGCGCGAGCCGCGCTCATCGGTGTTGCCCTGGATGGTCATGCGCGCATTGCGGTTGCCCGCGAGGTAGCGGCCGTGTGCCTCGATCAGTGGGCGGAACTCGTCGCGCACGACGAAGCTGTCGAAGTCGAAGAACACGGCGCGCTTCGACAGGACGCTTGCCGGATCGCGCAATGGGTTGCCAGAGGTGCCCGGGCGCGTGGCGCCTTGCGCGGTTCCGGCGACGCCGCCGGTCCCCGCGCCGCTCGTCGATGCGCCGGCGCCAGGGGTCGTTTGCGAAGCGCCGCGATCCTCGACCGGCGCGGCGGGCTGCGTGGTGGGTTGGCTCTGGCATCCGGCGAGGAGTGCGGCGAATGCGGCGGCGACGATGATGCGGTTCATGTTGTCCTCCTTGGAGTCTTCGGACGAGCGGGACGCGGAATCGGGCGGCTAGCGGGGCAACGGGCCCCAGGCCGGTTCGCGCACGTCGGTGGCCGGCGCGACGATGCGCTGCTTCATGCGTCCGTCGGCGGACACCGCGTTCAAGATACCACGCCCCTGGGTCTCGTTCGCGTACAGGATGAGCTTCCCGTTGGGTGCGACGCTGGGCGATTCGTCGAGCGGGCCGGCGGTCAGCACCTGCGTCTGGCGCGTCGCGAAGTCCAGGATCGCGAGCTGGTAGCGGTTGCCGTCGCGCCGCACGTAGACCATGCCCTTGCCGTCCGGCAGCACGCGCGGCGACACGTTGTAGCTGCCCTCGAACGTGATGCGCTCGACGCCGCCGCCGTCGATGCCGGCCCGGTAGATCTGCGGGCTGCCGCCGCGGTCCGACGTGAACAGGAGCGAGCGGCCGTCCGGCAGGAAGCACGCCTCGGTGTCGACCCCCGGCGAGGTCATGATGCGCCGCACGCCGGTGCCATCCGCGTTCATCAGGAACAGCTGCGAGCCGCCGTCGCGCGTGAGCGTCACCGCGAGCGTGCGTCCGTCCGGCGACCACGCCGGCGAGCTGTTGCTGCCGCGGAAGGCGGCGACCGCGGTGCGCGCGCCGGTGGCGAGGTTCTGCACGTAGACGATCGGCTTGCGCTGCTCGAGCGACACGTAGGCGAGCCGCGTGCCGTCCGGCGACCAGCGCGGCGAGAGCATCGGCTCGTCGGTGCTGACGATCGTCTGCGGGTCGGCGCCGTCCGCGTCGGCGACCACCAGCTGGTAGCGCGGCCCCTGCTTCGCGATGTAGGCGATGCGGGTCGAGAACACGCCGACGTCGCCGGTGAGCTTCGCGTAGATCTCGTCGGCGATCTTGTGCGCCGTCGCGCGGAACTGCGCCGCCGTCACCACGTAGCGCGTCGACGCGAGCATGCCGCCGCGCACGGCGTCGACCAGCGCGTAGCGCACGTCGACGCGGCCCTCGCCGAGCGGAAGCATCGAGCCGACGACCACCGCGTCGGCGCTCCGCGCGCGCCAGACGTCGACGCGCACGTCCTCGGCGCGCGACGGCCGCGGCACGACGCCGCTGGTGTCGACCGCCCGGAACAGCCCCGAGCGCTCGAGGTCGGCGGCGACGATCCCGGAGATGCCGAGCGGGAAGCCGCCTTCGCCGTCGAACGGGACGATCGCGATCGGGATCGCGGTACCGGCGCCGCCGACGATCTCGATGGTGAGCTGCGCCCGCGCGGGTGCGAATGGCGACGCGAGCGCCGCGGCGAGCGCGAAGAGGAACGAGCGACGGAGCAGGCGTGTCATCGGAGTGGGGTCGAGGCGGATACCGGCCCCGGCGGCCACGTCCTCCCCACGCGCCCCGGAGCTTCGATTATAACGACCGCCCAAACGGCCCGGGGTTCAATTGCGCAGGCAATTCAATGCGGTGCAATCGCCGTCGCCACGCCGAACGCGGTGGCCAGCCGATCGGCGGTGCGCCGCGCGTCGTCGCGCGTGGGATAGGGACCGACATAGACGCGGAACAGCCCGCCGGCCTGCCGCACGCGGGGCTCGACCTGGGCCTGCGCGAGCTGGCCCTGCACGTGCAGCAGGAAGTTCTGCGCATTGGGCTCGCTCGCGAACGCGCCGAGCTGCACGACGTAGCCCCCCGCCGCGGCCTGCACCGGCGGCTCGGAGGGATCGGGCGCGCCGGCGGCGGCAGGCACCGGCGCGGCAACCACCGGTGCGGCCGACCCGAGGGGCGACACACGGGTGCCGCTGCTGACGGCCGCGGTGGAAGGCGCAGGGGACGCGGAGGATGCATACGTCGCGCCGCCCGGCAGCACCGCCTCGACGACGACCTCGCCGCTGCCGCGCTGCGCGATGCCGAGCCGGTGCGCGGCCGCGTACGACAGGTCGACGACGCGCCCGTGCAGGAACGGGCCGCGGTCGTTGACGCGCACCACCACCGAGGCGCCGGTCGCGACGCTGGTGACGCGCGCATACGAGGGCAGCGGCAGCGTGGGGTGCGCCGCGGTCATGCCGAACATGTCGTACACCTCGCCGATCGACGTGCGCTGGCCGTGGAACTTGCGGCCGTACCACGACGCCATGCCCTGCTCGCGGTACGGCCCCAGCGCGGTCGCCGGCACGTACTCGCGGCCGAGCACGACGTAGGGACGGTTCGCGAACCGGTGCAGCGGCTCCGTGCGCGGGACCGCATCGGGGATGACGTCGAGGTTGGCCGGCGTGCTGTCGGGCGGGCCGTCGTCGGCGTAGTACTTCGCGCTGCCCGGGGGCGCGCTCGACGGGCGCGACGCGCTCGGCGGCGGCGACGACGTCGCCGAAGGCGGCGTGGTCGAGCACGAGGCCAGCAGCATCGCGACGGTCGCGGCGCACGCCGCGAGGGCGCGCTTCGCGATCGTGTCGGCAGCCGGGCCTCGCATCGGGAGGTAGCATACCGGCTCGGCACGCCGCGCGCGAGGTCGCGTTCGCATCGCGCCGACCCCCTTCGCGCATTCACCGCCATGTCCACGCATCTTTTCGCGTTCAATCCCAAGCTGTGGAACTGGCCGTCGCTCGCCGACGACATCCGCACGCTCGCGCGCCGCGGCCACTTCGACACCGAGTGGTCGTGCGGACGCTTTCGCGCGATCGAGCCCGGAAGCCGCGCGTTCCTCGTCCGTCTCGGCGTGCCGCCCAAGGGGTTGATCGGCGCCGGCGTGGTGATGACCGCGCCCGCGGACCGCGAGCACTGGCTCGAGCACAAGCGAGACGCGGGCGTGCCGTCGCGCTCGGTGATGCTGCGGCTCGACCGGCTGTTCGACACGCCGCTCATCACCTTCGACGAGCTCGAGGTCCCGCCGTGGCGCCGCTTCCGCTGGGGCGTGCGCGCCTCGGGCACGCGGCTGCCTTCCGCGCTCGCCGATGCCCTCGAGCCGTGGTGGGCCGAGCGGGTCGAGCGCGCCGAGCGCGCGCGCACCCCGGCCGCGCGAGCGCGCGCGCCCCGCCAGCGCCGGAAGTCCTGATGGCCGCGACGATCCACGCCGACCTGCGCGACGCCTACGAGGCGATCCCCTACGTCGGCCGCCCCAACCACTACAGCGAGCCGGGCCGCCTGCACGCGATCGCCGCGCTGCACGGGCTGGAGGTGCCGTCGCGCGCGACGCTCTCGGTGCTGGAGATCGGCTGCGGGGACGGCTCCAACCTGTTGCCGCTCGCCGCCGCGCATCCGGGGGGCCGCTTCGTCGGCGTCGACCTGTCGGAGCGCCTTTGCGCCAGCGCGCGCGAGATGGCCGAGGCGCTGTCGCTGGCCAACGTGACGATGCTCGAGGCCGACCTGCGCGCGCTGCCGGCCGATCTCGGCCGCTTCGACGTCGTCATCGCGCACGGCTTCTACTCGTGGGTACCGCCGGACGTGCGCGACGCGATGTTCGACGCGATGCTGCGCCACCTCGCGCCGCACGGTCTCGCGTACGCGAGCTACAACCTCCTGCCCGGCGCCTGGATCCGGCGCATCGGCTGGGACGCGATGCGCTTCCACGTGCGCGCGGACGCGGACCCGGTGCGGCGCGTCGCGCGCTCGCGCGAGGTGATCGACGTCCTGGTCGAGGCGTGGGGCGCGCAGGACGGGCCGCCCGCGATGCTCGCCGAGAGCTTCGCGCACGAGGCCGCACGCACCGACGGCGGCTTCTACCACGACAACCTCGCGCTGGTGAACGACCCGGTGTACCTCTCCGCGTTCGTCCAGCATGCCGCTCGCCGCGGACTCGCGGTGATCGCCGACGCCGATCCGTCGACGCTGTCGTTCGGCGGAGCGAGCGCGGACTTCCGCGAGCGGCTCGACGCGAAACCGCCGCTGGTGCGCGACCAGATGCTCGACTTCGTGCACGCGCGGGCGCTCCGCCAGTCGCTGATGGTGCCGCATGCCGCGGCGGCGGGCGCGAAGCTCGACGTCGCGCGCGCCGCGTCGCTGCACTTCTCGGCGACGATGGCGCTGATGCAGCAGCGCGGCCGCCACGCGGCGACGTCCGGCGCGCTGGCCGACCTCCTCGCCGAGCGCTTTCCCGCGACGGTCCCGTTCGACCACCTGGCGCGCCTGCTCCCGGCCCAAGAGCGCGCCGGCGCCGCCGCGCGCGTGTTCGACCTGTGCATCGCCGGAGCAGCCGACCTCCACGTCGCGCCGCTCGCGATCGCGACGCGGCCGGGCGCGCGGCCGCGCGCGAGCGTCGTGGCACGCTGGCAGGCGACGCGTCGCCAGTTCGTGGCCAACCTGCGCCACGTCGGCGTGCGCCTTGCCGACGACACCGCGCGCGCGTTGCTGCCGCTGTGCGACGGTAATCGCACCGTTCCCGAGATCGTCGCGGCAGCGCGCGCGGCGCTGCCCGCCCCCGAGGCCGCCGATCCGCGCGCCGCGGTCGAGCGGCGGCTCGCGCAATTCGCGTCGGCCGCGCTGCTCGAGGCCTGACGTCGGAAGCGCGTGAGCGACCGCCTCGCCGCCGACGCGGTCGTCGCGCTGCATCTCGCGTTCGTCGCGTTCGCGTGCCTCGGCGGGCTTTTCGCGTGGCGGCGCCTTCGCTACGCCTGGGTGCACCTGCCGGCGCTCGCGTGGGCCGCGTGGATCGAGCTCACCGGCACGATCTGCCCGCTGACGCCGCTCGAGAACGCGCTGCGCCGGCGCGCGGGCGACGCGGGTTATGCCGGCGGGTTCGTCGAGCACTACCTGCTGCCGGTCCTCTATCCGGCCGGCCTCACGCCGCACATCCAGTCATGGATCGGGCTCGGGCTCCTCGGGCTCAACGTCGCGATCTACTGGGTGGCGCTGGCGCGCTGGCGAGCACGCCGGCGGCGCCAGGCTCGCTGAGCGTGACCGCGCGAGTTGTGGCGCGGGCCGGTCGGGCGCAGGATGACCCCCCGCCCACGGTTTCGAAGGAGCCGCCGATGCCCACGCTATGCCCGATCGCGATCGCCGTGGGGTGCCGTCGCTGCCCGATCTTCAAGGTCTGCCCGGTCAAGGGCGTGATCGGCGATCTTCGCGGCGGCCCCGCCGAGACGAAGGCGCCGCCAGCCGCGCCCGAGCGGACCGGACGCGCGGACAAGCGCGCCCGCCCGAAGCGCAAGGGACGACGCGCCCGCGCGCGTCGCCATGCGTGAGCGTGCCGCGGCGCGCGGCGCGCGACTAGGTGGTGCCGCCGCCCGCGAGCCGCGGCGCGAGCCGCACCTGGTCCTTGCGAGACTGCGCCCGCAGTCGCTCGGCGATGTCGATGTTGGCCTCGAGCCCCTCGAGGTTGGGATTCGCCTCGAGCGCGCGCCGCCAGTATTCGATCGCCTTGTCGTAGCGCTGCTGCTGGAAGTAGATCTGGCCGTACCCGGAAAGCGCGCCGAAGTGGCGCGGATTGCGCTTCATCACCTGGTCGCAGTCGGCGAGCGAGCGCGCGAAGTCGCCGGCGAGGAAATGCACGGTGGCGCGCTTGTTCCAGCCCTCGGCGAAGCCGGGCTTGCGCCGGATGACCTCGCTGTAGGTGGCGAGCGCGGCCTCGTAGTCGCGCGACGCGACCTCCCCGAGGCCGCGCTCCATGAGCGCGTCGACCGCCGCGTCGCCCGAGCGGCTCCACAGCATCCACAGCGCGCGCTCGGCGATGCCGCGCACGAGACGATCGTCGTCGGCGAGCCGCGGGAACACATGGACATCGTCGGACGCGACGCCGTTCTGCGCGAACCACACGATCGCCTCGACCCGACGCGCGATCCTCGTGTCGGTCAGCCCGGCGAGGGCTTCCGCGCGCCCGGCCACCATCGGTTCCGCGCTGCCCTGCGCCAGCGCCAGGTTCCCCGCGAGGAACGCCACGAACACGATCGCGACGCGCAGCATGCCTGCCTCCGTGTCCGCCAGGGCGCCGGGGCCCACGTTCCCGGGATGCTACGATCGAACGTCGTCATGGACAAGGCGAGCCGCCCGCGCGAGGCGGACGACCGACGCGCCAGGGGGAAGCGATGACGAACGCCGCCATCACCGGCTGGGGCAAGTGCATGCCGCCGGCCGTGCTTCGCAACGAGGACCTCGCGACGTTCCTCGACACGGACGATGCGTGGATCACGCAGCGCACCGGGATCCGCGAGCGTCGCGTCACCCATGTCCTCGGCAGCGAGCTCGCGCGCGTCGCCGCGTCGCGCGCGCTGGCCTGCGCGGGGCTCGCCGCGGCCGACCTCGACCTGATCGTCTACGGCAGCTGCTCCTCCGAGGAGGCGGTGCCGAACACGGCGTCCGCGCTCCAGTACCGGCTCGGCGCGTGGCGCGCCGCGGCGATGGACCTCAACACCGCGTGCACGAGCTTCCTGTACGGCGTGTCGTCGGCCGCCGGCCTGATCCGCGCCGGCACGGTGCGCAACGCGCTCGTCGTCGGCGTCGAGACGATCTCGCCGTTCATGGACTGGGAGAACAGAAACGTCGCGGTGCTGTTCGGCGACGGTTGCGCGGCGGTCGTGCTGCAGGGCACCGATCGCGACGAGGGCGTGCTCGCCGACAAGCTCGGCTGCTACGCCGACGCGCGCGCGATCCTTCGCGTGCGCGGCCACGGCACGACCTACGCGAACCGGGAGATCAGCTTCGGCGACACCGTGTGGGATTTCGACGGGCAGGAGATCTTCAAGCGCGCGGTGCACGGCATGAGCGAGGCGTCCGCGCACGTGCTGGGGAAGGCGCGCATCGCCCCCGACGCGATCGACCTCGTCGTCCCTCACCAGGCGAACCTGCGCATCATCGAGTTCGTCGCCAAGCGCGTCGGCGTTCCCATGGAGCGCGTGTTCGTCACCGTGCACAAGTACGGCAACATGTCCGCCGCGACGGTGCCGGTCGCGCTGGTCGACGCGATCGAGGAAGGCCGCGTGAGGCCCGGCGCGCTGATCCTCACGCCCGCGTTCGGCGCGGGGCTCACCTGGTGCTCGCACCTCATCCGCTTCGGGGAGCGCGTGACGCCGCTCGATCGCTCCGATGCGGAGCTGCCGCCGTGCGAGGCGAGCGCGCTCGACATGGTCAACGCGCTGCGCGCCCGCAAGGTCCATCGCGAGCGTTCGCTGGCTGGGTTGGACGGGCCGCTGTTCCCCGAGTCGGTCGCGGCGGTGGTGCCGGTCGCGGCGGACTGACCTTGTGGGTCGGGCTTCAGCCCGACGATTCTCGCTTGCATGCCGCGCCCGGTCGGGGCCGGATGGACCACATCGGGCTGAAGCCCGACCCACGGGCCGAGGCCAGCGATTCAGGTGGTGACGAGCTTGCGGTGCGCCTGCACGCTCATCAGGATGCCGATGCCGATGAACAGCGACACCATCGCGGTGCCGCCGTACGAAACGAACGGCAGCGGCACGCCCACCACCGGCAGGATGCCGCTCACCATCCCCATGTTGACGAACGCGTAGGTGAACAGCATCAGCGTCACCGCGCCGGCGATGAGGCGCGCGAACAGCGTCGACGCATTCGACGTGATCATCAGCGCGCGCGCGATCAGCACCAGGTAGAGCAGCAGCAAAAGTACGTTGCCGATCAGGCCGAACTCCTCGCCGAACACCGCGAAGATGAAGTCGGTGTGCTTCTCGGGCAGGAAGTCGAGGTGCGCCTGCGTGCCGTTGAGCCAGCCCTTGCCGACGACGCCGCCCGAGCCGATCGCGATCGTCGCCTGCGTCGTGTGGTAGCCGGCGCCGAGCGGATCGGTGGACGGGTCGAGGAAGGTGAGGATGCGCTGGCGCTGGTAATCGTGCAGGTGCAGCCACAGATACGGGCCGGCCGCCGCGCCGATCGCCGCCAGGCCCGCGATGAGCTTCCAGGACAGTCCGGCGAGGAACAGCACGTAGAAGCCCGACGCGGACAGGAGCAGCGCGGTGCCGAGGTCGGGCTGGCGCTTGACCAGGTAGGCCGGCACCGCGATCAGCGCCGCCGCCAGCACGAAGTCGGCCCAGCCGATGCGGCCCTCGCGCTTCTGGAAGTACCACGCGAGCATCAGCGGCAGTGCGATCTTCATCAGCTCGGAGGGCTGGAAGCGGATCACGCCGAGGTCGAGCCAGCGTCGCGAGCCGTTGACCACGACGCCGAACAGCGCGACCCCGACCAGCATGACGACGCCGGCCGTGTAGAGCGGCAGCGAGACGCGCGCGAGCGTCTGCGGCGGGATGTTCGCGATCACCCACATGGCGACCAGCGCGACCATGAGGCTCACGCCCTGGCTGACCAGGCGATTGACGCTCTGGTCGGCGGCCGAGAAGAGGGTCACGAATCCGACGCCGACCAGCGTGAGCGCGATCGCGAAGAGCGGGCGGTCGACGCGCCGCACGACCACCTCCCACAGCCGACCGGCGACGTCCGCGAGGCGCAGCGTGTTCATCGGTGCCGCCTAGTCGCTCGTGTCCTCGGCGTCCGGCTGCGGACCCTCGTACATCGGCGCGGGCCCGGCGCTCTTCTGGCCGAGCAGGTAGTAGTCGAACACCTGGCGCGCGATCGGCGCGGCGGCCTGCGCGCCGAACCCGCCGTTCTCGACCAGCACCGCGATCGCGATCTTCGGCTGGTCGGCCGGCGCGTAGGCGACGAACCACGCGTGGTCGCGCAGGCGCTCGTCCACCTTGTGCGCCTTGTAGTCCTCGCCCTTGAGCGAGTAGACCTGTGCGGTCCCGGTCTTGCCGCCCGACGCGTAGGTCGCGCCACGGAACGCCGCGGCGCTCGTGCCTTCCTTGTTCACCTGCACCAGCGCGTTGCGGATCACCGCCAGGTGCTCGGGCTTCACGCCGAGCCGGTACGCCGGCTCGCGCTCGACGATGCGGACCTCGCGCGTGCGCGCATCCTCGATTCTCTGCACCAGGTGCGGCCGGAACGCGACGCCTTCGTTGGCGATGGTCGCGATCGCGTGCGCGAGCTGCACCGGCGTGAACGCCGTGTAGCCCTGCCCGATGCCCGCGGAGATCGAGTCGCCGAGGTACCACTTGCGGTGCTCCTCGCGGTACTGCGCCCCGGCGAACCGCTGGCGCTTCCAGTCGCGCGACGGAAGCACGCCGGAGAGCTCGCCCTCGATGTCGATGCCGGTCGGACGCCCGAAGCCCATCGACGACATGAAGCGCCAGGTCTCGTCGATGTCGGAGTCGTTGGCGAGCAGGTAGAAGTAGGTGTCGCACGACACGACGATCGCCTTGGTCATGTCGACGACGCCGTGGCCGCCCTTCTTGTCGTCGCGGAAGCGGTGGGCGGCACCGGCGAGCTGGAAATAGCCGGGGTCGTTGAAGGTCTGCGTCGCGGTGCGCTTGCCGGAGGTCAGCGCGCCGAGCGCGAGGAACGGCTTGATCGTCGACCCGGGCGGATAGGCGCCGCGCAGCGGCCGGTTGAGCAGCGGCTTGTCGGGCGACTCGTTCAGCTCCTGCCACGACGCCGGGTCGATGCCGTCGACGAACAGGTTGGGGTCGTAGCCGGGCCTGGAGACGAACGCGAGCACGTCGCCGCTCGCCGGCTCGATCGCGACCAGCGCGCCGCGCCGCTCGCCGAAGGCCGCCTCCGCCGCGGCCTGCAGGTTGATGTCGATCGACAGCCGCAGGTTGTTGCCGGACACCGGCGGCGAGCGCGACAGCGTGCGCACCGCGCGCCCGGCCGCATCGACCTCGACCTCCTCGACGCCGGTCGTGCCGTGCAGCTCACGCTCGTAGGTGAGCTCGACGCCGACCTTGCCGATGTAGTCGGTGCCCTTGTAGTCGGCGCTCTCTTCCCACGACGCGATCCGCGCCAGGTCGCGGTCGTTGATGCGGCCGATGTAGCCGATCACGTGCGAGGCGACGGCCCCGAACGGATAGTTGCGGAACAGGCGCGCCTTGATCTCGACGCCGGGGAAGCGGAAGCGGTTCGCCGCGAAGCGCGCGACCTCCTCGTCGGAGAGCTTGGTGCGGATCGGCAGGCTCTCGAAGTTCTTCGACTCCTCCAGCAGCTTGCGGAAGCGCTTGCGGTCGCGCGGCGCGATGTCGACGACGCCGGCGAGCTGGTCGATCGTCCCGTCGAGGTCGCGCACGCGCGACGGCTGGATCTCGAGCGTGTAGGCCGAGTAGCTCTGCGCGAGCACCACGCCATGGCGGTCGGTGATAACGCCGCGGTTGGGCGTGATCGGGACGATCGCGATGCGGTTGGTCTCGGCGAGCGTGCGGAAGTGGTCGTGCTGCGCGACCTGCAGGTAGACGAAGCGCGCGCACAGCGTGGCGAAGGCGGCTAGCACCGCGATGCCTGCGATCGCGAGGCGGCGGCGGAAGCGCGACACGTCGCGCTCGGGATTGCGCAGCTCGCGCGAACCGAACGCGCCGCCGTCGCTGGCGCGGTGCCGCGTGGAGAACAGGCGGCGGCGGATGGTCACAACGTCGAGCTGTTGCGCGAAGGCCGCTGCGGCCACTGCAGCAGCACGCTCAATAGGGGCCACAGCAGCGCGCCGACGATCGGCGGCACCGCATAGGTCCAGCGCGGCAGCGGCGCGCCGCCGATCATGCGCACGAGGAGCACGAGCGCCGCGCAGGCCGCGAGCAGGAATGCGACCTGCACCGCCTGCTGCCACAGCGGAAAGCGCAGCACGCGGCGGCGGAAGTACTCGGCGGCGTAGGCGAGCACCGCGTAGGCAAGCGCGTGCTGCCCGAACAACGCGGCGTCGACGACGTCCATCACCAGCCCCAGCGTCCACGCGACGCCCACGCCGACGTAGCGCGGCGCCTGAATGCACCAGTAGAGCAGCGTGAGCGCGACGAAGTCGGGCTTGAGCGCGAGCGCGACGCCGGTGGCCGGCAGCGTGTTCACCAGCAATGCCAGCGCGAGCGTCAGCACGACGAACCAAGGCTTCGCCGGCTTGAGGATCTCCTCGGGACGCGCCGGCGCGAAGGACGGCACCCGTGCGGCAAGCCTCACAAGGCCTCCCCCAGGCTTGCCGCCGACGCGGCTTCGCGCACCCCCTCGAGGAGGGGGCGAGCGCCTTGGGGCGGCCCGGCGGCGATGAGCTCCCCCCGATGCGAACTGCGTTCGCTTCCCCCCAGGGGGCGAGCGCCTTGGGGCGGCCCGGCGGCGCTCATCATCCCGACCGCCGCGCCTTGGCGCGGCCTCCCTTGCCCTTGCCGTCGGCCTCCGCGGGCTCCTCGGGCCGTGCCGGCATCGCCGCCGGCGGCGCGAGCACGAGCAGGGTCTCGCTGCGGTCGACGCCGCCGAGCGGCATGCAGTCGATGCGAGCGAACATCTGGCCGGTCTCGCGCTCGACGTGCATCACCTGCGCGACCGCGAGGCCGGCCGGGTAGGTGCCGTCGAGCCCCGACGTGACGAGCCGGTCGCCGGGCCGGATGTCGGCCGACGGCGGCGTGAAGCGCAACTCGGGCGCGCGCGCGGTCCCCGCGCCATACAGCACGCTGCGCACGCCGCTGCGCTCGACCTTCACCGGGACCGCATGGTCCTTGTCGGTCACGAGCGTCACCTCCGACATGGTCGGGTGCACGCGCGTCACCTGCCCGACCACGCCGTGCTCGTCGATCACCGCGCTGCCCGGCACCAGCCCCGCTTCGCTCCCGCGGCTCACGAACACCTTTTGCGCGAACGGGTCGCGCCCGGTGTAGAGCACCTGCACGATGGTCGAGCCCGCGGCGTGGTGCGCCTTGAGCTCGACGAGCGCGCGGAGCTTCGCGTTCTCGTCGCGCGAGGTTGCGAAGCCCTGCGCCGCGGGCGCCTGCGCGATCAGCTCGGCGCGCAGCCGCGCGTTCTCGCGATCGAGGTCGAGCTTCGAGGCGAAGTAGCCGGTGAGCTGGTCGAGCGCCTCGCCCGGGACGCGCAACGCTCGCTGCAGCGGAAAGAGGATCGCTCCCGCCGCGTGCCGGACGTCCTCGAGCGTGCGGTAGCGCGCGTCGACGAAGAGCAGCACGATCGAGGCGAAGCCGAAGAAAGCGACGCGCGCCAGCGGCGAGGGGCCGCGGTGGAAGAACGGCGGCGGTTCGGCGGGGATCGGGCGCATCGAAGGTTCCTATCGCCTATCGCCCATCGCCCATCGCCGCCGTCGCTCCTCAGTCCGACGTGAAGATCGTCTGCAGCTTGTCCATGTTCTCGAGCGCCTTGCCGCAGCCGCGAACCACGCAGGTGAGCGGATCCTCGGCGACGATCACCGGCAGCCCGGTCTCCTCCATCAACAGCCGGTCGACATCGCGCAGCAACGCACCGCCGCCGGTCAGCGCCATGCCGCGCTCGGCGATGTCGGCGCCGAGCTCCGGCGGCGTGCGCTCGAGCGCGCTCTTCACCGCCGAGACGATGCTGTTCAACGGGTCGGTGAGCGCCTCGAGGATCTCGTTGCTCGACACGGTGAAGCTGCGCGGGATGCCCTCGGCGAGGTTGCGCCCCTTCACTTCCATCTCGCGCACTTCCGACCCGGGGAACGCGCTCCCGATCGTCTTCTTGATCTGCTCGGCGGTCGTCTCGCCGATCAGCATCCCGTAGTTGCGCCGGATGTAGTTGACGATCGCCTCGTCGAACTTGTCGCCGCCGACGCGCACGCTGCCCGAGTACACCATGCCGCCCAGCGAGATCACGCCGACCTCGGTCGTGCCGCCGCCGATGTCGACCACCATCGAGCCGGTCGCATCGGAGATCGGCAGGTCGGCGCCGATCGCCGCGGCCATCGGCTCCTCGATCAGGTAGACCTTCGACGCGCCCGCCCCGAGCGCGGACTCGCGGATCGCGCGCCGCTCGACCTGCGTCGAGCCGCAGGGCACGCAGATGATGATGCGCGGCGACGGCGAGAACAGCCGCGAGTCGAGCACCTTCTTGATGAACTGCTTCAGCATCTGCTCGGTGACGGTGAAGTCGGCGATGACGCCGTCCTTCATCGGCCGGATCGCGGTGATGTTGCCCGGCGTGCGCCCGAGCATCTGCTTGGCCGCGAGGCCGACCTCCTGGATCACCTTCTTGCCGTTGGGCCCGCCTTCCTGGCGGATCGCGACCACGGACGGCTCGTCGAGCACGATGCCCCGCCCACGCACGTAGATCAGCGTGTTGGCGGTGCCGAGGTCGATCGCGAGGTCGGTGGAGAAATAGCCTTTGAAGAACTCGAACATGAACCGTGGCCGTCTTTCCTGGCGGTCGCCGAGGAGCGGTTTCCCCGGGGATCGAGGGGCCGCGGCTGACCGGGGTCAGGCCGCTATGATACGCTAGGCATCTGGGCTACTGCACTGAAAATGTGCGGTTTTCCGGCGTTTCCCGCCCGGCCTCCCGCCGGGGACCGCCGCTCCCCCGGCCCGAGGCCCGCGACCGCTCGCACCCCCGATGAAACTCTCGCTCGACGACGTTCGGCGCATCGCCCACCTGGCCCGCATCGAGATCGACGCGCAGGCCGCGCTCGACGTGCAGGCCAAGCTCGAGTCGATCTTCGCGATGATCGACGAGTTGCAGGCCGTCGACACGACGGGCATCGAACCGATGTCGCACGCGCAGGACGTGTCGCTCGCGCTGCGCGAGGACCGCGTGACCGAGCCCGACCGCCACGCCGAGTACCAGCGCGTCGCTCCCGCGGTCGAGGACGGCCTCTACCTCGTCCCCCGCGTCGTCGAATAAGCCGTGGAAGCTCCCGACACCGTCGCCGGCCTCGCCGCACGGCTCGCGCAGCGCGAGATCTCGGCGGTCGAGGTCGCGCGCGACACGCTCGGACGCATCGCCCGCCTCGACCCCGCGCTCAACGCGTTTCTGACCGTCGACGAGGAGGGCGCGCTCGCGCAGGCGCGCGCCGCCGACACGGCGATCGCGCGCGGCGACGCCGGCCCGCTCGCCGGCGTGCCGATCGCGCACAAGGACGTGCTGATGACCGCGGGCCTGCGGACCACCTGCGGCTCGCGCATGCTCGAGAACTTCGTCGCGCCCTACGACGCGCATGTCGTCGCCGGGCTCAGACGCGCCGGCACCGTGCTGGTTGGCAAGACCAACATGGACGAGTTCGCGATGGGCTCGTCGAACGAGACCTCGTACTTCGGCCCGGTGAAGAACCCGTGGAACCCCGGCTACGTTCCGGGCGGCAGCTCGGGCGGCTCGGCGGCCGCGGTCGCCGCGCGGCTCGTGCCCGGGGCGACCGGCACCGACACCGGCGGCTCGATCCGTCAGCCCGCCTCGCTGTCGGGCATCTGCGGCTTCAAGCCGACCTACGGCGTGTCGTCGCGCTACGGCCTGATCGCCTTCGCGTCGAGCCTCGACACGCCCGGGCCGTTCGCGCGCACGGCGCTCGACTGCGCGCTGCTGCACAACGCGATGGCCGGCCACGATGCGCGCGACTCGACGTCGCTCGACCGCCCGCGCGAGGACTGCGCACGCCTGATCCGCGCGACCGCCGGCGCGAAGCCGCTCGCGGGCCTGCGCATCGGATTGCCGAAGGAGTACTTCGGCGCCGGCAACGATCCCGAGGTCGCGGACGCGATCGATGCCGCGCTCGCCGAGTTCGCGAAGCTCGGCGCGACGACGGTCGACATCGCGCTGCCGGCGGTCAAGCTGTCGGTGCCGGTCTACTACGTGATCGCGCCGGCGGAAGCCTCGTCGAACCTGTCGCGCTTCGACGGCGTGCGCTACGGTCACCGCGCCGCGCGCTACGACGACCTCGCCGACATGTACCGCAAGACGCGCGCCGAGGGTTTCGGCGCCGAGGTGAAGCGGCGCATCCTGATCGGCACCTACGTGCTGTCGCACGGCTACTACGACGCCTACTACCTGAAGGCGCAGAAGGTGCGGCGGCTGATCGCGAACGATTTCGCGCGCGCCTGGCGCGAGTGCGACGTGATCATGGGGCCGACGGCGCCGTCGCCCGCGTTCCGTTTCGGGGACAAGTCCGACGACCCGGTTGAGATGTACCTGAACGACATCTTCACGATCGCGGCCAACCTGACCGGCGCACCGGCGATCTCGATCCCGTGCGGATTCACGCGCGGCGGCCTGCCGATCGGGCTGCAGGTGCAGGGCGACTACTTCAGCGAGGCGGCGATCCTCAACGTCGCGCACCGCTTCCAGCAGGCGACCGACTGGCATATGAGATCCCCCTTGCTCGCCCGGGAACCTGGCCCGCAGCCCCCCAAGGGGGCGGCGTGAGCGCCTTGGGGCGGCCCGGCGGCGCTCACGACCGCGCGCCGGCGATGGCGAAGGATCCGGCGTCATGAGCTGGGAAGTGGTGATCGGCCTCGAGACGCACGCGCAGCTGTCGACCGCGTCGAAGATCTTTTCGGGCGCGTCGACGGCATTCGGTGCCGCGCCGAACACGCAGGCTTCCGCCGTCGACATCGCGCTGCCGGGCGTCCTGCCGGTGCTGAACAAGGGTGCCGTCGAGCGCGCGATCCGCTTCGGCCTCGCCGTCGGCGGCACGATCAACGCGAAGAGCGTCTTCGCGCGCAAGAATTACTTCTACCCGGACCTGCCGAAGGGCTATCAGATCTCGCAGTACGAGATCCCCGTCGTGCAGGGCGGCGGCGTCGACATCGTGTCGCCCACGCGCGGCGCGCTGCGCGTGCGCCTGACGCGCGCGCACCTCGAGGAGGACGCGGGCAAGAGCCTGCACGAGGACTACCATGGCATGTCCGGCATCGACCTCAACCGCGCCGGCACGCCGTTGCTCGAGATCGTGTCCGAGCCCGACCTCCGCAGCTCCGACGAGGCGGTCGCCTACGCGAAGGCGCTGCACGGGCTGGTGCGCTGGATCGGGATCTGCGACGGCAACATGCAGGAAGGCAGCTTTCGCTGCGACGCCAACGTGTCGGTGCGCCGCGTCGGCGAGAAGCGGCTCGGCACGCGCTGCGAGATCAAGAACCTCAACAGCTTCCGCTTCATGCAGCAGGCGATCGACTTCGAGGTGCGCCGCCAGGTCGCGCTGATCGAGGACGGCGGCACCGTCGTCCAGGAGACGCGCCTCTACGATCCCGACCGCAGCGAGACGCGCTCGATGCGCAGCAAGGAAGACGCGCAGGACTACCGCTACTTCCCCGATCCCGACCTGCCGCCGCTCGCGATCGACGCGGCGTGGATCGAGCGCGTGCGCGCAGCGCTGCCGGAGCTGCCGGAGCTGCGCAAGCTGCGCTTCTCGGCGAGCTCGCCCGAGCATCTCATCGAGCTGGTCAAGGGCGGCGCGGGCGTGGACCTCTCGGACGTGTCGGACCAGGTCTTCGAGGAGAGCTACCCGGCGCTGCAGGCGAGCCTGCAGAAGCCGACCTACGGGCTGCCGATCGGCGAGGCGACCGCGCTGGTCGCGAGCCGTGCGCTCGCCGACTATGTCGAGGCGGTGGCCGAAGCGGGCGCCGACGCGCGCGCGGCGGCGCGCTGGCTGCTGGGTGAAGTCTCCGCCGCGCTCAACCGCGCCGAGATCGACATCGAGGACGCGCCGGTGGCGCCCGCGGCGCTCGCGAAGCTGATCGGTCGCGTCGCCGACGGGACGATCTCGGGCAAGATCGCCAAGGACGTGTTCGACGCGATGTGGATGGACCCGTCGCGGGCCGCCGACGCCGACGCCATCATCGCCTCGCGCGGGCTGCGCCAGATCTCCGACGAAGGCGCCCTCGCGAAGCTCGTCGACGACGTGATCGCCGCGCACCCGTCGATCGTCGCCGAGGTCCGCGCCGGCAAGGACAAGGCGTTCAACGCGCTGGTCGGCAAGGCGATGGCGGCCTCGAAGGGCCAGGCGAACCCGGCGCAACTCAACGCGGTGCTCAAGCGCAAGCTGCGCGGTTGACGCGCCGCGCCGATCGGCGCGGCGTCGAGAGTCCTCCATGAAGCGCCCGCACACCAACGAGCTCTACGCGCGCCTCGGGCGCGACCTCGAGACGACGTGGCACGTGCGCGCGAGCGGGCGGCGCGGCAAGAGCTTCCGCTGCCGCTGCGGCCGCCCGATCTTCTTCGGCAACAGCCTGTGCCTCGCCTGCCGGTCGCCGCTGGGCTACGTGCCCGAGACGGGCGAGCTGCACGCGCTCGACCCGGGCGAAGACGCGGGCACGTGGACCTACTTCGATGCCGAGGGCGCGACGAGGGTCGTGCGGCGCTGCGCGAACCTCGACACGCCCGCGTCGTGCAACTGGCTCGTCGCCGTCGAGGACGGCGATACGTTCTGCCTGTCGTGCCGCCTCGACCGCACGATCCCGGACCTCGACGACGAGGACAACCGCCGCTACTGGAACGCGATCGAGACCGCGAAGCGGCGGCTCGTCGCGCAGCTCGTGGCGCTCGAGTTGCCTGTCGCCTCCAAGGTGGGCGCCGACCCCGAGCGCGGCCTCGCGTTCGACTTCCTGCGGTCGACCGCCGGCGAGCCGGTGCTGACCGGACATGCGAACGGGATCGTCACCGTCAACATCGAGGAAGCCGACGACGCGCTGCGGGAGAAGACGCGCCTCGCGCTGCACGAGCCCTACCGGACGCTCCTCGGCCACCTGCGCCACGAGGTCGGCCACTACTACTGGGAGCGGCTGGTAGCCGGCACGCGCTGGCACGAGGCGTTCCGCGAGCTGTTCGGCGACGAGCGCGCCGACTATGCCGAGGCGCTGCGCGTCAACTACGACCAGGGCCCGCCTGCGGACTGGCGCGACCGTCACATCAGCGGCTACGCCGCGAGCCATCCGTGGGAAGACTGGGCCGAGTCGTGGGCCCACTACCTGCACATCGTCGACGGCCTCGACACCGCGCTGGGCTTCGGGCTCTCGGCGATCGACCTCGACACCACGGTCGAGCGCTTCGGCCGCGACGATCTGTACGCGCCCGACGACGCGTTCGCCGGCCGCTTCATCTTCTTCCTCAACGCGTGGTTCGAACTCGCCTACGTGCTGAACGAGCTGTCACGCAGCATGGGCCAGCCCGACTTCTACCCGTTCGTCGTGTCGCGGCCGGTCGCGCGCAAGCTGCACTTCGTGCACCTGGTGATCCGCGAGGCGCGTAACGGTTGATGGGGCGCCCCTCTCCCAGCCCTCTCCCCGCATGCGGGGAGACCGAGCGGGGCGAGCCTCCCGCGCTGCGTCCACCGGTGCGCCGCTCCCTTCGCCGCGTGTTCAGCCCGCGGGAAGCGGGTCGCGACTTCGGCGCGACGACCGGAGGTGCACGTCCCCCTCGCCCCGCGTCAGCGAGGAGAGGGGAAGGGGTGAGGGGCGACGCTATTTCCCGAACCACCCCGCGTCGTAGGCGGCGATCGCGATGAACAGCGACCCGATCGCCAGCGCGCCGATCGGGAAGACCCACATGCGCATGGACGTGCCGATCTCCGCGGTGCTGTCGGGATCCTCGGGCAGGTAGCGCACCGTCACCTTGGTGCCGTTCGCGACCGCCTCGGTGGTCCCGAGCGACGACGTGAACGTGTGCTTCTTGCCGGCGTGATGAAATTCGACGATCGGTGCGTACATCGTCACCTGCCTGCCGTGACGGATGCCGCCGGAGCTCGACGACTGGCCGACGACCACGCCTTCCGCGCTCTGGCCCGAATACACGGTGCGCAAGCGCATCCTCGCGATCAGCGCGCCGGCGACGACGGCCAGCCCGCCGACGCTCAACAGCAGGATCTGCACTCCGGTCACGGTTCCCCTCCCGTTGCGGACGGCGCGCCCCAGCGCGACCGGAAGGCAGGATGCCGCGACGCGGGATGACCCGCAAGCCGAAGGGTCGCCCCGGATCGCGCTAGCCGACGAGGAGCGCGCCGGCGAACATGCCGACCATTGCGAACACGATCGCGACCTTCGCGGCGGTGCCGATCAACAGGCCGAGCCAGGTGGCGAGGCCCACCTGCCCGGCGCGGCGCAGGTCGCGCCTGGCGAGGTACTCGCCCAGCGCCGCGCCGGCGAGCGGCAGGAACAGGAGGCCCACGAACCCGGTGAAAATCCCCGCGATCGTGCCCACCCCCGCGCCGACGAGCGCCCACGGGCTCGCGCCGACCCGCTTCGCGCCGGCGGCCGCGGCAGCGATGTCGATCACCCAGGTCAGCGCGGCCAGCACGCCGGCCACCACCACCACCCAGACGGGAATCCGCGTGAAGCCGTCGGCCCAGGCGGCCAGCGCGATGCCGCCGAACACCAAGGTCGCGCCGGGAAGGGCGGGAAGGATCGTGCCGACGATGCCGATGGCGATCAACGCGAAGGCGAAGAACCAGAGCAGCGCGGTCATGGGGGGAAGGCGGAAGTCGAAAATGGAGAACGGAAGGGAAGGCCCGGCTCCGGGGCGCGACGCTTGGGACGGCAATTAGTTGACAATGTCCATCATTTATTGGACGCTGTCCATCGATTATGCCTCGGTCCGTCTCCGCCGACCGCATCGAAGCGGTCCGCCATTTCAACCGCTGGTACACCCAGCAGGTTGGCGCGCTGCGCGGCGACCTGCTCGCAACGCCCTACCCGCTGCCCCAGGCCCGGGTGCTGTTCGAGCTGGCGCACCGCGATGGTGTGACGGCCGCCGACCTGGCGGCGACGCTCGGGCTCGACCGCTCCTACCTGTCGCGCCTCCTCGCCGGCCTGGAGAAGAAGGGGCTGGTCCTGCGCGCACGCGACAAGGCCGACGCGCGCCGCCAGTCGCTCGCGCTCACCGCAGCCGGACGCCGTGCGTTCGCGGACCTCGACCGACGCTCGCGCGACGAAGTGCGCGCGATCCTCGCGCCGCTCGCGCCCGAGCGCGAGCGACGGCTGCTCGGCGCCATGGCCGCGATCGAGCACGTGCTCGGCGCCGGCGAAATGACGGAGGTCCCGTTCACGCTGCGTGCGCACGAGCCGGGCGACCTCGGCTGGGTCGTATCGCGCCACGGCGCGCTGTACGCGCGCGAATACGGATGGGACGCGAGCTTCGAGGCGCTGGTCGCGGAGATCGCCGCGAAGTTCCTGCGCGAGTTCGACCCGGCGCGCGAGCGCGCGTGGATCGCCGAGCGCGACGGCGAGCGCGTCGGCTGCGTGTTCGTCGTCGGGGAGTCGGCGAGCGTCGCGAAGCTGCGGATGCTGCTGGTCGAGCCCGATGCGCGCGGGCTGGGCCTCGGCCGGCGTCTCGTCGCCGAGTGCCTCCGCTTCGCGCGCTCGGTCGGCTACCGCGAGCTGGTGCTGTGGACCAACGACGTGCTGCACGCGGCGCGCCGCCTCTACGTCGAGGCCGGCTTCACGCTCGTCGGCGAGCAGCGCCACACGAGCTTCGGGCATCCGCTGGTGGGACAGACCTGGTCGCTCGATCTGGCGAAAGGCTCCGGAGACTGACCCACGCGCGGGCGTCGGGGGTCAGGTCGCTAACCTGGTTCGCAACCTGATCCCGACTCAGAAGCGCCCGGCCTGGTAATCCTCGAACGGCTACACCAGCTCGTCGCGCGTGTTCATCACGAACGGGCCGTGCCACGCGACCGGCTCCTTCAGCGGGCGGCCGGCGATCAGCAGCACGCGCGCCGGCCCCTTCGCGGTGAACGTCACCGTGTCGCCCTTGCCGAGCTCGGCGAGGCCCAGCGACGCAACCTCGCGACCGTCCGGAAACACGATCGCGCCCTCGTGCACGACCACGAAGCCGGCATACGCGGCGTCCTCCGGCAGCACGCGCTCGGCGCTCCAGCG
>DATLIR010000002.1:0-4718 GCA_035539315.1 Casimicrobiaceae bacterium
AGATGCAAGTGTTCAGGGGCGAGCCTATCAAGAGCGGCTCCCGGGCGCAACCGTCGCCGGGCCGCCCGCCGCGACGGCGCGCCGGACAGTTGGCCCCGCCCGGTCCGCGTCCTGCCATGCGCTATTCACCGGTTCGCCAACTTGCCGTTGCGGTGCTTCGCCGCGCGCAAGCAATCTCGACGCACGGCGTCCGCGACGCGTGCCGAGCGTGTCCGCGAGCGACCGACAGACCACCAACGTTTCCTTTGGGGGAGTCGCGATGCCATTCACCGTCAAGCGGGTCGCGCGCAGCATCGCGCTCGCGCTCGTCATCGCCGCCGCGCCGCAGGCGCACGCGGCGGACATCAAGGTCGACGTCACCGGCACCAACATCAAGCGCGTCGAGGGCGAGACCGGCCAGCCGCTGCAGGTCATCACACGCGCGGAGATCGCGT
The DNA here is from genome assembly GCA_035539315.1 of Casimicrobiaceae bacterium. Taxonomy (GTDB): domain Bacteria; phylum Pseudomonadota; class Gammaproteobacteria; order Burkholderiales; family Casimicrobiaceae; genus VBCG01. The sequence goes on from DATLIR010000002.1 coordinate 435, forward strand.
CGACCGGCGCCACGTCCGCGATGGAGCTGCTCGACCGGCTGGCGATCAACAGCCCGGTGGGCAACTACACGCTCGCCAACGCGTTTGCCGACAGCGCGCGGATCGGCTTCTCGGGCGCGTCGCTGCGCGGCCTGGGCTACAAGTACACGCTCATCCTGCTGAACGGCCGGCGACTGGCGAACTACGCGCACGACGGCACGGCAATCGACGTCAACGCGATCCCGCTTTCGGCGATCGAGCGCATCGAGGTCCTGAAGGACGGGGCCTCCGCGATCTACGGCACCGACGCGATCGGCGGCGTCATAAACTTCATCACGCGCTCCGACTACCGCGGGGCCGAGATCGCATTCAACTACGGCGACACGTTCGACGGTGGCGCCCGCGAGAAGAGCGTCTCCGCCACGATCGGCTTCGGCGACCTCACCCAGGACCGCTGGAACGCCTTCGTGTCGATGCAGTGGATGAAGCAGGAGCCGCTGTTCGGCCGCGACCGGCCGTTCATGTCGAGCTCGTACATCCCGTCCGAGGGGCTCGACTCCACGTCGGGCCGCTCGCTGCCGGGCAACGTGGCCGTCCCGGGCGTGGGCAACCGCAATCCGCTCTACCCGAACTGCTCGCCGTCGCTTGCCGCGGACCCGGAGGTCTACCCGGACCAATGCCGCTTCGACCCCAACCCGTTCCTGGGCTCGCTGCCCGAGGTCGAGAAATTCAACGTCATCGCGCGCGGCGCGTTCCAGCTCACGCCCGACCACCAGCTGTTCGGCGAGGCGCTGTATGCGAAGAACGAGTACCGCTACGTGCTGCAGCCAGTGCCGATCGGCACCGGTGTGCTGTTCCCCGCGTCCGGGCCGGGGGCGCCCGGGTTCCTGCTGCCGCCCAGCTCGCCGTTCTATCCGCACGCGTTCGCCGCGCTCTACGGTCTCGACGGCCAGCCGCTCGACATCCAGTGGCGCGCGTTCGACGCGGGGTTGCGCGACTCGTCGACGACCGCCGAGCAGACGCGGATCGTCGCCGGCATGAAGGGCGTCGTGAAGGGTTGGGACTACGAGGCGGCCTACAGCTTCAACGAGAGCAAGGACACCGACCACCTTAACGGCGGCTACCTCTCGCAGGCGGCGTTGCTGCCGATCATCAACAGCGGGCTGGTCAACCCGTTCGGGCCGAACACGCCCGAGATCGTCGCGCAGCTCGCCGGCACCGCGATCCAGGCCGACGTCCGCTCGTCGAAGTCGACGGTCAACGCGTTCGACGCCAAGGTCAGCAGCGAGATCTTCACGCTGCCGGCCGGCCCGGTGTCGGTGGCGCTGGGCGGCGAATGGCGCAAGGAGAAGTACGACTCGGTCTCGTCGGACATCCTGTCGACCGGCGACATCGTCGGCTACGGCACGTCGAGCCCGACGGTCACCGGCGATCGCAAGGTGTACGCGTTCTTCGCCGAGGCGATCGTGCCGATCGTCAGGACGCTCGAGCTCGACGCGGCGGTCCGCTTCGACGACTACAGCGACTTCGGCTCGACCACCAACCCGAAGATCTCGCTGCGCTGGCAGCCGACGAAGACGTTCCTCGCGCGCGCGTCGTACGGCACCGGCTTCCGCGCGCCTGCGTTGCCGGAGCTCTTCTCGCCGCTCGTGACCACCAACACGCAGCCGGGATTGTCCGATCCGGTGCGCTGCCCGGTCACCAACGACCAGGTGAACGACTGCGTGACGCAGTTCGTGAACGTGCAGGGCGGCAACACCGGCCTCAAGCCCGAGAAGTCGAAGCAGTGGTCGGTCGGCGGCGTGTGGGAGCCGCTCGACGGGCTGTCGCTCGGCGTCGACTGGTACCACATCGAGCTCAAGGACCAGGTGGGCCTGCTGAACCCGGTCGTCGTGCTCGGTGACGTCGACCAGTACGCGGCGTTCATCACGCGGGGCCCCGTCGATCCGAACTTCCCGACGCTGCCCGGTCCGATCACCGCGATCACCACGCTGTTCACCAACCTCGGCGAGACGCGCATCGAGGGCCTCGACATCGACGCGCGCTACCGGACGCCGGCCACGTCGATCGGGCGCTTCCGCTTCGGTATCCAGGGGACCTACTACACCAAGTACGACATCCAGCAGATCGACGGCACGTTCGCCGGCCAGATCGGGCTCTATTCCGGCATCGGCGGCGCGATCAACCGCTGGAAGCACTATGCGTCGATCGACTGGGAGTACGGCCCGTGGGGCGCGACGCTGGCTCAGACCTTCGGCCTGGGCTACACCGACGCCAACCCGGACGTGAACGGCAACCCGCGTCGCGTCGGCAACTACGACGTCTACGACCTGCAGGCGCGCTACAGCGGCGTCAAGAACCTGACCGTCTCGGTGGGCGTCAAGAACCTGTTCGACCGCGCGCCGCCGTTCACCAACCAGACCTTCACGTTCCAGAACGGCTACGACCCCGCGTATGCCGACCCGCGGGGGGCGTTCTGGTATGCGAACGTCGGGTACAAGTTCTTCTAGGCGATGGGCGATGGGCGATGGGTGGCGGGCGTCTTTCCATAACCCATCGCCTATCGCCGCCTTCTAGAACAACGTTGCCTGCCGCCCGCCGTCGCCCGCGGGCGGCACGAACTGCGTCGTGTCCAGCTTCACGCGCGCGCCCTCTTCGTTGAGGCCGAAGCGCCGGCACGCGACCTCGAAGCGCTTCTCGATGATGCTGGCGAAGGCTCCGGTGCCGCGCATCCGCGTGCCCCAGTTCGCTTCGTAATCCTTGCCGCCGCGAAGATCGCGCACGAGGCTCATCACGTGCGCGGCGCGATCGGGGTAGTGGGTCGCGAGCCAGTCGCGGAACAGCGGCGCGACCTCGAGCGGCAGCCGCAGCATCACCCAGCCGGCGCCATCCGCACCGGCGGCTGCGGTGGCCTCCAGGATCGCCTCGAGATCGCGATCGTTGAGCTGGGGGATCACCGGCGCGACCATCACGCCGGTCGGCACCCCGGCCGCGGCGAGCGCGGCGATCGCCTGCAGCCGTCGCGCCGGCGCGCTCGCGCGCGGCTCGAGCTTTCGCGCGAGGTCGGCATCGAGCGTCGTCACCGACAGGTAGACGCGCGCCATGCCCGCCGCCGCCATCGGCGCGATGATGTCGAGGTCTCGTTCGACCAGCGCGTTCTTGGTGACGATCGAGAACGGGTGCCGGTGCTCGGCCAGCACCTCGAGCACCGCGCGCGTGATCTTCCACTCGCGCTCGATGGGCTGGTAGGGGTCCGTGTTGGTGCCCAGGGCGATCGGGTCGCACACGTAGCCCGGCTTCGCGATCTCGGCGCGCAGGAGCTTCGGCGCATCCGGTTTCGCGAAGAGCTTCGTCTCGAAATCGAGCCCGGGCGAGAGGTCGAGGTAGGCGTGCGACGGCCGCGCGTAGCAGTAGATGCAGCCGTGCTCGCACCCCTGGTAGGGATTGATCGATTGCGTGAACGGGATGTCTGGCGACCGGTTGCGCGTGATGATCGTGCGCGCCAGCTGGATCGTGACCGTCGTGCGGACCTGGCGCGAAGGCTCTCCGATCTCCGGGTCGGGCGCGTGCGACCAGCCGTCGTCGATCGCCACGCGCGTGTCGTGGCGGTAGCGGTTGTCCGGGTTGAAGGTCGCCCCTCTGCCACGCCTGGGGGCGCCCGGAGGTGCCGGCACGAACGGGTCGGACGCCATCGAACGATTGTACGCTCACTTGGCAAGCCGCGCCCAGAGCGGCGGACCGAACGAGTCAGCGAGCGCGCACTCTCCGGGCGCGCCGCTCTCATGGAACGCGTCGGGCCGAAACCCCGACCCACGGCGGTGTGGGGCGGGCCTCAGCCCGTCGTGTGGGGCCCAAGCCCGCCGCGTGCTTCGGGCCACCCCGCGCCGTGTGGATGGGGCCTCAGCCCGACGATCTCAGCCCACCAGCGCCGCGTCGAGCGTGATGGTCGCCTTCAGCACCTACGAGACCGGGCACCCCGCCTTCGCGCCGTTGGCGATCTCGGCGAACTTCGCCGCGTCGATGCCCGGGACGCGCGCGCGAGTCGTGAGGTGGACGGCGGTGATCGCAAAGCCGCCTTCGACCTTGTCGAGCGTGAGCGCCGCCTGCGTCTCGATCGACTGCGGCGGATGACCGGCGTTGCCGAGCGCGAACGACAGCGCCATCGAGAAGCAGCCGGCGTGCGCGACGGCGATCAGCTCCTCGGGATTGGTGCCCTTGGCGTCGCCGAAGCGCGCCTTGAACGTGAACGGGACGTCCTTGAGCGTGCCGCTTTGCGTGGTGAGCGTCCCCGAGCCGTCCTGTGCG
>DATLIR010000003.1:0-16001 GCA_035539315.1 Casimicrobiaceae bacterium
GCAATCCCCACACCGACCTGCCGCCGCAGAAGGTCGAGCTCGCGCGCTCGACGTCGGAGGAGAAGGAGTCGCAGCTGAAGCGGCTGGCCGAATTCCATCGCCGCCATGCCAAGGAGGCGCCGGCCGCGCTGGCGAAGCTCAGGAAGGCCGTGATTCAGGACGGCAATGTGTTCGAGGAGCTGATGAGTGCGGTGAGGGTGTGTTCGTTGGGGCAGATCACGTCGGCGTTGTTCGAGGTGGGGGGGCAGTATCGGCGGAGCATGTGACCGCCGACGGTAGCATGCGACCACGAGGTCTAGCGCCCTTGGACTTTGGCTGAGCAGGCGAATACCACGCGCGATAGGACGCCGCGGCACACTCCGCCTGCAATCACGCTAGCTGCACGATCGCATTGAGCCTGTCGCAGACATCCTGCAGCACCTCGGCCGATACTTTCCCCCAGGGGTGCCTCCTGGCCCGCCGCATCCGCCAGTCGAATGACTTGGGCTGGTCCGCGAGGATGTAGCTCTCTTGCGCCGGATCGCGCGGGTTTGTCACGGCGAACGGGTTGCGCGCCTGCTTGCTGGTCATGGCGCAGCCGATAACCAGACCCGTCTTGACGTTGAACGCTCGCGGCGAGAGCACGAGAAACGGGTGCTGGCCCGCCATCTCGCGGCCGGACTGCGGCGAGTGATCGATCCAGATCATCTCGCCGCGATCCGGAGCCCAGCGGTGGCCGCGCCGGGGACTGCGCCGGCCGCTTCCGGCAGCCGCTTCGCTCAAAGCACCTCGCGCCCGCGCGGCGGGCCGTAGTCGACTTCCTCGGCCTTCGATCCGCGCGGCACGCGCGCGAGCAGTTCGTCCAGCGTTGGCTTGCGCCTTGCCGGCTCGATGACGATCCTGCCTTGCTCGGCGCTGATCGTCACGTCGGCATCCGGCGCAAGCCCGGCCGCGTCGAGGATTTTGCGGGGAAGGCGCACGCCGTGGCTGTTGCCCCAGGCGCTGATGCGGGACATGGAAGCGTTCTCGCGGTTCGACGGATATCCATAGTATATCCCTCAGGCAACTCGGCGTCGAGGCGACGTGCGCGGACACGCGGCGTGGCCCAGCCAGCCTGGCCCACGCGCCCATCCCGCGCCATGCGCGGATCGGCTTGGGCCAATCGCCGCGCTCCGGGACCCACGAGCCGAAACGCCGCCTCGGTCGCCTGCGCCTCCTCACTGAACGAAGGCGAGACGGAAACATCCCGCGGGGACCCTTGGCGCCGCCCGCCCGCCGGTGCACGATAGCCGCGACGACCGACTCGCTCCACTGTCCCATCCTCCCGCGAGGCCCCATGCCGACCTTCACCCTCAACGTCAACGGCAGCCCGCGTACCGTCGAGGCGCGCGACCCCGCCGAGCCGCTGCTCTTCGTGCTGCGCAACCAGCTCGGGCTGACCGGCGCCAAGTACGGGTGCGGTCTTGGCCAGTGCGGCGCGTGCACGGTGCTGATCGACGGCGAGGCCGTGCGGTCGTGCACGGTCTCGGCCAGCGCGGCGCAGCGCAAGGCGATCACGACGATCGAAGGTCTCGGGACGGCGGCCAAGCCGCATCCGGTGCAGGCCGCCTTCGTCGCCGAGCAGGCGGCGCAATGCGGCTACTGCGCGGCGGGCATGGTGATGACCGCGGCGGCGCTGCTCGCGAAGAACCCGAAGGCGACGCGCGACGACGCGCAGCAGGCGCTCGCCGGCAACCTGTGCCGCTGCGGGACGCACCAGCGCATCCTCGACGCGGTCGTGCGCGCGACGGGAGCGAAGGCATGAGCGCGACCGTCGACCGCCGTGACTTCCTGAAGGGCGCCGGCGCGCTCGTCGTCGGCTTCTCGCTCCATGGCGCCCCTGCGGCGCAGCAGCTGCCCTCCGCCGAGAAGGCCATCGGCAAGACCCTCGACGTCAACGACGTCGACGGCTTCCTGGCGGTGAACGCCGATGGCAGCGTCACGATCTATTGCGGCAAGGTGGACCTGGGGCAGGGCCTGCGCATCGCGATCCCGCAGATGGCCGCCGAGGAGCTCGGCTGCGCGATCGATCGCATCGCGATGGTCGAGGGCGACACTGCGCTCACGCCCGACCAGGGTCCGACGGCGGGCAGCACCGGTATCATGCGAGGCGGCGTGCAGATCCGGCAGGCCGCCGCGACGGCGCGCGAGGCGCTCATCGGTCTCGCCGCCGAGAAGCTCGGCAGGGCGCGCGGCGATCTCGAGGTCGTGAACCACGAGGTGCGCCCGACGTCCGGCGGCCCCGGCGTTCGCTTCGGCGATCTCGTCGGCGACCGGCGTTTCGGCATCAAGGTCGACGCGAAGGCGCCGCTGAAGGATCCGGCGACCTACACGGTCGTCGGCAAGTCGCTGCCGCGGCCGGACGTGCCGGGGAAGGTGACCGGCGGCCACAAGTTCGTGCACGACATCGTCGTCGACGGCATGCTGCACGGCGCCGTCGTGCGGCCGCCGACGATCGGCGCCGCGCTCGCCGATGTCGACGAGTCGTCGATCCGCTCGATTCCCGGCGCGCGCGTCGTGCGCATCAAGGACTTCCTCGGCGTCGTCGCCAACACGGAGTGGGACGCGATGTCCGCGGCGCGTGCGCTGAAGGCGCGCTGGACCGGTGGCGGCGCGCTCGTCGGCGACGCGGGCGTGCGCGCGTGGATGAAGGCGGGGCCGTTCGAGTCCGACGAGTCGCTGGTGAAGAAGGGCGACGCGAAGGCGGCGCTCGCGGGCGCGGCGAAGCGCCTGTCGGCCGAGTACTACTGGCCGATGCAGTCGCATGCGTCGATGGGGCCCTCGTGCGCGATCGCCGACGTTCGCGAGGGCAAGGCGACGATCTGGAGCGCGTCGCAGGCGACGCACCGCTTCCGCGCGACGATCTCGCGCCTGCTGGGCCTCGCGCCGGCCGGCGTGCGCGTCATCTACGTCGACGGCGCCGGCTGCTACGGCATGAACGGCCACGACGACGCCGCGGCCGACGCGGCGCTGCTGTCGCGCGCGGTCGGCAGGCCGGTGCGCGTGCAATGGACGCGCCAGGACGAGCTCGGCTGGGATCCCAAGGGACCGCCGCAGCTGCTCGCGCTCGAGGGCGCGCTCGGCGACGACGGCAGGATTGCCGCGTGGCGCACCGAGATGTGGCTGCCGAAGGCCACCGCGCAGCTGCCCAACATCCCGCTGCTCGGCCCCGAGTCGGCCGGCATGCCGCAGGCGCCGGGCCTCTCGACCGGCCTCATCAGCCAGAACGGCAACCCGCCCTACGCGGTCGCGCACCAGGACGTCGTCGTGCACTGGCTCAAGGACGCGCCGCTGCGTCCGTCGAACCTGCGCGCGCCAGGCAAGATCGCCAACGGTTTCGCGGTCGAGAGCTTCACCGACGAGCTCGCGGCGGCCGCGGGCCGCGACGCGCTCGAGTTCCGGCTCGCGGGACTGTCCGATCCGCGCGGCATCGAGGTCGTCAAGCGCGCTGCAGCGCTGATCGACTGGCGCGCGCGCCCGTCGCCCGGCCCCGGCGGCGTCGGACGCGGCATCGCCTACCTGCACTACAAGAACAACGAAACCTACGTCGCGATGGCGATGGAGGTGGAGGTCGATCGCAGCTCCGGCGCGATCCGCGTGCGCCGCGTCGGCTGCGCGAACGACTGCGGGCTGGTCGTCAACCCGGACGCGCTCAGGCAGCAGATCGAGGGCCAGATCCTGCAGACGCTGTCGCGCACGCTGCACGAGGAAGTGCGCTTCGACCGCTCGAACGTCACCAGCGTCGACTTCGCGAGCTATCCGCTGCTGCGCTTTCCGGACGTGCCGCGGATCGCGATCGACCTCGTCGTGCGCCCGACGGAGCCGCCGCTGGGCGGCGGAGAGGCGGCGTCGACGCCGGTCCCGGCTGCGCTCGCCAACGCGGTGTACGACGCGTCGGGCGCACGGCTGCGCACCGTGCCATTCACGCGGGACCGTGTTCGCGGCGCGTTCGCGTAGTCCTGGGGGCAGGAGCCTTGCCGGCTCGCGCGGAACGTTCCCGGTCGAAGCGCGGTCGGCGGCGTCCCGTGGATTCACGGGAATCTCGGTCGATCGGTGCTCCGCGCCGATGGAGGCGGCCGTACCTCATGTGAGCCGCACCTGGACCTGCCCCCAGTGCGCGCGCTCCCCCGGCGCTGCTAGACTTCGCGCCGTGGCTCGACCGCACCTGGGGGCGCATCCCGGCAGGGGACGCCGTTCGAACGCCGCATGAACCTCCGCTACCTCGTCGTGCTCATCGCATGCGCGCTGGCCGTCGCCGTCGCCAGCGCGCCCGCCGCCGCGCCGGCAATCGCGATGCTCGATGCGGCGACCGACCCGGCCGCGCCGCTGCCGCAGCGCCTGCGCGACACGGGCCTGTTCGGCGACGACGGAACGACGGTGCGCGCCGACATCGTCGCGTTCGCGCCGCAGTATCCGCTCTGGTCCGACGGGGCCACCAAGCGACGCTGGATGCGCATGCCCGCGGGGACCTGGATCGACGCCTCGCGCCCCGACGCGTGGGAGTTTCCGCGTGGCACGCGGCTGTGGAAGGAATTCAGCCAGGGTCGCCGCGCCGAGACACGACTGATCGAGCGGCTCGCCGACGGCACCTGGCGCTTCACGGCGTATGCGTGGAACGCCGAGGGCACCGACGCGGTGCTCGTGCCGGAGGACGGCAAGACCATCGATGTCCCGGGCGCGCCCGAGGGACGCTACGCGATTCCGTCGCGCCTCGATTGCCTCGCGTGCCACGAGGGCGCGCAGGTCCCGGTGCTGGGGTTTTCCGCGCTGCAGCTCTCGCCCGATCGCGACCCGTTCGCGCCGCACGGCGAGCGGGCGAGCGCCGACCGCGTCGATTTGCGGACGCTGGCGGAGCGCGGCCTCGTGCGCAACCTGCCGCAATCGTTGCTCGACGTCCCCCCCCGCATCGCCGTCGACAGCGCGGTGGCGCGCGCGGCGCTCGGCTACCTGCACGCGAACTGCGGCCATTGCCACAACGACGGCGGGGCGCTGCTCGGCGTCGACATGGTCCTCTCGCAGCGCGTCGACGACCCGGCCGCGAGCGTGGCGCGCACGCTCAAGTCCCTGGTCGGCCGCGGCACGCGCTTTCGCTCGCGCGACACCGGCGCGGTGAAGCGCGTGGTGCCCGGCCATGCCGAGGCAAGCCTGGTCAGCGTGAGGATGCGGACGCAGAATCCGATGGCGCGCATGCCGCCGGTGGGCGTCGAAGTCGTGGACGACGAGGGCGCCACGCTCGTCGAGCGCTGGATCCGATTCATTCCCGAGGAGCCTTGACCATGATTCACCCCCCGACCCGTCGCACCATGCGCGACGCTGCGCTCTTCCTTGCGCTGGCCGCCGTGTTCGCCACGCACGCCAATGCCCAGGCCGACGAGAAGCTCGCGCGCGGCAAGTACCTCGTCACCGTCGCGGGCTGCAACGATTGCCACACGCCGTGGAAGATGGGGGACCGCGGACCGGAGCCGGACATGAGCCGCATGCTGTCGGGCCATCCGGAAGCCTTCGTGCTGCCTCCCGCGCCGCGCCTGCCCGAAGGGCCGTGGATCGTCACGGCGGCCGCCACGAACACGGCATGGGCGGGGCCGTGGGGGACGAGCTTCACGGCGAACCTGACGCCGGATCCGGAAACCGGGCTGGGCAAGTGGACGCAGCGCAACTTCACCGAGACGATCCGCACCGGGCGTCACATGGGACGCGGGCGCGCGATCCTGCCGCCGATGCCGATCCCGATGTACAAGAACTTCACCGATGCGGACCTCGAGGCGATCTTCGGCTACCTGCAGACAATTCCGGCGATCGCGAATCGCGTGCCCGAGCCGTTGCCGCCGGTGAAGTAGGGAGCGCCACTCTCCCCGGTTCTCTCCCCGCGGATGCGGGGAGAGGGAGTAGTGGCAGTGGGTGCGCCTCCCTCATGCCGATCTCTCTCCGCTGATGCGGGGCGAGAGATTGCTCCGGCGCGCGGTCACTCGATGCCGGCGGCGACCAACGCGGCCTTGCCCGCAGGGGAGGCGAGCAGCCTGAGGGCTGCACACGCGGCGTCGGCGTCCTTCGCGCAGGTCATCACGGCAATCAGCGGCGCGATGTTCGTCACGACGGGATTCCTCGAAGGATCATGGTCGAGTTTGCCATGCGTCGATGGGCGGCGGAGTACCATGTCCGCCGTTCCCGCATGGAGCCCTCGATGAAGCGCAGGTCGCTTTTGATCGGCATGGGCGCAACCGCGCTCGGAGCCGCGCTGCCCGCGTTCGCGCAAGGGGGCGCCGCGCGCCGCATCGGCTTCCTTTCGGCCGATCGGGCGGAGGGCAACACGGGGTACGAAGAGTTCCTGCGCGGATTGCGCGAGGCGGGCTATCGCCCCGGCGTCGACCTGGTCGTCGATGCGCGGTGGGGCGAAGGGTCGCTCGCCAGGGCCGAAACGCTCGCCGCCGAGCTCGTGGCATCGGCGCCCGAGATCGTCGTGACGCAGGGACCCGTCGTGCGCTATGTGCGCAAGACGGAGACGAAGCTTCCCGTGGTGTTCGGCTTCAGCGGCGACCCGGTGGCCGCCGGCATCGTCGACAGCTTCGCGCGGCCGATGCGCAACTACACCGGCGTCTCGTTCTTCGCGCTGGACCTCGTCGGCAAGCGCTTCGAGCTGCTCAAGGAAGCGATGCCGGCCCTGCGTCGCGTCGCCGTCCTCGCGAATCCGGATCATCCGGGCGAATCCACGGAATTGCGCGTCTCGCGCGAAGCCGCCGACCGGCTGTCGGTGGGCGTGAGCTATTTCCCGGTCCGCAGCCAGCAGGAGTTCGACACCGCGCTCGCCGGCACCGCCACGGCGCGCGGCGAAGCGATCGTGCTGTTTCCCGATGCCGGCATGATGCGCCATGCCGAATCGATCGCGGCGTTCGGCCTGCGCGAGCGCATTCCGGCCATCTCCGGCTGGGCGACGTTCGCTCGCCGCGGCAATGTGATGAGCTATGGACCGAGCCTCGATCAGGGCTACAAGCGCCTCGCCTACTACGTCGATCGCGTCCTCAAGGGCGCGCGGCCCGGCGACATGCCGGTGGAGCTGCCGAGCCGCGTCGAGCTGACGATCAACCTGAAGGCGGCGAAGGCGATCGGGCTGGCCATTCCGCCGTCGATGATCGCGCGCGCCGACGAAGTGATCCCGGCGTAGGAAGAAAAGGGCCCGCCATCGGCGGGCCCGGGTCGTGCCGCGGCTTGCGTTTACTGCTGCGAATAGGTGCGCTGCGACGCCGAGCTGCGATCCATCTCGCCGGTGATCGGGCGTTCGGCGCGCGGGGCGGTGTTGTTCGGACGTTGCGCGTGTTGCGGCGGCCGGTCGGCATGCGGCGGCAGCCGGTCGACGTGTTGCGGACGGTTGTTGTAGTTGTTGTTGATGTTGCTGTTGTAGTTGCGACCGTCGTAATGGCCACCGCGGTTCCAGTTCGGATACGTTCGCACCACCGGCTGGTGGTACTGCTGCGGGGCCGGCCGGTACCACCAGTTCGCCGGGCGGTTGTACCAGTAGCTGCGATTGCCGTACCACGGGCGCGTGCTGTAGTAGTTGTCCCAGTACGGCCCGATCGAGAACGACACGATCGGAAGGCCGATCAGCGCTCCGCCGCTGATGACCGTCACCGGCTGGTTGTTATACGGATATGACAGGTAGTCCGCGTAGACCCAGCCCCGGTCGCGCCCGGCGGTCACGTCGCACCACGTATAGCCTGCGACGCATCCGTTCACGTACACCGGCACACCGGTGCCGAGGAACTTCACGAGCGGGAATTCCTGGTTCGGTCCCGCGCGCAGGTTGGTCCCTCGGTTGGTGTACGCGGTCTGGGCGAACGCCACCGCAGGCAACAGCAACGCGGCGCCTGCCAGCCACGCCATTGCGCGTTTGCGCGTCATAGCTTCTCCTTCCGGCCGAGAACGCGGCCGACAATCCCAGAACGTACGCCCAACGCCGCGCGTTGACCACGGAAACACCTTGCAACGCCGCGTCGGCAGAAGCCCCCCGCGCGCGTCGGTGCAATCCCGTCGTGACGCCCGGGCCGGACCCTCCTCAGCACCCCGGACCGGCGCCTGCCGCTTTTTGCGGCAGCGTGACGTCGAAATCCAGGTCCCAGTTGAAGGGCGGCTTCTTGTCCGGAATCGCGCCGGTGATCTTGCCGGTGAGCTTGCCGCCCTTCTTCAAGTCGCCGGCGAGGCGCTCGACCTTCATGCCCTTGCTGGTCGGCTCGAGCACCCACTGGTCCTGCGGGCCGAGGTCCATCACGGTGGCGTGCTTGAATGCCAGCTCCATCGACTTCGCGGTCTTCGGCGACGGCGTCGCGCTCCCGCCGCCCGGGCAGAAGCCCAGCATGACCATCGTGCGGCCCTTCTTGAAGCGGTCGGCGGTGCTCGAGAGCTGGAAGAAGTCGCGCTCCTCGGCGGTGATCGGCGTGCTCGAGAACCAGAGGGTCACGCCGTTGCTGCCTGCGTAGTAGGCGACATCGCAATTCGCGAGCGTGAAGGCCTGCCCGCCCATCATGCCCTTGGCGGTGCACTTGTTCTGCGCCCAGGCGTCGGGCACACAGAGCGCGAGGACCACGAGCGGCAACGCACGAACCAGCGCGAAAGGCATGGCGGCTCTCCCGGGAAGTGGACGGCGGCCCATCCTACTCCGGCGAGGTCGGCGAAAACCACCCGGGGAGTCCTGGATCGGGCTCCAGCCTGACGATGTTCGCCGTGGGTCGGGCTTCAGCCCGACGATGTTCGGACTGCCAGGACCGTCGGGCTGAAGACCGACCCGCATCGCCACGCCTCCAGCGGCGTCACGCGGCCGCGCGTGTGTTCTCGGCGAGATGCTTGTGGATGAGCCCGACGACCGCGGCACCTTCGCCGATCGCGCTGCCCACGCGCTTCACCGAGCCTGCGCGCACGTCGCCGACCGCGTACACGCCGCGAATGCTGGTTTCGAGCGCTTCTGCAGAACGCGCCGGGAACGGATTCGTCTTGCCGGTCAGCACGAACCCTTGCGGATCGACCTCGACGCCGCACCCTTCGAGCCACCCGGTCTCGGGATCGGCGCCGATGAACAGGAACACGTTGCGGATGTCGCGGCGCTCCTCGCGGCCGGAACGCCGGTCGCGCCACGTGACGGCGGCCAGCGTGCCGTCGCTCCCGCCGTGCAGGGCCGCCACCTCGGTGTGCGTGTGCAGCTCGACGTTGGGGGTCGCCTCGAGGCGCTCGATCAGGTAGCTCGACATCGACGCCGCGAGGCCTTCGCCGCGCACCAGCATGTGGACGCGCGCGACGTGCGTCGCGAGGAACACCGCGGCCTGGCCCGCCGAGTTGCCGCCGCCGACCAGCACGACCTCCTGCTTCGTGCACATGCGCGCTTCGAGCGCGGTCGCCCAGTACCAGACGCCGCGGCCCTCGAACTCGGCCAGCCCCGGCAGGTCGGGCCGCCGGTAGCGCGCGCCGCTCGCGATGACGACCGTGCGTCCACGGAACCGGCGGCCATCCGAAAGCGTCAACGCGAGCTCGCCGCCCGGCCCCGACCGGCTGCAATCGAGCGCCGTCGCCTGGGCGGGGATCATGATCTCGGCGCCGAATTTCTGCGCCTGCACGAGCGCGCGCCCGGCGAGCGCTTGCCCGGAGATGCCGGTCGGGAAGCCGAGGTAGTTCTCGATGCGCGCGCTCGCGCCGGCCTGTCCGCCGTACGCACGGCCGTCGAGCACGACGACGCTCAGTCCTTCGGACGCCGCATACACGGCGGTTGCGAGCCCCGCGGGCCCGGCGCCGGCCACGATGACGTCGACCAGCTCGTTGCACTCGTGCGTGTCAATCATTCCGAGCGCGCGCGCGAGCGCCTCGACACCGGGGTTCACGAGCACCGAGCCGTCCGGGCACACGACGAGCGTGTCCTGCTCCCGCCGCGCGCCGTACTGCTCGAACAGGATGGCCGTGTCGTCGTCCTTCGCGTCGAGTGCCTGGTAGGGATGGGCGTTGCGTGTGAGGAAGCTCTCCAGCTCGACCAGCCGGGGATCCTGCGGTGGGCCGATCAGCGTCGGCCCGGTCGCGCCGGCTTCGATCAGGCCGACGCGCCGCAGGATCAGCGCGCGCATGATCCGCTCGCCCAGGTCGGCCTCCGCGATGATCAGCGCGCGCAGTTGCTCCGGCGGGATCAGCAGCGCCTCGGTGTCGGCGTCGGCGTCGCCGTCGACGAGCGCGTGGCCGCCGGAGAGCTGCGCGACCTCGGCCATGAATTGGCCCGGGCCCTGGCGCACGATCGGCACGACGTGACCGAGGCCGTCGCGCTGGCTCACGGTGACGCTGCCCGACAGCAGCACGAACATGCCCGGCCCCGGCTGGCCGGCTTCGAACAGGCGCTCGCCTCTGGCGTAGCGCTTCGGCGTGCCGAACGGCCGCAGCCGCGCGATCTCCGCGGCGGTGAGCATCGGGAACATCTGGTGCGTGCGCGCGAGGAGCGGGCTCTTCGCGTCGGTGGTCAGCAGAACGTCGAGGTTGGCAGGGTGTGTCATGCGTGTTGTCGGCGAACGTCGTTTCGTCATTGTGCACTCGTCCCCCAGGCGGCGCGCCGACCCGACGGCGACGGCGCCCGCTCGCGCGAGGCCGGCTATGGCGTGAACCGCGACGACACGGTCGTCGGCATCTGGGGCTTCGGAGTGCCGCTGCGCGACCGCGCCGGCGCGGTGTTCGGTGCGGTCAACGTGGCGGCGCCGGCGGCGGCGTTCGACCGCGTCGACATCGACGACCTGGCCGCGACGCTGCGCGAGGAAGCGCGACCGATCGAGCGCGCCGCACCCGCGCCGGAGGCCGATCCGGGACGCGAGCCCGCGCGCTGGCCCGCTACATGAAGCAGGGGCCGAACTCGCGCACCTCGACGGTCGCCCACTCGGCGGCCGGGATCTGGGCGGCGATGGCGACCGCCTCGTCGCGCGAGGCGCACTCGACCAGGAAGTAGCCGCCGATCATCTCCTTCGACTCCGAGAACGGCCCGTCGAGCAGCGCGCGCTTGCCGCGGCGCACCTGCACGCGCACGCCCTCGGTGTCGGTGCGCAGCGACTGCGCCGCGCGCAGCACGCCGCGCGCCTGCAGGGCGTCGGCGTAGCGCAGCATGCTGTCGTACGCGGCCCGGCCTTCGGCGTCGCCGCGCGCGGCGCGCTGGCCGTGCGGCTCGAGGATCAACAGCATGAACTGCATGGGGCCTCCCGACGGCGAGATGTCCGCATCCTACCCGTGGCCTAGCGGCGCGCGAAGCGCGCGAGCCGCGCGAGGTCGGGCTCGACGCCGAGGCCCGGCGCGTCCGACAGCGTCGCGATGCCGTCGTGCACGTCGAGCGGGAACACCTCCTCGCGCAGCGGATTGGGATTCGCGTCGACCTCGAGGAAGCCCGCGCCGCCGCCGGCGGCGGCGAGCACGTGCATGGACGCCGCGAGCCCCACACCGCCCGCGAGCCAGTGCGGGCAATACGCGACGCCGCGCTGCACGGCGTATCGCGCCACCGCCAGGCAGCCGCCCACGCCGCCCCACTTGCCGACATCCGGCTGGACGAACGCGAGCGCGCCGGCGTCGATCGCCGCGTGGAACGCCTCGAGACCGCGCAGGTTCTCGCCTGCCGCGAGCGGCACTGCGCTCTGCGCCGCAAGCGTGCGCCAGGCATCGAGCGGAACGTCGGCGGCCATCGGCTCCTCGACCCAGTGGGGCGCGAACGCGGCGAGCTCGGCGATGCGCGCCGGCGCATCCGCGGGCGTCCACGCCTGGTTCGCGTCGACCATGATCGTCGCCGGCGCGCCGAGCTCCGCCCGCATCTCGGCGAGGTTCGCGCGATCGCGCGCGGCGCCGAAGCCGACCTTGAGCTTGAACGCGCGGTAGCCCTGGTCGTGCCTGGCGCGCGCGACCGCGCCGACCCGGTCGGGCCCGATGCCGCTCGCGTAGACACGCACGCGCGGATCGCGACCGCCCAGGTGGCGCCAGAGCGGCGCGCCGGCGCGCCGCGCCGCCATGTCCCAGGCCGCCTGGTCGATCGCGCCGATCACCTGCGCGAACGGGCCGGGCTCGCCGCACTGGATCGCCATGACGTGCGTGCGGCGCTCGAGCAGCGCGCGCAGCGCGTCGGGATCCGCACCCGGAGCGCCGTCGAGCAGCGGCGCGAACAGCGTGGTGACCAGGCGCGCGCGATGCTCGGCACCGCCGGGCGGGAAGTTCGAGAACGACTCGCCCCATCCGGTCGCACCGTCGCTGGCGGCGAGCCGCACCAGCACCATGGGACGGTCGACGAGCGCGCCGAAGGCGTTCGCGACCGGCGTGGCGATCGGCGCGCGGAACAGGTGGCATTCGACGCGGGTGATCGTCGGGGACATGGCGGGGGCTCGCGTTCGTGCGGGAGCGGCGAGAGTGCCGTGCGGGCGTCGCGCTGTCGAGCCCCGCCGCATGGTTGGAATCCGGGCGTGCTTCGGCCATGATGCGTTTCGCGAGCGACGACCCCGCAAAGGAGCGAACGATGGTGGAACGGCAGGCGGCACGCATCCTCCGCAGCATCGCGTGCGCGGCGTTCGCGCTCCTCGTCGCGGGCGGCGCTTTCGCGCAAGGCTACCCGGTGAAGCCGATCCGGCTGGTCGTCCCGTTCCCGCCCGGCGGTGCGGTCGACTTCTACGCGCGCGCCGTGCAGCAGCAGCTCTCCGAGACGCTGGGCCAGACGGTCGTGATCGAGAACCGCGCCGGCGCGAGCGGCATGGTCGGCATCGACCTCGTCGCGAAGGCCGCCCCGGACGGCTACACGCTCGCGCTCGGCAACATCGCGTCGCTCGCAATCAACGTCGGGATCTACGACAAGATGCCCTACGACCCGGCCCGCGACCTGACGCCGATCACGCACACGATCGACGTCAACTACGCGCTGGTGGTGCACCCGTCGCTCGCGGCGAAGACCGTTGCCGAGCTCGTCGCCTACGCGAAGGCGAACCCGGGCAAGATCGCCTACGGCTCCGCGGGCAGCGGCAGCCTGCCGCACCTCGCGACCGAATTGTTCAAGTCGATCACCGGGACCGACCTCGTGCACGTGCCCTACAAGGGCGGCGGCCCGATGGTGACCGATCTTCTCGGCGGCACCGTGCAGATGGTGATTGCCGACCAGGCCAACCTGATGCCGCACGTCAAGGCGGGGAAGCTTCGCGCGATCGCGGTCGCCAGCCCGAAGCGCTCGCCCAACCTGCCGGACCTGCCGACGATCGGCGAGTCGCTGCCCGGCTTCCAGGCGGTCGCGTGGAACGGGCTGGTCGGCCCGCCCGGCCTGCCGCCCGATATCGTCGCGAAGCTGAACGCGGCATTCGTCAAGGTGATGGCGATGCCGGAGGTGCGCGACAAGCTCGCCGGCGGCGGGCTCGACGTCGTCGGCGATGCTCCCGACGAGTTCGCGCGCTTCATCCGCGCCGAGATCGCCAAGTGGTCGGCGATCGCCAAAGCGGTCGGCGCGAAGGCGGAATGACGCCGGCGCCACGCGCGCGGCATCGCCGAGCCGGTCCGAAGCGCGACCCGAGACGGCTGGGGGTCCGTCGCGGGCGCGCTTCAGCCGGACATCGGTGGCCGCGGCTAGCAGTACGAGTCGCGCGACCAGCCGCCCGTCGCGATCGCGTCGACGCTCGCGCGGCTGACGCCGATGTCGGCGAGCTCGCGGTCGCTCATCGTGGCGAGGTCGCGACGATCCTGCGCGGCGCGCTTGCGCGCGGCGAACCAGGCGTCGAGCCTTCGAGCCTGCGTGCGCAATGCGCGCAGGACGACGGCGAGCGCGAGCGCGAGGCGCGCGAGCGTGTCGGTCGGGGCGGTCAGGACAGCGGGAGCGTAGGGCGCGTTCATGGTCGGGATTCCGTTTCTGCCCGTTCCCTTTCCCCGGAACAGGGGAAAGGGCCAGGGCGAGGGCCGTGAAAGGGTCGCGGGCGTTCGTCGGCTGGTTTCAGGCGCCGGGCCTGCCGGCGCCGCGCACGGGGGCGTCGTCGCGCTCGATCTGCGCGAGCGCCGTGCTTCGTCGCGCCACCACCTCGACGGTCGGCAGCGGGACGATGGCTTGCCGGGTCGGGGCGGCAATGCTCGTCGCGCCTGGCGCGACGCGCGTCGGGGCGACACCGGTGAGCGGCGGCTGAAGCGCGATGGCGGCGAAAAGCCCCGCCGCGGCGAAGGTGGCGGGTCCGAGCAGTTCATCGACGTGGGGCATGGCGTTCTCCGGGGGGTCCTGGTACGCTGGTCATCCTAGACGCACAGACCTGCCCGGGGAATCGCAAAGTTCTGACCGTTCTGGTCGCCTTTACTTACCAACGGATGCCCGTCGAGGCTGACGTACGATCCTGATCCCTGATCCCTGATCCCTGATCCCGATCCCCGATCCCCGATGCCCCACGCTTCCCGCCTCCCGCTCAACACCCTCACGGCGTTTCGCGCCGTCGCGGAGCTCCAGAACCTGCGCGCGGCCTCCGACGTGCTGCACCTCACGCACAGCGCGGTGAGCCAGCAGATCCGCGGCCTCGAGGAGCAGCTCGGCTTCGAGGTGTTCGAGCGGCGCGGCCGGCGCGTCGTGCTGAATCCCGCGGGCCAGGCGCTGCTGCGCAGCGTGCAATCCGCGCTCGCGACGCTGGAGGACGGCGTGCAGGCCGCCGCGGCGGCGTCGAGCGGCGAGGCGCAGCGACTGCGCGTGACCGTGCTGCCGTCGTTCGCCAACCGCTGGCTCCTGCCGCGCATCAACCGCTGGCGCGAGCGGCACCCGACGCTCGCGCTCGAGATCGACGCGTCGATCCGCACCGTCGACCTCCTGCGCGAAGGCTTCCACGCCGCGGTCCGGCAGGGCGATGGACCGTGGCCGGGCCTCGCCTCGGAGCGCCTGTTCGAGCGGCCGCCGATCATCGTGGTCGGATCGCCCTCGATGGCGCGCCGCCTGCTCGGCGCGCAACCCGAGGCGCTGGCGCGCGAGCCGCTGCTCGGCGACAACGACCTGTGGGAAGACTGGTTCGCGGCGGCGGGGCTGCGCACGAAGGTGCGCACCGTCGCCGTGTTCAACGACGCGGGGCTGATGCTGCAGGCGGCCGAGCAGAACCTCGGGCTCGCGCTGTGCCGCGAGCTGCTCGCGGCGGACGCGCTATTCGACGGACGCCTGGTGCGGCTGTCGCCGATCGAGATCCTGCACGCCGACGCGCACCCCTACCACCTCGTCTATCCGCCCAACCTGCGCGAGTGGCCGCCGCTCGCGTCCTTCCGCGACTGGCTGCGCGACGAGCTCGACGCGTCGTTGAAGGCGTTGCACCCCAAGGCCCCTGCGGCGAAAGGCAGGCGCGCGGCCACGCGCGCGCCTACTCGATGATCTCGTCGGCGCGCTGCAGGACCGAGGCGGGGATCGCGAGCCCCATCGCGCGCGCCGTCTTCAGGTTGACGATCAGGTCGAACTTCGACGGCTGGACCACCGGTAGCTCGGCGGGATTCGCGCCGCCGAGGATCTTGCCCACGTAGGCGCCGGCCTCCTTGTACATCCACGTGATGCCGGAGCCGTAGGCGATCAGTCCGCCGGCCACGATGAACTCCCGCGTCCAGTACATGACCGGGATGCGATGGCGCAGCGCGGCGTCGACCAGCGCCTGGCGCTGCGACAGGAGCATGGGATCGCTCGCGAGGAGCATCGCGCCGGCGCGCTGGCGCACCAGCGACTCGAACGCGCCCGGAAAATCGTCGGGGCCGCGCGCGTTGACGACGATGGCCTGCCGGCCGAGCGCGCGCGCCGCTTCCTGACCGGCCGCGACGTCGCGCTCGGCGTTCTGGTTGTCGGGATTCATGAACAGCCCGATCAGCGTCGCCTGCGGCACGATCTCGCGCAGGATCTCGAGGCGCTTCGCCGACAATGCGCCCGTGACGAGCGTGATGCCGGTCGCGTTGCCGCCCGGCTTGGCCATGCTCTTCACGAGTCCGAAGCGCACCGGATCGGCGCCGACGGTGAACACGATCGGGATCGTCGT
>DATLIR010000004.1:0-6670 GCA_035539315.1 Casimicrobiaceae bacterium
CCACCCGGGCCGATCGCCTCGCCGGCGCAGGCCTCCGCTCGTGCGCAGGCGCGGCTGGGCGCCGCCATCGTGGTGGCACTGCTGGTGCCGGCGCTCCTCTTCGTCGCGGTGGCGGGGTACCTGTATCGCCAGGCGTTCGACGATGCGAGGCAGCGCCTCGACGGCGCGGTGAGCGTCGCGCGCGAGCACGCGCTCAAGCTGTTCGAGACCAACGAGATGCTGCTGCAGCGCATGCTCGACCTGGCCGGCGGCGCCGACGATGCGACGCTGCTGGCCCGCGCCCGGGAGCTGCACGAGCAATTGCGGCGCATGGCCGAGGGGCTGCCGCAGATCCAGGGGCTGTTCATGACCGGCGCGGACGCGCGCATGATCGCCTCCAGCCGGATCTATCCGCCGCCGCGCGACATCGACTATTCCGACCGCGAGATGTTCACGGTGCATCGCGCGGAGCGCGGCCGGCTGTTCGTCACCGAGCAGCTCGTCAGCCGCGCGACCGGCGAGCCGTTCTTCGACCTGAGCCGGCGGCGCGACTATCCCGACGGCAGCTTCGGCGGCGTCGTCTCGGCCAGCCTGCGGCCCGAATACCTGACGCGCTTCTACGAGGAGCTGTCCAGAGGCGAGCCGTCGCTGCGGCTTCAGGTGCTGCGCAGCGATGGCCGCATGCTCGCGGTCTGGCCGCCGGCTCGGAGCACGCCGTCGCCGGTGAACGCCGAATTGGTCCGGCAGTTCGCTGCCGGCGCCACGACCGGGAACCTGGATGGCCCATCGCCGGTCGACAACACGGACCGGTTGCGCACGTTTCGCCGGCTTTCCCCGTATCCGCTCTACGTCGTAGCCTCGGTGGACCGCGCCGTCATCGTGGCTGGCTGGTGGCGCCAGGTCGGCCTGATCGGCTTGATCGCGGTGCCGGCCATGATCGGCTTCGGCGCGATCGGCTGGCTCGCGTTGCGTCGCACGCGCAACGAACTCGATGCCGTGCAGCGGCTGGGTGAGGAAACCGCGCACCGGCAGCGCATCGAGGTCGCGCTGCACCAGTCGCAGAAATCGGAAGCGCTGGCGCGGCTCACCGGCGGCGTGGCGCACGACTTCAACAACCTCCTGATGATCATCGGCAGCAACGCGTTCCTGCACCAGCGCCTGCGGCCCGAGCTCAGCGGCGACGCGCAGATGGCGGCGATCGACCGTGCGGTCGCGTCCGGCGCGAAGCTGACGCGACAGCTGCTCGCCTTCTCGCGCCGCCAGGCGCTGCTCCCCGAGCGCATCACGCTGCAGGAGCGCGTGCCGGTGCTGCTCGAGCTGCTGAGGCCGCTTCTCGGGCACGCGATCGAGGTCAGCGGCGATGTCGCGCCCGACACGGGCGCCATCGAGGTCGACCCGGCCGAACTGGAGCTCGCGATCATCAATCTCGCGGTGAACGCGAAGGACGCGATGCCGGACGGCGGACGCCTGACGGTGACGGCGCGCAACGCGAGCGACGGTGCAGTCGAGGCTGGTGCCGGGCCGAAGGTCGTGATCGAGGTCGCGGACACCGGCAGCGGTATCGCGCCCGAAGTGCTCGCCCGTGTGTTCGACCCGTTCTTCACGACCAAGCCGATCGGGCAGGGCACCGGCCTCGGGTTGAGCCAGGTGCGCGCGTTGTGCCAGAGCGCGGGCGGCAATGCGACGATCGAGAGCCGCCCCGGTGAAGGCACGCGGGTGCGCCTGTCGTTCCGCCGTGTCGACGCGCAGGCCGCCGCAGCGCCCGAGCCTCGCGACGTCACGCAGGTCAACCTCGATTGTCGCGTGCTGCTGGTCGAGGACAACGCCGGCGTCGCGCAGGCGACGGTCATGCTGCTCGAGTCGATGGGCTGCGCCACGACGCACGTCGCGAGCGGCGACGCGGCGCGAGACTACCTGGAGGCGCACGCCGGCGGCATCGACGTGGTGCTGACCGACATCGTCATGCCGGGCACGCTCGACGGGATCGCGCTCGCGACGCTGCTCAAGTCGAAGCACCCGGAGCTGCCGGTGCTGCTGATGACCGGCTACGCGGGCCGGCTCGAGCAGGCGATCCGGCACGACCTCGAGGTGCTGCCGAAGCCGTGCTCGTACGAGACACTGGTGGACGCGATCGGCCGGGCGTCCGCGCACCGGCGTGCCGCGATGTTCGCCCACGCGATCGACGACGTGCGGACGACGCAGGGCGCGAAGTAACCCCTCGTCCTAGCTTTCCCCGCGTGCGGGGGAAGGGAATCCAACGTGGCTTCGCGCGACGTGGAACGCGCGCGTTGCAACTCCCGCTGCGGGGAGATGGAGCCCGTCGCGGTGTTGCGCTCGATGTGGCGCAGACGTCTCCCCATCGCTCCCTCTCCCCGCATCCGCGGGGAGAGGGTCAGGGTGAGGGGCGCCTCATCTGCGCACGACCTCGGCGTCGCAGACGCGCCCGCCCCAGCCGCCCTTCAGCACGAAGCGATCGCCCGTCCAGCGTCCCGCGAGCCGAACCTCGAAGTGTTGTCCCCGGCCGGCCGCCTGGTTGCCGATGCCGGCTCCCGTCAGCACGAGCGTGCCGTCCGGCGCCGGACGTCCCTGGACGATGTTGTAGCCCGGCTGACCTTTGGCGCCGCGTTCGACCATGAACTCGCCGCCGCGCGCGACGAAGTCCGCGCTGCGCGTGAAGCCGGAGGAAAACTTGTTCGCCGAGCATTGCAGCGCCATCAGCCACGCGCCGTCGTAGCGCGAGGCATCGCCGGCCGCGGCTGACGTCGTCGCCTTGGATGCGGCCGCGTCCTGCGCTGCCTTGGCCGCGCTCGCCTCCTGCGCCACCTTCGCCGCCGCGGCTTCCTGCGCCGCCTTGGCAGCGGCGGCCTCCTGCGCGGCCTTCGCGTCCTGCTCCGCCTTCGACTGCATCGCCGCGACGTCGGCCTGCGCCTTCGCCTTGACCGCGGCGGCATCGGTTTCCGCCTTTGTCTTCCGCGCGGCAGCCTCGGTCTCGGCACGCGCCCGGATCGCCTCGGCATCGGCCGCCTTGGTCCGGCCCGCTTCCTGCGCGGCCTGCGCCCGCAGCGTGGCCGATTCCGACTGGGCCTTCGCTTTCATCGCCGCGACGTCGGTCTCGGCCTTCGCGCGCAGCGCAGCGGCCTCCGCTTCCGCGCGCGCCTTGATCCGGTCGGCATCGGCCGTCGTGGCTCGCTGCTCGGCTTGCTGCCGCGCCTTCTCGGAGGCGGCGAGATCGGCCTCGAGCTTCGCCGTCGCAGGATCGATCGCCGCGACGGTCGTCGGCGCGACGCGCGGTCCGCCGACCCAGCCTTGCATCCAGGCGACCCCGGCGAGGAGCGCCGCGAGCACGAGCACGCCCATCGCGATCGGGAGCCCGCGGCTCCTCCCCACGGTCGACGCAAGGCGCGGCAGCGGTGCGCGCGTCGCCCCGCCTGCCCCCGACACGCTGAACGCGCGGATCGGCCGCGAGATGTTCTTGAGCTCCTGCTCGCCCATGTCCTGGAAGCCCAGGTCGAGCTTGCCGGTGATCTGGTCGTAGACCGACGACGAGACGAGGATGCCGCCGGGAGGCGCGATGCTTTGCAGTCGCGCGGCCACGTTCACGCCGTCGCCGAGCAGGTCGTCGCCCTTGACGACGACCTCGCCGAGGTTGATGCCGATGCGGAACAGCATCCGCTGCGCCTCGGGCAGCGACTCGTTGCGCGTCTTCAGCGCGTCCTGGATCTCGACCGCGCAGCGCACGCCCTCGACCACGCTGCCGAACTCGGCGAGCACCGAGTCGCCGGCGGTGTTGGCGATGCGCCCGTCGTGGTAGGCGATGATGCCGTCGATCACCGCGCGATGCGCGGCGAGTACGCGCAGCGCGCCGGTCTCGTCCTCGTTGACCAGGCGGCTGTAGCCGACCGCGTCGGTGGCGAGGATGCAGGTGAGGCGGCGCTTCAGGCCGGGCGGGTCCATGGCGTGCGGGCGTGGGTGGCGGCAAAGACTAACCCATTCGCGCTCGTCCACCGGGAAGCCGCCGGAAGGCCGGCGCGCAGGATCGGGCGCGGCGGCTCGACGGGATGCGCGCCATTCCTGATCGAAATCAAAGTCCTGGGCGTCGAATCCGGGCCGGCGCGCTAGAATGGGAGCCATCCGGGCCAGCTCCGGACGGGGAAGCTGCAACCATGTCGCTCCACACCGTCGGCTTGAACCACACGACCGCACCGCTGGAGGTGCGGGAGCGCGTGACGTTCGCGCCCGACGCGCTGACCGACGCGTTGCGCGACGTGACCGGCGCGTGCGCGGTCAGGGAAGCGGCGATCCTGTCGACCTGCAACCGGACCGAGGTGTATTTCCGCGACGGCGAGCCGCAGCGCGTGGCGCACTGGCTCGAAAGCGTGCACGGGCTGCCCTCCGACACGCTGCGCCCCCACCTGTACTCGCTCGGGCAGGACCAGTCGGTGCCGCACGCGTTCCGCGTCGCGTCCGGGCTCGACTCGATGGTGCTGGGCGAGCCGCAGATCCTCGGCCAGCTGAAGCAGGCGGTGCGCATGGCCGAATCGGCCGGCTCGCTCGGCCTGGTGCTGAACCGGCTGTTCCAGCGCACGTTCGCGGTGGCGAAGGACGTGCGCTCGCAGACCGACATCGGCAGCGCGTCGATCTCGATGGCGGCAGCAGCGGTGAAGCTCGCGGAGCGCATCTTCCCGTCGCTCGGCGACCAGCGCCTGCTCCTGATCGGCGCAGGCGAGATGATCGAGCTCGCGGCCAACCATTTCGTCGCGCGCAAGCCCAGGTCGGTGACGGTCGCCAACCGGACGCTCGAGCGCGGCCAGTCGCTCGCGGACCGTCTCGGCGCCGATGCGATCCTGCTGAACGAGCTGCCCGAGCGCCTGCCGCAGTTCGACATCATCGTGACCTGCACCGCGAGCATGCTGCCGATCCTCGGCAAGGGGCTGCTCGAGCGCGTGATCAAGGCGCGGCGCCACGCGCCGGTGTTCATCGTCGACCTCGCGGTGCCGCGCGACGTCGAGCCCGAGGCCGCCGCGCTCGACGACGTGTTCCTGTACTCGATCGACGACCTCGCGGCGATCGTCAAGGACAACCTGCAGATCCGGCGCGAGTCGGTCGCGCTGGCCGAGTCGATGATCGCCGAGCAGGCGGCGCATTTCCTGCGCTGGCTCGACGGGCGCAACGTCGTGCCGACGATCACGGCGCTGTCCGGGCATGTCGACGACCTGCGGGAAGTCGAGCTCGAGCGCGCGCGGCGCATGCTGGCCAACGGAATGCCGCCCGACCGCGTGCTCGACGCGCTCGCCCGCGGTCTCACCAACAAGTTCCTGCACGGCCCGCTCGCGGCGCTCAATACCGCCGGCGAAGCGGAGCGCGCCGAGCTGATCGCGTTGTTCCAGCGCGTGTACCGGTTGCGCGACTAGCAGGATCGGGGTCGGGCGGGGTCGGGATCGGTTTCCCGCCCCGACCGTGCGACCTCGGCTCGACGCCGGCGGCCGGGTTGCCACCCTGGTTACCTGGTTCCGGACGTGGGCCCGGTTCTGCATCAGCGGCCGGGTTCGCTTCCCGCCGGCCGCTGCCCGATAATCCGGCCTTGCGTCGGGACGCGAACCCGACTCCCGATGAAGCTCTCGCTCCGCACCCGCCTCGACCAGCTCGCGACGCGCCTCGTCGAGCTCGACCATGTGCTCGCCGCACCGGAAACGGCGGGCGACATGGAGCGGTTTCGCGCCTACGCGAAAGAGCACGCCGAGATCACGCCGGTGGTCGAGCGTTTCCGCGCCTGGCGCCGCGCCGAAGGCGACCTCGCGGCCGCCGACGAGATGGCGGCCGATCCCGCGATGAAGGCCTACGCCGACGACGAGCGCACGGCGGCGCGCACGCGCATGGAGGCGCTCGAGCGCGAGCTGCAGGCGGCGCTGCTGCCCAGGGACACCAACGACACGCGCAACGTGTTCCTCGAGATCCGCGCCGGGACCGGCGGCGACGAGAGCGCGCTCTTCGCCGGCGACCTGTTGCGCATGTACGCGCGCTATGCCGAGCGCCAGGGCTGGAAGGTCGACGTGGTGTCGTCGTCGTCCTCCGAGCTCGGCGGCTACCGCGAGGCGATCGTGCGCGTCGCGGGAGAGAGCGCGTACGCGAAGCTCAAGTTCGAATCGGGCGGCCATCGCGTGCAGCGCGTGCCGGCGACCGAAGCGCAGGGTCGCATCCACACTTCGGCGTGCACCGTCGCCGTGCTGCCGGAAGCCGATCCCATCGCCGACATCCAGATCAATCCGGCGGACCTGCGCATCGACACGTTCCGCTCGTCGGGTGCCGGCGGCCAGCACGTCAACAAGACCGATTCCGCGGTGCGCATCACGCACCTGCCGAGCGGACTGGTGGTCGAGTGCCAGGACGACCGCTCGCAGCACCGCAACCGCGCCCAGGCGATGTCGGTGCTCGCCTCGCGTCTGCTCGACCGCGAGCGCGGGGAGCGGCAGCGCAAGGAAGCGGCGACGCGCAAGAGCCTGATCGGGTCGGGCGACCGCAGCGAGCGCATCCGCACGTACAATTTCCCGCAGGGTCGCGTCACCGACCATCGCATCAACCTGACGCTCTACCGGATCGACGCGATCATGGACGGCGAGCTCGACGAGATCGTCACCG
The DNA here is from genome assembly GCA_035539315.1 of Casimicrobiaceae bacterium. Lineage (GTDB taxonomy): Bacteria > Pseudomonadota > Gammaproteobacteria > Burkholderiales > Casimicrobiaceae > VBCG01. The sequence goes on from DATLIR010000004.1 coordinate 6,616, forward strand.
CGCTCCAGCACGAGTTCCAGGCCGAGCAGCTCGCGGCGCTGGCGGGGGAGACGTA
>DATLIR010000005.1:0-4230 GCA_035539315.1 Casimicrobiaceae bacterium
GTGTAGCCGTCGTGGTCCGCCGCGAGCAGCACGAGGCGCGGGCCGTCCTCCGGCTGCACCTCGGTGCCGACCACGAGCCGGATGCCGAAGCGCTTCGCCGCCTCGTGCGCGCGCACGACGCCGGCGAACGAGCATTCATCGGTGATCGCGAGCGCGGCGTAGCCGAGCTTCGCGGCGCGCTCGAACAGCTCGTGCGCGCTCGAGGCGCCGCGCAGGAAGCTGAAGTTCGAGACGCAGTGGAGCTCGGCGTAGCCGGGCACGAGGTCGGCAGCCATACCGTACGAATATACGGTATCCTGCCGCCGGGCGCGAGCGGAACCTCCGCCGGCGGACGGGCCACCGGGCGGAGGGTTGGCTGTCGGAGCTGGCCTACAGGGACGCTAGGGAAACGCCGGCACGGCCGGATCGACGCCGCGCCACGCCGCCTCGGGGTGGCGCTGCCGCAGGTAGTCCTGCATCTCCTCGACGCGGTGCAGCGGCACGTCGACCATGACGAGGATGCTTCCGTCGGAAAGCTCGCGCTCGAACTGGCGCAACTGCGAATTCGGCAGCGACGTCCCGACCAGCGTCGAGGCGAAGAAGCCGAAGCCCGCGCCGAACGCGGTGAACAGCAGGATGCCGCCGACGCCGACCTTCATGCCCTCGATCGGATACTGCGCGAGCAGCCAGCCGGCGAGCGCGCCCAGGAGCGCGCCCACGAGCGATCCGGAGATCGCCGCATGGCGCACGTCGGTCTTCTGCAGGACCGAGGCCTCGTGCAGCGAGCCCAGCGCGAGGCCGGGGCGCGCGAGGAAATGCATGTGGCGGTCGTCGACCTTCGCGAGCAGGAGATCGTCGGCCGTGCGCCGGGCGCTTTCGACGTCCGGCAGCAACCAGTAGAGTCGTCGTCTCATGGTGCCTCCGTTCCAGCGCGGTCCGCGCTTCGACTGGCCGCGCCACTCGATGTCCCCGATCAACCTTAGTACGATCGCGGCCGCGCCGCAACCCGCGGCTTGACGCACGCGCGGCCCGGCACCGACACTCGCGCTTCTGCGCCCGCTCCCGTCCCGATGACCCCGTCCGCGACCGACCGCTTCCTGCGCTACGCCGAGCTGACCGACCTGCTGCACACGTGGGCGCGCGAGCATCCCGAGCTCGTGAGCGTGGCGTCGATCGGCAAGAGCCACGAAGGGCGCGAGCTGTGGCTCTGCACGGTCACCAACACGCGCACCGGACCCGCGGACGAGAAGCCGGCGTACTGGGTCGACGGCAACATCCACGCGACCGAGGTCGCGGCGTCGGCCGCGGCGCTGCACCTGGTGCACACGCTGGTCACGCGTTACGGCAGCGATGCCGACATCACCCGTGCGCTCGACACGCGCGCGTTCTACGTGCTGCCGCGCTTCAATCCCGACGGCGCGGAATGGGCGCTCGCCGACCGGCCCCGCTGGATCCGTTCGAGCACGCGCGACTATCCGCTCGACGAGGACGCGCCCGAGGGCCTCGTCGTCGAGGACATCGACGGCGACGGCCTGATCCTGCAGATGCGCATCGGCGACGCGAACGGGCTGTGGAAGAAGCATCCCGACGAGCCGCGTCTCATGATCCGTCGCGATCCCGCCGAGACCGGCGGCGAGTACTACCGCGTGCTCCCCGAGGGCCGCTACGAGAACTACGACGGCCACTCGCTGCGCGTGAAGCGCCCGCCGCAGGGGCTCGACCTCAACCGCAACTTCCCGGCGAGCTGGCGCCAGGAGTTCGAGCAGCTCGGCGCCGGGCCGTACCCGACCTCCGAGCCCGAGGTGCGCGCGGTGGTCGACTTCATCGTCCACCACCGCAACATCGGCGGCGGCACCGCGTTCCACACCTGGAGCGGCGTGCTGCTGCGGCCGTTCGAGCACCAGTCCGACGACGAGATGCACGCCGAGGACCTGTGGGTGTACCGCGCCGTCGGCAAGGAAGGCGAGAAGCGCACAGGCTATCCCGCGATCTCGGTCTACCACGAGTTCCGCTACCACCCGAAGGAGGTGATCGGCGGCACCTTCGACTGGCTCTACGAGCACCTCGGCGCGTTCGTGTGGGTGGTCGAGATCTGGTCGCCGATGCGCGAGGCCGGCATCGCCGACTACAAGTACATCGACTGGTTCCGCGACCACCCGCCCGAGGACGACCTCAAGCTCGTGCGCTGGAGCGACGAGAAGCTCGGCGGCATCGCGCATCGCGGCTGGCGCGCTTTCGACCATCCGCAGCTGGGCGCAGTCGAGATCGGCGGCTGGAACCGCTTCCACGCGTTCTCCAATCCGCCGCCGGCGTTCCTCGCGCGCGAGATCGAGCGCTTCCCCTCCTGGATCGTCTGGCAGGCGCTCGTCTCGCCGAAGCTCGAGCTCGTTCACGCGGGCGCGACGCGCGTGGGCGCCGACGCGTGGAAGATCGAGCTGGTCGTGCAGAACACCGGCTGGCTGCCGTCGTACGTGTCTAAGCGCGCGCTCGCGCGGAAGACCGTGCGTGGCCTCATCGCGGAGATCGTGTTGCCCGACGGCGCCACGCTCGTCTCGGGCAAGGCGCGCGACGAGCACGGCCAGCTCGAGGGCCGCGCGCACAAGCACACCGGCGTGTCGTTCTGGCCGGACTATCATGTCACCGACGATCGCATGAAGCTCGAGTGGGTCGTGCACGCGCAAGCGGGCGCGGCGGTCGAGGTCATCGCGCGTCACGAGCGCGCAGGCACGGTGCGCGCCAAGGTGAAACTCGCCTGATTCGACGTCTTGGGGTCTCGCGGTCCAGATCGGGCGCGCGTTTCGGGACCGGTAGCTTTCCGCGCGACGGTCGTCATGCGCTAGTGCGGAGCGAAGCGCTCAATGAGAGCTTTGTATTCATCGAGGCGCCAGGTGCCGCGGGGCGTGGTCGTCCTGGGCCTGGTGAGCCTCTGCATGGACGTCTCGTCGGAGATGATCCACGCGCTACTGCCGCTCTACCTCGCGACCGGCCTTGGCGTGTCGATGCTCGCGATCGGGCTGCTCGAAGGCACGGCCGAGGCGCTGGCATTGATCGTCAAGGTATTCTCGGGCGTCTGGTCCGACGTGCTGCGGCGGCGCAAGCCGCTGATTCTCGCCGGCTATGGCCTCGCGGCGCTCACCAAGCCCGTGTTCGCGCTCGCACCGTCGCTAGGCTGGATCGTGTCCGCGCGCCTCGCCGACCGGCTCGGCAAGGGCATGCGCGGCGCCCCGCGCGACGCGCTGATCGCCGACCTGACGCCACGCGCGGTGCACGGCGCGAGCTTCGGGCTGCGTCAGGCGCTCGACACGGTCGGCGCGCTGCTCGGGCCCGTGATCGCGATCGCTGCGCTCGTGGTCTTCGCCGGCGACTTCCGTGCCGCGTTCTGGATCGCCGTCGTGCCGGCCTTCCTCGCCGTGGCGCTGATCGTCTTCGGTGTCGACGAGCCCGACCGACCGACGAGCGCCACGCCGCCGAAGCGGCTCGCGCTCAGCGACGCGCGGCGCCTTCCGCGCGCGTTCTGGCTCGTCACCGGCGTGGCCGCGCTGATGGCGGTCGCGCGCTGCTCGGAGGCGTTCCTGGTGCTGCGTGCTGTCGACGTCGGACTCGTGGTGGCGCAGGCCCCGTGGGTGATGGTGGCGATGACGCTGGTCTACGCGATCGTCGCCTATCCGGCCGGTGCCGCGCTCGATCGCGGGCGGGGACGCCCCATGCTCTATGCCGGGCTCGCCGCGCTCGGCGCCGCGCACGCCTCGCTGGCGTTCGCGCAGGGGTCGCCGCTCCTCGTCGCCGGTGCCATGCTGTGGGGGCTGCACATGGGGCTCACGCAGGGCGTGTTCGCCGCGCTGGTGGCCGCGCATGCCCCGTCCGACCTGCGCGGCTCGGCGTTCGGCGTGTTCAACCTCGCGCAGGGCGCCGCCATGCTGGTCGCGAGCGGTGCGGCCGGCGCATTGTGGGACGCATTCGGCGCGCGGGCCGCGTTCGCGTTCGGCGCGGCGTTCGCGCTGGTCGCCGCCCTCGCTCTCGCCGCGAGCGGAGGGGCGCTGGCGCGAGCGAAGTGATCGGGATCGCGGGATCCTGGCTCGTGCGCGCGGTCCGGTCGCCGCGTCCCGTCAGCGAACGTGCAGCGCCGGCTCCTCCATCGCGCCGATCTGTTCGCGCAGCTCGAGGATGCGGTCCTGCCAGTAGCGCGTCGTGCCGAACCACGGGAACGCCGCGGGGAAGGCCGGATCGTCCCAGCGCTCCGCGATCCACGCC
>DATLIR010000006.1:0-3977 GCA_035539315.1 Casimicrobiaceae bacterium
CGCGACGTGCGCGGAGGCGATCAGCGTCTTCGACGGAACGCAGCCGTACCACAGGCAATCGCCGCCCATCTTGTGCTTCTCGACCAGCGCGACCTTGGCGCCGAGCGCAGCACCTCCGGCCGCGACGACGAGCCCGCCGGCGCCGCCGCCGATCACCACGATGTCGAATTCCGCCCGTGCCACGCGTTTCCCCTGGCTTCCGCCGCCCCGGCCTTCCAAGGGGTCGTCGCCCAAGCGCCGATCTTACAGAGGACGAGCCGGGACCATGCCCGGGCTTAAGCGCGATCCCGAGCGCCCGCACCGATCGCTCCCCCACTCACGCTTCGCCGACACGGTCGTCGACGGTCTGCGGCGCGACCGGCGATTCTCGACGTGGCGTCGCTCCCTCCGGGGCGGGGGCAGGGCGACCGCTGACGACGGCGTCAGGTCGCCGGTGCCATCGCGCGAGTGCGGCGCGAAACGCCGCGCGTGCGGAGCGTCAATGGAAGTCGCGCGATCGCGTCGGCAGCGAGCCCAGCATGGGCGTCAGGTCGACGAGGCGCCCGGCGATCAGGTGCACGACCTCGCCTTCGCGCTCGACCGTGCCGTAGACCGCCATCAGGCGCGCGCCGAGTAGCTCGCGCCGCTGGCGGTCGCCGAGATCGCGCCAGACGATCACGTTGGTGGCGCCGGTCTCGTCCTCGAGCGTGACGAACACGACGCCGCTCGTCGTGTCGGGCCGCTGGCGGCCGATCACGATGCCCGCGGTGCGCGCGAGGCGGCCGTGCGGCGTGCGCCGGATGTCGGCGGCGGTGGCGAGCCGGCGCTTCGCGAGCTCGCGTCGCAGCAGCGCGACCGGATGGCGCCGCAGCGTGAGCCCGAGACGCCGGTAATCGGCGACGACGTCCTCGCCTTCGGTCGGGGTGGTCAGCGGGGGCGCCGCTTCGTCGAAGCGTCCGTCCGCGAGCACTTCCGGCAGCTTCTCGACGCCGGCGACGTCCCATACCGCGGCGTGGCGATGGCCCGCAAGCGACGCGAGCGCGTCGGCGTCGGCGAGCGCCTCGAGGTCGCGGCAGTCGAGCGTCGCGCGACGCGCGAGGTCGGTGACGTCGGCGAAGGCGCGCGCACGACGCGCCGCCTCAATGCGTTGCGCGCCTGCTTCGGTGAGGCCGCCGACCATGCAAAGACCGAGGCGCAGCGCGGGGCCGTCGGCGCCCCACGGCGGGAAAGCGGGGTCGGAGACGACATTCGGCGTGACGTGCGGAATTGCCGTGCGGTCTCCCGGAGTATCGTCTCTGACCCCGCTTTCCAGCGTGCAATCCCACCCGCTGACCGTCACGTCCGGCGGCCGCACGACGACGCCGTGGCGCCGCGCGTCGGCGACGAGCTGCGCGGGCGCGTAGAAGCCCATCGGCAGCGAGTTGAGGAGCGCGGCGGTGAAAGCGGCCGGGTGGTAGCGCTTGAGCCACGACGACACGTAGACCAGCAGCGAGAACGACGCCGAGTGCGACTCGGGGAAGCCGTACTCGCCGAAGCCCAGGATCTGCTGGTAGATCTGTCGCGCGAACGCCTCGCCGTAGCCGCGCGTGCGCATCCCCTCGACCAGCCGCTCCTCGAATTTCTCCAGGCCGCCCTTGCGCCGCCACGCCGCCATCGAGCGGCGCAGCTGGTCGGCCTCGCCGGGCGTGAAGCCCGCCGCGACGATCGCGAGCTGCATCACCTGCTCCTGGAAGATCGGCACGCCGAGCGTGCGCTCGAGCACCGCCTTGACCGCCGCGCTCGGGTAGGTCACCGGCTCGAGGCCCTGGCGGCGCTTCAGGTACGGATGCACCATGCCGCCCTGGATCGGCCCGGGACGAACGATCGCGACCTCGATCACGAGGTCGTAGAAGTTCGCGGGCCGCAATCGCGGCAGCATCGACATCTGCGCGCGCGACTCGATCTGGAACACGCCGATCGTGTCGGCGCGCTGGATCATCGCGTAGACCTCGGGATCCTCGGCCGGGATGTCCTGCATGCGACGACCGCCGACCATGTCGAGGCAGCGCCGGATCGCCGAGAGCATGCCCAGCGCGAGGCAGTCGACCTTGAGGAGGCCCATCGCGTCGAGGTCGTCCTTGTCCCACTGGATCACGGTGCGGTCCGCCATCGCGGCGTTCTCGACCGGCACCATGCGCTCGAGGAGGCCGCGCGCGATCACGAAGCCGCCGACGTGCTGCGAGAGATGGCGCGGGAAGCCCATCAGCGCGCCCGACAGCGCGACCAGCCGGCGGATCAGCGCGCTCCGCGGATCGAAGCCCGCCTCGCGGATGCGCTCGGGGTCGATCACGCGGCCGTCCCACCACGCGAACACGCTGGCGAGGCGGTCGACGTCGGCGAGCCCGAGGCCCAGCGCCTTGCCGACGTCGCGCACCGCGCTCTTCGGCCGGTAGGTGATGAGCGTCGCGGCGAGCGCCGCGCGGTCGCGGCCGTACTTCGCGTAGACGTACTGCATCACCTCCTCGCGCCGCTGGTGCTCGAAGTCGACGTCGATGTCGGGCGGCTCATTGCGCTCCTTGCTGATGAAGCGCTCGAACAGCATCGACATGCGCGCCGGATCGACCTCGGTGATGCCGAGCGCGTAGCAGACCGCCGAGTTCGCGGCCGAGCCGCGGCCCTGGCACAGGATGCCCTTCGAGCGCGCGAAGTCGACGATGTCGTGAACGGTGAGGAAGTAGGGCTCGTAGCGCAGCTCGGCGATCAGCGCGAGCTCGTGCTCGATCAGCTCGCGGACGTCGGCAGGGGCGGTGGGACAGCGGAACGTGACGCGAGGGTCAGAGACGACATTCGTCCCGGCGCCGGTCGTCGGCAGCGATTGGAGGAATGTCGTCCCTGACCCTCCACCGTACCGCCGCGCGAGCCCGATCTCGACCAGCTTGCGAAGATGCGAGGCGGGCGTCTCGCCCGGCGGCACCACTTCCTCGGGATACTCGTAGCGCAATTCGTCGAGGGAGAAATGGCAGCGCGCGACGAGCGCGAGCGTCTCGGCGAGGAGCGCGGGCGGATGGAGCGTCGCAAGCCGCGCGCGCGAGCGCAAGTGGCGTTCGGCGTTGGGGAACAGCGCGTGGCCGCATTGCGCGACCGGCGTGCGCAAGCGGACCGCGGTGAGCGTGTCCTGCAGCGCGCGGCGCGCGCGCACGTGCATGTGCACGTCGCCGGCCGCGACCAGGGGGAGCGCGTGCTCGCGTCCCAGCCGCTCGAGCGCCGCGCGCCGCGCGTCGTCGCCGGCGCGCGCGAACAGCTCGACCGCGAGCCAGGCGCGGCCGGGGAAGGTCGCGGCGATCCAGCGGGCCTGGGAAAGCAGGGGCAGACTCGACGTTCCGCCGGCGGAGCGCGCCGCCGAACCGGCAGCCGGGAAAGTCGAGTCTGACCCTAGATCGGGCGGCAGCCACAGCGCGAGGCAGCGCGACGCGAGCGCCTCGACATCGGCGCGCGACAGCCGGTAGCTTCCCTTGGCCGCCCGCCGCCGCCCGCGCGTGATCAGTTGCGCGAGGTCGCCGTAGGTCGCGCGGTCGGTCGCGTAGCAGACGAGCCGCGTGCCGTCGTCGAGCGCGAATTCGCTCCCGACGACGAGCGCGAGCCCCAGGTCCTTCGCGGCCAGGTGCGCGCGCACGATCCCGGCGAGCGAGCATTCGTCGGTGAGCGCGAGTGCCGCGTAGCCGAGCGAGGCCGCGCGCTCGCACAGCTCCTCGGGGTGCGAGGCGCCGCGCAGGAAGCTGAAGTTCGAGAGGCAATGCAGCTCGGCGTAATCAGGCAAAAAGGCCATGTACGAACCATTGGGCTGAACTGAGACCGGCTTCTCGATAGATCCAGGCAAGCGCCCCGTCGGGCAGCCGGGCGACGAAGTAGTCGCGGCTCGCCTCGTCGCCGTCCCACCAGCCGGTCTCGATGCGTTCCGGTCCCGCGAGCGTAGTGAATTCGCTTTCTTTTATTTTTCTTGGTTCTATCAACCATAAAGG
>DATLIR010000007.1:0-24901 GCA_035539315.1 Casimicrobiaceae bacterium
ATCGCGTGGAGCAGCACGTCGGCATCCGAGTGGCCGTCGAGCCCGCGGTCGTGCGGGATCGTGACGCCGCCGATCACCAGCGGCCGCCCCGGAACCAGCGCGTGGACATCGAAGCCGGTGCCGATGCGGATCACGCCGCGCCCTCCCGGTGCGCCTGGCTCGCGAGGATCGCCGCGGCGAGCACGAAATCCTCCGGCCAGGTGATCTTGAGGTTGCTGGGACTGCCCATGACCAGTCGCGGCATCGCGCAGACGCCTCGGCCGGCCAGCCTCTCGACGACCAGCGCGTCGTCGCTCGCGTCGGCGACGCCGGGCGCGGCGTAGGCGCGCGCGAGGACCCCGTAGCGGAACATCTGCGGCGTCTGCGCCTGCCAGAGCCCCTCTCGCGCCTCGGTGCGCGCGACGCGCGGCTCGGCGTCGCCGTCGCCGCGCTTCAGCGTGTCGGCCACCGGCATGGCGAGCAGCCCGCCGACGGCGTCGTTCTCGACCGCCTCGACCAGCCGGAACAGCGCCTCGCGCGGCACGCACGGACGCGCAGCGTCGTGGACGAGGATCCAGTCGTCGGCGCGGCAACGCGATGCGAGGATGGCGAGCGCGTTCGCGACCGTGGAAGCGCGCGTGGCCCCGCCGCAAGGCAGCGGCTCGACGCCGGGACGGACGCCGATCGCCATGGCGTAGTGCTCGTCGCCGGGCGCGATCGCGACGAAAACGTGATCGAGCGCGAGCGTGCCCGCGAGGCGGTCCAGCGTGTGCGCCAGCACCGGCTGGCCGTGGATCGCGTGGTACTGCTTGGGCACGGCCGACCCGGAGCGGGTGCCGCCACCGGCCGCGGGCACCAGCGCATAGCGGTGCGTCACGCCTCGCGCCCGCGACGACCGGCGCTCACTTAAGCACCTTCGCGAGGAAGCGCTCCATCGCGCCGTAGAACTCGAAGCGGTTCTCCTCGTTGGCGAAGCCGTGGCCCTCGTTGTCCTTGACGATGTACTCGACCTCGATACCGCGCTTGCGCATCGCCTCGACCATCTGGTCGGACTCGTTCTTGTTGACGCGCGGGTCGCGGGCGCCCTGCGCGATCAGCAGCGGCACGCGGATGCGCTGCGCGTTCAGCGCGGGCGACGTCGCCGCGAGGCGCTCGGCGTCCTTCTCCGGGTGGCCCACCATCGCGTAGAACATCTCGAGCATCGGCGTCCAGTACGGCGGGATCGACTTGAGGAAGGTCGACAGGTTCGACACGCCAACGTAGTCGATGCCGCAGGCGTACAGCTCGGGGTGGCGCACCAGCCCCATCAGCGTCGTGTAGCCGCCGTAGCTGCCGCCGTAGATGCACACGCGCTTCGGGTCGGCGATGCCCTCGCCGACGAGCCAGGCGACGCCGTCGGCGACGTCGTCCTGCATGGCCAGCCCCCATTGCCCGAACGAGGCCTCCCAGAACTTGCGCCCGTAGCCGACCGAGCCGCGGAAGTTCATCTGCAGCACCGCGTAGCCGCGGTTGGCGAGGAACTGCACCTCCGGGTTGTAGCCCCACTCGTCGCGGGCCCACGGCCCGCCGTGCGGGTTGACCACGACCGGCAGGTTCTTCGCCGTCCGCCCCTTGGGCAGCGTCAGGTAGCCGTGGATCGTGAGCCCGTCGCGCGATCGGTAGCTGATCGGCTTCACTTCGGCCGCGTTCGCCGGATCGAGCCACGGCGTGACGTCGCCGAGCTTGACCAGCTTGTCGGTGCGCCGATCGTAAAGGTAGCGCGTGCCCTGCGTGCGGTCGTTCGACGCCGCGACCACCATCACGTCCTCGTCGTCGGTCGATGACTGGAGGTTGAGGCGGAACCCGGGCAGCTGCTTCTCGAGCGCGGCGAACATGCGCTCGCTCTCGGCGTCGAAGTAGTGCCGCTCGGCGCGCCAGGTCGTGTAGTTGGCCCAGGTCGGGACCTTGCGCTTCTTGGAGAACACCACGCTCTGCACGTCGTAGTCGTCGCGCGCGTAGACCACGCGCTCCTCCTTGCCGGTCGCCGGGTCGACCAGCACCACGGCGGCCTTGTCGCGCCCGAGGTTGCTGACCACGTACAGCTTGCGATTGTCGGGCGTGAAGCCCTGCGGCGCGAAGCGGTCGCGGAAGGTGGTCGTCAGCACCGGCTTGAACGGTCCGGACGCATCGTCGCGGTACAGGTAGGTCTGGTTGACGCCGTCGGTGGTGATCGCGTAGCGGATCTTTCCATCGTGATCGGTGCCCCACTCCGTGATGTTGCCCGGGTTCTCGGCGACCAGCGTCAGGGCACCGGAGGCGAGGTCGAGGTCGTAGACGTCGAACACCTCCTTGACGCGTCGGTTGAGGCTCACCAGCATGCGGCCCGGCTGGTCGGGCAGGTCGTCGACCACCTGGGCGCGGACCCCCGGAAACGGCGTGAGGTCGCGCGGCTCGCCGCCACGGCGGTCCGAGACGACGACGTGGTTGTTCTCGTCGCCGCCGATGTCCTTCAGGTAGACGACGCGGTCCGCGCCTTTCCAGAAGTAGTCGGCGATGTCGCGGTCCTTCTCGCCGGTGATGCGCACCGGCGCGACCGTCGAGCCGACCGGCTGCACGTAGATGTTCATGCGCCGCTCCCACGGCTGCATGTACGAATAGGTCTTCCCGTCGCCCGCGACGCGGAAGTAGGCGCGGTCGGGATTGCGGAAGAAGTCGCGCAGCGGGATCTGCGACGGCACCTGGGCAACGGCGGTGGCGGTGAGCGCCAGCGCGGCGGCGGCGAGCGGGAAGCGGAACATGGGCAATCCTCGTCGATGGGGCACGGACCCTTTGGATGCGGCCAGGGTCTGGCGTGGATTCAGATCAGGCGAGCGATGCGCTCCTCGTCGAGGGACCGGAAGCCCAGCCGCTCGTAGAAGCGCCACGCGCCCGCATTGTCCCGGTGGCAGGCCGTGTCGATCCGCGAGGCGCCTTCGGCACGCAGGTGTCGCGCGAGCAATTCCAGCATGGCGCTGCCGACGCCCCGACGCTGCCAGCCGGAGCGGATTGTGACGTCGTCGAGCTTCGCGACGATGCCGCCGCGCGAGGTCGAGATCGCGCGGCACACGACGCACGCGCCGACCGCGCGGCGAGCCGCACCGTCCTGCGCGAACGCGAGCCAGACGAAGCCGAGCTCGGGCCGCGCGACGAAGAGGTCGAGGGCACGGTCGAGCGCCTCGCTGCCCCCGTCGCCGTAGGCCGACGACGAGGCGAGGTAGTGGGCATCGTCGCCCAGGAAGGCGCCGATCAGTTCGCGAGCGTCGTCGCGCGTCGCGGCGCTCATCGCGGCGCACTCGACGGACAGCGCCGCCCGCGTCACGGTGCTCACTCAGGATCCTCGGCCATGAGGGGGGCGAGCGCCACCCGGATCGTCGCGGGCACCGGTACCGGGCGCTGCGTGCGGCGATCGACCCAGACGTGCACGAAGCGCCCGGTGGCCGCCGGCGCGTCCTCGCCCTGGCGGAACAGGCCGATGCCGTACTCGACGCTCGACGTGCCCAGCTTCGTGACCACCAGGCCGGCGTCGATCGTCTCGGGGAACGACAGTGGCGCATGGAACCGGCAGCCGGTCTCGACCACGACGCCGATCGTCGGCGCGCCCGCCACGTCGTGCCCGCCGTCGCGGATCAGGTGCTCGTTCACGGCGGTGTCGAAGTAGGAGTAGTAGGTCACGTTGTTGACGTGGCCGTAGCTGTCGTTGTCCATCCAGCGCGTCGGGATCGCGAGGAAGCGGCGGTAGCGGGACCGCCCCGGCGGCGCGTCGGTCATCGCCGCCCGGCCGGCACGCCGCCCGGCATCCGCTCGTCGAGCAGCTCGATCCAGTGGCGCACCGGCCGCGACGTGCCGGCCGCGAGATGCGTCTGGCAGCCGATGTTGGCGGTCGCGATGACGTTGGGCCGGTCGGCCTCGAGCGCCGCGAGCTTGTTGCGCCGAAGCGCGGACGAGATCTCCGGCTGCAGGATCGAGTACGTGCCGGCCGAGCCGCAGCACAGGTGCGCGTCGGCGACCGGCAGGAGCTCGTGGCCGATCGCGCGCAGGATCTCCTCGACCTCGCCGCGGATCTGCATGCCGTGCTGCAGCGAGCACGGAGCGTGGAACGCGACCCGCTGCGGACCCAGGTCCATCGCCACGAGCGGAGCGATCTTCTTCCATTCGGGTGCGACGACCTCGACGGTGTCCCGCGCGAGCGCGCCGATCTTCGCGGCCCGCTCGGCGTAGACCGGGTCCTGCGCGAGCAGGTGCCCGTAATCCTTGACCATGACGCCGCATCCGCTCGCGGTCACGACGATCGCCTCGGCGCCGGCCTCGACGAGCGGCCACCATGCATCGATGTTGCGCCGCGCGTAGTCGCGCGCCCCGTCGTGGTCGCTCAAGTGGAACGGCAGCGCGCCGCAGCATCCGCCGCCACCGCCGCGCACCAGCGAGACGCCGATGCGGTCCAGCACGCGCGCGAGGGCCGCGTCGGTCGCCGGCGCGATCGACGGCTGCACGCAGCCCTCGAGCGCGATCACGCGGCGCGCATGCCGCGCTGCGGGCCACGACCCGGCGGCGCGCGACGCCGGAACGCTGCGCATGAAATCGCCCGGCACGAAGCTGCGCGCGATGCGGCCGAGGGCGAGCGCGCCTCCGAACAGCGCCCTCGACGTCAACGCCTTCTTCAGCGACCAGCGCACGCTGGCTTCCGCGGCGGTGCGCCCCACGCGGTCGTCGACGATCTTGCGTCCGATGTCGACCAGCCTGCCGTAGCGCACGCCCGACGGGCAGGTCGTCTCGCACGCGCGGCAGGTGAGGCAGCGGTCGAGATGGAGCTGCGTCTTCGACGTGACCGGCCCGCCTTCGAGCACCTGCTTGATCAGGTAGATGCGCCCGCGCGGCCCGTCGAGCTCGTCGCCCAGGAGCTGGTAGGTCGGGCAGGTCGCGGTGCAGAAGCCGCAATGCACGCAGGTGCGCAGGATCGCGTCGGCCTCCTCGCCCTCGACGGTGCCGCGGAACTCGGGCGCGAGGGTGGTCTGCATCAGAACACCGACGACATCCGTCCGGGGTTCAGGATGCCGTGCGGGTCGAAGGTCGCCTTGAGCCGCTTGTGCAGCCCCGCGAGCGTCGCCGCCAGCGGCGTGAATACGTCGGCCGGCGGGATGTCATCCCCCCGAAGCTCGCCGCGCGAGCCGCCGCCTGGAGGTCGCGCGTCCTGGGGCGGCGTTGCGGCGACCCGATCGGCAACGCGGAACAGCGTCGCATGTCCGCCGTGCGCGAGCGCGAACGCTCGCACCTTCGCGCTTTCCGTGCGCGGCGTCGCGGCGAGCCAGCGCAGCGACCCGCCCCATTCGACGAGCTGCTCGCCGCCCAGGTCGGTGTACGGTGCCGTCGATCCGACCGACAGGCGCCACAGCGGCGCGCGCGCGGATTGCGCGCCGGCGAAGAACGCGTGACGCTGGTCGCGCACCGACGACCACAGCTCGTCGGCGTCCGCGACCTCGGCGCCGCCCAGCCGAGCGCACGCGGCCGCCACCGCACTCGGTGCGCCCGACAGCCGCACCGCGAGCCGCCCCTGGTGGAAGCAGGTGGCCGACAACGGCAGCGGCTGACCGCCCCACTCGTTGACGCGGCGGATCGATTCGTCGGCCGACAGCTCGAACAGCCGCGTCGCCTCGTGGCGCGGGCGCGGCAGGCACTTGAGCGATACCTCGGTGATCACGCCCAGCGTCCCCATCGCACCGGTCATCAGCCGCGACACGTCGAAGCCGGCGACGTTCTTCATCACGCGACCGCCGAAGGCGAGCGCCCGCCCGGTGCCGTCCACGACCTTCACGCCCAGCACCACGTCGCGCGCCGCGCCCGCATAGGGACGCCGGGGCCCGGACAGCCCCGACGCGATCGCGCCGCCGAGCGTGCCGCCCGGCGCGAAGCGCGGCGGCTCGAACGCGAGCATCTGGCCCGACGCGTCCATCGTGGTCTCGATCTCGTCGAGCGGTGTGCCGGCGAGCGCCGTGATCACGAGCTCGGTCGGCGCGTAATCGACGATGCCGGCGAGCGCCCGCACGTCGAGCACGTCGCCGGCGAGGCGCTCGCCGTAGAAGTCCTTGGTGCCGCCGCCGCGCACGCGCACCGGCGCATGCGTCGCGGCGGCGCGTCGTATCGCCTCCTGCACCGCCTCGATCGCGCGATCCGGCATCGGTGGCGATCAAGCCCGCTGGGCGAGCTTGGCGCGATAGAGGATCCGCGGCTCGTCGGGCTCGATCACGGTCGTCTCCGCCAGGGCGTCGCGCTCCCACTCGCGCATGAACGGGTGGGCCAGCAGCGCCGCCAGGTAGTCTCCCGCTGCGCCGGACGGCGACACGTGATAGGTCTGGAAGCGGAACGCCACCGGGGCATAGAACGCGTCGGCGAGCGAGAGCGCCCCGCACAGATAGGGTCCCCCCGCGTGGTGGCGTCGCCGGCTCCCGTTCCAGATCTCCTCGACGCGCGCGATGTCGGCCGCGAGCTCGGGCGACCAGGGACGCACGTCCAGCCGTTCGCGCACGCACATCGTCATCTCGTTGCGCAGCGCCCCGAACGCGCTGTGCATCTCGGCGCAAATGCACCGCGCCCACGCGCGGGCCATCGGGTCGGCCGGCCACATGCCCGGATGCCGCTCGGCCAGGTATTCGGCGATCGCGAGCGTGTCCCACACGACCGTCTCGCCGTCGTGCAGCACGGGGACGAAACCGGACGGCGAGAAGCCCTTGTTCGCCGCGTTGCGCCCCTGCCCTGCCAGCTGCACGGGCTCCTCGCGGAACGGCGCGCCGGAGAGCTTCGCCGCAAACCAGCCGCGCAGCGACCAGGAGCTGTAGTTCTTGTTGCCGAGGTAGAGGGTGTACATGGCGATAAAGGCGGCGATGGGCGATCGGCGATGGGGAATTGGGACGGCCGTGCCAGTAATCGAATCGCGCGCGGGATGGGTTCGGGGACGGGACGACGCGCGCGTTGCCTATCGCCTATCGCCCATCGCCTGTCGCCTGCTCCAGCGGCACCGTCTTCCCCGGATTCATGATGTCCAGCGGATCCAGCGCGCGCTTGATCGTGCGCATCAGCCCCACCGCCTTGCCGTGCTCGGCGACCAGCGCCTCCAGCTTGTGGATGCCGACGCCGTGCTCGCCGGTGCAGGTGCCGCCCATCGCGATCGCGCGCATCGACACGCGCGACGCGAGGCCCTCGGCGCGCGCGCGCTGCCCGGCGTCGTGCGGATCGAACAGCACCAAGACGTGGAAGTTGCCGTCGCCGACGTGACCGACGATCGGGCAGGTGAGGCCGGTGGCGTCGATGTCCGCGCGCGTCTCGAGCACGCAGTCGGCGAGCCGCGAGATCGGCACGCACGCGTCGGTGGAGAACCCGAACGAGCCCGGCTGCAGGGCAAGCGCCGCGTAGTAGGCGTTGTGCCGCGCCTTCCACAGCTTGCTGCGGTCTTCCTGCGCCGTGGCGAAGCGGAACGCGCCGCCGCCGTGCTCCGCGGCGAGTTGCTGCATCAACTCCGCCTGCTCGGCGACCGACGCGCTCGTCCCGTGGAACTCGAAGAACAGCGTGGGCTTCGCCGCGTAGCCCTCGAGCTTCGAGTGGCGGATGCAGGCGTCCATCTGCACCTCGTCCAGGAGCTCGATCCGCGCGACCGGGATCCCCATCTGCATCGCGACGATGACGGTCTGCACGGCCGAGCGCAGGTCGTCGAACTGGCCGACCGCCGCGGACATCGCCTCGGGCACGCCGTACAGCCGCAGGCTCACCTCGGTGATGATGCCGAGCGTGCCCTCGCTGCCGACGTACAGGCGCGTGAGGTCGTAGCCCGCCGACGACTTGCGCGCGCGTCCGCCGGTGGTGACGATGTCACCGTCGGCGGTCACCACGGTGAGCCCGAGGACGTTCTCGCGCATCGTGCCGTAGCGCACGGCGTTGGTGCCCGACGCGCGCGTCGCGGCCATGCCGCCCAGCGTCGCATTGGCGCCCGGATCGATCGGGAAGAACAGTCCGGTGCCCTTGAGGTCGACGTTGAGCTCCTCGCGCGTGACGCCCGCCTGCACGCGGCAGTCGAGGTCCTCGGCGTTGATCTCGAGCACGCGGTTCATCTGCGACAGGTCGACGCACACGCCGCCGTGGATCGCCGCGACGTGGCCTTCGAGCGAAGTGCCGACGCCGAACGCGATCACCGGCACGCGCGCCGCGGCGCACGACCGGACGATCGCCGCGACCTCCTCGTTGTCGTGCGGATAGACGACGACGTCCGGCAGCGCGGCATCGGCGAGTCCTTCGCCGTGGCCGTGCTGCTCGAGGATCGACGCGTTGACGACGGCGCGCTCGCCGAAGCGCGCCTCCAGCTCGCCCAACACGGCGGCGAGCGCCTCCGGCGAGGGGCGGCGGCGCGAGGCGATCGGGGCGTTCATGCGCAACCTCCGCAGTCAGAAGCGCGGCAGCTCGGGATGGCGGAGCGCGCCGCGGTGCACGTGCATGCGGCCGAACTCCGCGCACCGCGCAAGCGTCGGCACCGCCTTGCCCGGGTTGAGGAGGCCGGCCGGGTCGAAGGCCGCCTTGATGCCGCGGAAGCGCTCGAGCTCGTCGGGCGCGAACTGCGCGCACATCGCCGAGAGCTTCTCGACCCCGACGCCGTGCTCGCCGGTCACCGTGCCGCCGACCTCGATGCACAGCGCGAGGATGCGGTCGCCGAACGCGATCGTCTTGTCGATCGCGCCCGGCTCGTTCGCGTCGAACAGGATGAGCGGGTGGAGGTTGCCGTCGCCGGCGTGGAACACGTTTGCGCACGGCAGGCCGAACTCCTTCGACCATTCCGCGGTCTTGCGCAGCACCAGCGGCAGTGCCGCGCGCGGGATCGTGCCGTCGATGCAGTAGTAATCCGGCGAGATGCGCCCGACCGCCGGGAACGCGGCCTTGCGGCCGGACCACAGGAGGAGCCGCTCGCGCTCGTCGCGCGACACGCGGATCGACGACGCGCCCTCGGCGGCGAGCACGCGGCGGATCTCGCCCATCTCGCTCTCGACCTCCTCCGGCGTGCCGTCCGACTCGACCAGCAGCACCGCCGCGGCGTCGAGCGGATAGCTCGCGTGCACGAACTCCTCGACGGCACGCGTCGCCGGCTGGTCCATCATCTCGAGCCCCGCGGGAATGATGCCCGCCCCGATGATGGCGCCGACCGCCGCGCCGGCCTTCTCGACGTCGTCGAAGGCGGCGAGCGCGACCTGCGCGTGCTGCGGCTTGGGCAGGAGCTTCACGGTGATCTCGGTCATCACGGCGAGCAGGCCTTCGCTGCCATTGATGAGCGCGAGGAGGTCGTAGCCGGCCGAGTCGAGCGACGCTCCGCCGAACTCGACCACGTCGCCGGTGACAAGCAGTCCGCGCACGCGCTGCACGTTGTGGACGGTGAGGCCGTACTTGAGGCAGTGCACGCCGCCCGCGTTCTCGGCGACGTTGCCGCCGATCGAGCAGGCGATCTGGGACGAGGGATCGGGCGCGTAGTAGAGGCCGTGCGGCGCCGCGGCCTCGGAGATCGCGAGATTGCGCACGCCCGGCTGCACGACGGCGGTGCGCGCGAGGACGTCGATCCCGAGGATCTTCTTGAACTTCGCCATCGACAGCACGATGCCGGCCTTGTCGGGCAGCGCGCCGCCCGACAGGCTCGTGCCCGCCCCGCGTGCGACGATCGGCACGTGCGCGGCGTGGCACACCCGCAGGATCGCGGCGACCTGCGCCTCGCTGTCGGGCAGGACGACCGCCGCCGGCCGTTCGCGGAACAGCGTCAGCCCGTCGCATTCGTACGGCTGCGTGTCCTCCGGCGCGGTGAGCAGCGCGGCGGGGGGCAGCAGCGCCGCGAGTTCCGCGTGCACGGCGGGAGCGAGCATGGGCATCGGCGTCGGGAGGAGCGGCGCGCGAAGGCGGTGCGCCGTTGGTCGATTATTCCATAGTCGCGGCCGGCCGCCCGCCCGCGCCCGCCCCTCGCTACACTCGCATCCATGGTCCCGGTCGACGATCCGACGCCGCCCCGCGCGGCTCCCGCCGCGCTCGCCGGCGTGCGGGTGCTCGAGATGGGTGCGCTGATCGCCGGGCCGTTCTGCGCCAAGGTGCTGGGCGAGTTCGGCGCCGAGGTGGTCAAGATCGAGCCGCCCGGCCAGGGCGATCCGCTGCGCAAGTGGCGCTACCTCAAGTCCGGGACGTCCGTCTGGTGGCACGTCCAGTCGCGCAACAAGCGCTCGGTCGCTGTCGACCTGCGCGAGGCCGACGGGCAGGCGATCGCGATCGCGCTCGCCGCGCGCGCCGACATCCTGATCGAGAACTTCCGGCCCGGCACGCTCGAGGGCTGGGGCATGGACTACGCGACGCTCGCGCGCGCCAACCCGGGGCTCGTGACGGTGCGCATCTCGGGCTACGGGCAGACCGGCCCCTACGCCGCGCGTCCCGGCTTCGGCGTGATCGGCGAGGCGATGGGCGGCCTGCGCCACGTCACCGGCACGCCGGACCGGCCGCCGTCACGCGTCGGCGTGTCGATCGGCGACACGCTCTCCGCGCTGTACGGCGTCATCGGCGCGCTGGCGGCGCTCGAGCACCGGCGCGCGAGCGGCGTCGGCCAGTTGGTCGACGTGGCGCTCTTCGAATCGGTGTTCTCGGTGATGGAGTCGATGCTTCCGGAGTTCGACGCGTTCGGCGCGGTGCGCGAGCGTACCGGATCGATCCTGCCCGGCATCGCGCCGACGTCCGCGTACCGGTGCGACGACGGAAGCCACGTGCTGATCGCGGCCAACGGCGACTCGATCTTCCGGCGCCTGTGCGTGGCGATGGGACGCGACGACCTCGCAGGCGACGCGTCGCTGGCGCACAACGACGGCCGCGCCGCGCGACAGGCGTGGCTCGACGGCGAGATCGAGGCGTGGACGTCCGGCCGATCCCCCGAGGCCGTGCTCGACGCGATGCAGCGCGCCGACGTGCCGGCGTCGCGCATCTATTCGGTGCGCGACATCGTCGCCGACCCGCAGTATGCGGCGCGCCGGATGATCCGCGAGATCAGGCTCGATGACGGCGGCACGCTGAAAGTCCCCGGGGTGGTGCCGAAGCTGTCGGCCACGCCGGGCGGCTTCGCCGGCGGCGGACCGCGTCTCGGCGAGCACACGCGCGCCGTGCTGCGCGAGCTCGGCTACGAGGATGCCTCGATCGACGCGCTCAGCGAGCGCGGCGTGATCCAGCTCGCGGACGGCTGACGCGCGAACGCGGCGATACCGCGCTTTCGCGCGACGCCTGGTCGCCGTCGAGCGCGAGCCAGCTGACCAGCATCGTCTCGCAGGCGCGCAGGATCGCCTGGCGCGAGGCGCGCGATGGCGTCGTGCGCGCGAGGCTCACGGCGCCGACCAGCGCGGCGTAGGTGGCGAGCGCGGTCTCGCGCGGCGCGAGCCCGTCGCGGGCCGGAAAGTGCTGGACCACGCGGTCGAGCATCGCACGCGTGACCTCGGCGAAGCGGCGCTTGCGCGCATCGTCGTCGCGCGCGACGTCCGCGAGCAGCAGCGTCATGGGGCAGGCATGCGCGAGGTCCGCATCGTCGGCCTGCGCGAGATAGCCGCGGATCATGGCCCGCACCCAGGCGCTGCCGCTGCGGCCGCCCAGGCCGCCGATCATGCGCTCGAAGCTCTGCGTAAGGCCGTGGAGGAGCGTCTCGGCCGCGAGCTCCTCCTTCGACGCGAAGTGCGCGTAGAACCCGCCGACCGTGAGGCCGGCGCCGCGCATGACCGCATCGACGCTCGCCGCCTCCACGCCGCGATCCTTCATCAGCGCCTCGGACGCGGCCAGGATCCTCTGCCGGGTCTCCCCCTTGTGCTCCACCGGGTAACGTGCCATGATGACCATAATATTACAGTTATCATTGCTTGTCAAAGGGGGCCTGCCGCCCCGCCGGAGGTGCACGATGAACGCGAGCTGGTGGTCCGCCTTCCGCCGGGATGGCGAGGCACGACAGACCGTGGCACTCGACGACGACCGCACCGTGACGGTCATGCCCGTGACGCCGGACGCGAAGCCGCTGATCGCGCGCGCGATCGAGCGCGTGTCGCCCGAGTCGAGCCGCCGCCGCTTCTTCACCGTGCGCCGGCGCTTCTCCGAGCGCGAGCTCGACGACCTGACGCGGCTCGACGGCTGGCACCGCTACGCGCTCGGAGCCGTCGGCACAGGCCCCGACGGTCCGGAAGGCGCCGCCGTCGCGCGATTCGCGCGCGTGCCGGGCGATCCGCGCACCGCCGAGATGGCGCTGCTGGTGGTCGACCACTGGCAAGGCGCCGGCCTCGGCCGGCGCATGTTCGCGCGCATTTCGGCCGCGGCCCGGGAGCGCGACATCGACCGCCTCACCGGCATCGTGCTGCGCGACAACGACGCGATGCTGGGGTTGCTGCGACGCCATGCGCCCGGCCTCGAGGTTACCGATGCCGGCGAGCACCTGAGCATCGTCGTGCCGCTCCGCGCACGCGGGTTCTGGGAAACCCTGCTCGCGGCGTGAGGTCGGCCGCGCTGTAGCATGCGGGTTCCCGTCTCCAGGTTTCCGCCATGACGACGCCCACGCCCGCGACCCCCACCGATGCCGAGATCAACAGCCTGCTGACCATCGCGCTGCTGGCCGCATCCGCCGACGGCTCGAGCGACGAGCGCGAACGGGCGCGACTGCGCGAGCTCGCCACGCGCATGGGCGGCGCTCGCGTCGACCTCGCCATCCTCGATCGTCCGGAGCCGGCCGACCGGCCTTCGCTCGCCGCCGCCGTGCGGCCGCTGTCCACGCTCGACGCCCGGCGCTATGCCTACGAGCTCGCCGTCGCGGTGGTCGACGCGGACGGCGTGCACAACGCGGCCGAAGGCGCCTTCCTGCGCGATCTCGCGTCGGCCCTGGGCCTGCCCGCGGACGCCGCGGCGAAGGTGGTGGCCGAGGCCGATGCGATCGCCGCGGCGCCGCTCGCCGCCGCGACGTCCCCCGCCGCCGCGACACCCGGCGCGCCGCCGGTGGGCGGGCATGTCATGCCCGACGTGGCCGAGCTCGACCGTCGCATCGTCAACGCGTCGATCACCAATGCGGCGCTCGAGATCCTGCCAGAGACACTCGCGTCGATGGCGATCCTGCCGCTGCAGGTGCGCCTGGTCTACCGGATCGGCCAGGCGTACGGCTACGAGCTCGACCAGGGCCACATCAAGGAATTCATCGCGACGCTCGGCGTCGGGCTCGCGGGCCAGTACCTGGAGCAGTTCGGCCGCAAGCTGCTGGGCGGCCTGCTCGGGTCGGTGCTGGGAGGCATGGGACGCGCCGCCGGCCATCAGGCGGCGAGCTCCGGCATGTCGTTCGCGACGACCTGGGCGCTCGGTCAGCTGGCGAAGCAGTACTACGGCGGCGGTCGCACGCTCGACGCGGCGAAGCTCAAGGCGGCATTCGCGCCGCTCCTCGAGCAAGGACAACAGCTCGTGCAGCGCTACGGCGGCGAGATCGCCGAGCGCGCGCGCACGATCGACGTGCGCAACCTGCCGGCGCTGATCCGGCAGACGTAGCAACCGCCGCCTCGCGGGAGTTTCGTGGGCCCCGCCGTGGTTCCCGGGTCCCCCGGAACCCGTCCGGCTTCGGCGCACCGCGCCGAAGGGGCAGCGCGGCACCTGCAAGGTCGTCGCCTATGAGCCACATGGGCCCGGTCGGCCAGCCAGGCGGACGCGCCGCTAGACGCACCGACCTCCGTCGACCTCGAGACAGGTGCCGGTGATGAAGGCCGCCTCGTCGGAGACGAAGAACACCGCGGCGGTCGCGATGTCGGACGGCCGCGACAGCCGCCCGAGCGGGATCGTCGCGATGAATTTCGCGCGCATCTCGGGCGTGTCCTCGCCCATGAACTGCGCGAGCATCGCCGTCTCGCCGGCCACCGGGTTGATCACGTTGACGCGGATGTTGTCCTTCGCGAGCTCCGCGGCCATCGAGCGCGACGTGACGATCGCGGCGCCCTTGCTCCCGTTGTACCAGGTGAGCCCCGGGCGCGGTCGCACGCCGGCGGTCGATGCGATGGTCACGAACACGCCGTCGCGCTTGCGCCGGAAGTGCGGAACCGCGTGCTTCGCCGTCAGGTAGAGGCTCTTGACGTTGACGCGATAGATCCGGTCGAACTCGTCCTCAGTTACCTCGAGCATCGGGCGGTTGCGGTGCGTGGTGCCGGCA
This sequence comes from Casimicrobiaceae bacterium, assembly GCA_035539315.1. Taxonomy (GTDB): domain Bacteria; phylum Pseudomonadota; class Gammaproteobacteria; order Burkholderiales; family Casimicrobiaceae; genus VBCG01. Next base: position 14,195 of record DATLIR010000007.1, read on the forward strand.
TTGTTGACGACCGCATGCAGGTCGCCGTACGCGGCGAGCGCCGTGGCGACGAGGTGCGAGACGTCCGCGTCCTTCGACACGTCGCCGCCCACCGCGTGCGCGACACCGCCCGCCGCCTCGATCTCGCGCGCGACGCGCGCCGCCGCGTCGGCATTGAGGTCGTTGACGACGACCTTCGCGCCTTCCTGGGCGAACCGCCTGGCGATCCCTTCGCCGAACCCCGAGCCTGCGCCGGTAACGATCGTGACCTTGCCTGGGAGTCTCATCGCATCCTCAATCGTTGTCTGCCTCGCGGCATGCCTTCGGCTCCTTCGCGAGCCAGGGCTTGACGTCGACGTCGACCCACGCCGCCCCGTCGCGCTTCTGCAACGCCTTCACGGCGTCGAGCGCCATCGATGTGTAGCCGCCGGGTGCCGGATCCTTCAGGAAGACCATCGTGCACCGGTCGGCGGCGATGCCTACCTTGCCATCGAGCCAGCCCGAGCCGAGCGACGGATTCCGCACCCGCACGACCGTGTCCTTCGGCAGGGCCTGCGCGAAAGCCGCCACCCCCCAGGCCGCCACCATCAACGCGGCGCAAAGTCGCGCGGTTCCCATCGCCCATCGCCGATCGCCCATCGCCGCCTTCGCTCGCTGCATCAGGGTTCCGCACGGCGGATGCGCCCGCGCAACGCGAGGTCGTCCGCGGTCCACTTGCGCGCGACGATCTCGATCGCCGACTCGGCCACCGGCGTCAGCGTCTGGTCCATGCGCGGCACGCCGGCCCACCGGTACGACGCGTCGAGGAGCTCGACCTTGAGCGTCTGCACGCGATCGGAAACACCGTTCAGGAGGTCGGTGACGTTGAGCGAGCGCGGCGACCAGCTGGCGAGCTTGGCGATCGTGAACGTCCACTTATGGTCGGTGTTGAAGGTCGACGGGAACACGCCCTGCTCGTAGAGGTCCTCGTCCGGCACGATGATGACGAGGTGGCCGCCGGGCCTGAGCACGCGGATCCAGTGGTCGAGCGCGACCGCCGGCTCGCGCATGTGTTCGAGGCAGTGGCTCGAATGCACGAAGTCGAGGCTTTCGTCGGCGACCCCCGTGAGCAGCTGCGCGTCCCCGTCGGGAACGTCCCACGCGCGGCAGCTGCGCATGCCCGGGTACATCTCGCGGTAGTTGCCGAGCGGATCGCCGCCCGCGCCGACGTCGATGCCGTCGCCGACGAACCAGCGCGTCGCGAAGCGCGCGTCGTGCAGCCGCCGCGCGACCGCCTTGCTGCATTCGTTCACGTCCCCTCCGCGCGTGGGTCAGCCGTGCTGCAACACCACGGTCTTCAGTGCCGTGAAACCGTGCAGCGCGGCGAAGCCCTTCTCGCGCCCGTAGCCGGAGTGGCCGTAGCCGCCGAACGGCAGCTCGACGCCGCCGCCGGCGCCGTAGTTGTTGACGAACACCTGCCCGGCGCGGACCGCACGCGCCATGCGAAGCTGGCGAGCGCCGTCGCGCGTCCACACGCCCGCGACCAGGCCGAAGTCGGTGCCGTTCGCGAGCCGCACCGCGTGCGCCTCGTCATCGAAGGGCATCGCGGCGAGCACCGGCCCGAATACTTCCTCGCGCGCGAGGCGCGCGGTCGGCGGCACGTCGCGCACCAGCGTCGGCGGAATGTAGTAGCCGGACGACGGCGTATGGGGCGCGATCGCTCCCTGCCCCGCGACCGGAAGCCTGTCGCGCGCCGCGTCGGCGAGGAAGCCGCGCACGCGGTCGAGCTGCGTGGCGCGGATCAGCGGTCCGCAATCGCGATCGTCGAGCGCGGGCCCGACGGTCAGCGCGCGGAACGCCGCGCCCAGGCGCTCGCACAGCTCCTCGTAGCGCGACCGCTCGACCAGGAGGCGGCTTCCGGCCGAGCAGGTCTGGCCGGCGTTCTGCACGATCGCGTTGACGATCACCGGAATCGCCGCGTCGAGATCGGCATCGGCGAACACGATCTGCGGGCCCTTGCCGCCCAGCTCCAGCGTGACCGGGCAGTGGCGCTTCGCCGCTTCCTGCGCGACTTGCGCGCCGGTCGCCGGCGACCCGGTGAACGACAGGTGATCGATGCCGGCATGCGACGCGAGCGCCGTGCCGGCCTCGCGGCCCAGCCCCGTGACCACGTTGATCGCGCCGTCGGGAAAGCCCGCTCCGCTGGCGAGCTCGGCGATGCGCAGCAATGACAGGCAGGCGTCCTCGGCCGGCTTCACCACGCACGCGTTGCCGGCGGCGAGCGCGCCGCCGACGCTGCGCCCGAAGATCTGCATCGGGTAGTTCCACGGGATGATGTGACCGGTGACGCCGAGTGCCTCGCGCCAGGTGAGCACCGTGTAGCCCGGCGTGTAGGGGATGGTCTCGCCGTGCAGCTTGTCGGGCGCGCCGCCGTAGAACTCGAAATAGCGGGCGCACGCGACGACGTCGGCGCGCGCCTGCCTCATCGGCTTGCCGCAGTCGCGCGCTTCGATCCACGCGAGCTCGTCGGCATGGTCGGCGATCGCGCGCGACAGCGCCGTCAGCTTGCGGCCCTTGTCGACCGGCGCGAGCTTCCCCCATGCGCCTTCGAACGCCGCGCGCGCGGCATGCACGGCCGCGTCGACGTCGGGTGCCTCGCCGCGCGCGATCGACGCGAACGGCTTGCCGTCGGAGGGATCGATCACCGGCAGCTCGCCGCCGCCAGCCGTGGCGCGGAACGCGCCGCCGATGAAATGGCGGGCAGGGGTGCGGATGGCGTGCGCGGGGTGCGGTGCGTTCATGCGAGGCCAGCCCGGGAGACGATGCCGAAGCCCCGCATTCTACGCGGCGGGCTGCCCGCCGGGCTCGCGTCCGGGCCGGCGACGACATGCCTCCTCGCGCTGTCCGGAGCCCCGACGTGCGGTCGCGTCCAGGTCACCAGGCCATGGCCGACGACCGGATTCGGGCCGCTCGAATGCACAACGGAGCGCGCGACCGCGAGTCGCGCGCCCCGTCCATGGCGCGAACGTCAGCGCTTGTCCTTGGACGCGCGGTCCGCGGCCTCTTGCACGTCGCCGACACCCTTCTGGACCTTGCCTTCCAACTGCTTGGCCACGCCCTTGGCCTGCTGCGTGACGCTCCCGGTAGCCTTGCCGAACGATTCCTGGGCCTTGCCTCCGAGGTCCTTCGCCTTGCCCTTGATCTGGTTGCTGTTCATGCCGATCTCCACGCGGTACGGTCCGCTCGACGATTGTCGATGCGTACGCGGCCGGCGAACGTCGGCGGGAGTCGGCAAGCCGTGTAGGCGAAGACGGCCGAACGCGAACGCCGCAAGGCGCACGCGGCCCCCGCTACGCCGTCGACGCTACTTCCTCGGCGAGAAACGGTGCGCGAGCGTCTGCTCGTCGACGCGGGGGACGTAGGCGATGCCGTCGCGCGTCGCCCACAGGCTGACCTGGAAGTGCAGCGGGATGATCCCGGTGTCGCCGACCGCGATCTCGGCGGCGCGCTGCAGGTAGGCCTCGCGCTTGGTGTCGTCGACCGTCGCGAGCGCGTCCTCGGTCAGCGCGTCGACCTTGCCGTTGCTGTAGCGGCCGCGGTTCGCCGTGCCGTACCCGCGATCGCGGTTGAAGGTCATCAGCAGCGCCTTCAGCGACGACGACGACTCCCCGGTACCGGTCGACCAGCCGACCAGGAGCACGCTGAACTTGAGGTCGGTCGCCTGCGGGAAGAACGTCGCGGACGGCATCGCGACGACGTCGGTCTTCACGCCGATGCGTGTCCACATCTGCGCGAGCGCCTGGGCGATCTTCGCGTCGTTCACGTAGCGGTTGTTGGTGGCGTGCAGCGTGAGCGCGAAGCCGTCGGGGTAGCCCGCCTGCGCGAGGAGCTTCCGCGCACCCTCCGGGTCGTACTTCTCGACCTTCAGGTTCTTCGTCGCGCCGAACAGGAAGTCGGGCACCAGCTGTCCCGCCGGCACCGCCTCGTTCTCCATGACGCGCTCGACCACCAGCGGCCGGTTGACCGCGATCGACAGCGCCTTGCGCACGTTGGCGTCCTTGAGCGGATTGCGGTCGAGCGGCTTGCCGTCCTTCGCCGTCACGAACGGCGTGCTGGCGCGGTCGCTGTCGAGGTGCACGTACATCAGGCGGTCCGAGACCTGCCGGTAGATGGCGAGGCGCTTGTCACCCTTGAGCCTGGCGACGTCGGCGGTGGGCACGTTCTCGATCGCCTGCACGTCCCCCGACAGCAGCGCGGCCACCCGCGCCGCGTCGTTGGTGACGAGGCGCAGCGTCACCTTCTCCCACGGCGTCCTGCCGCCCCACCAGGTGTCGTTCCGCACCAGCTCGATGCGGTCGCCCTTGGCGTAGCGCACGAGCTTGTAGGGTCCGGTGCCAATCGCCGCCTTGCCGCTGTTGAACTCCTCGGTCGACGCGCCGGCCGCGCCCTTGGACACGATCGCGATCTGCGTGAGGTCGGTCGGCATCAACGGATACGGTGACACCGTGCGGAAGCGGATCGTGTAGGGATCGACGACGTCGATCTTCGCGATCTGCTTGGTGTACGCGGTGAACGGGCTCGGGCTGTTGGGCACCTTCGGCACGCGGTCGATCGACGCGACGACGTCCGCCGCGGTGAACTCGCTGCCATCGGAGAACTTGACGCCGCGCCTCAGCTTGAACTCCCACACGGTCGGCTCGATCGCCTTCCACTCGGTCGCGAGTCCGGGGATCGGCTGCGACTTCTCGCTGCGCAGCACGAGGTAGTCGAACAAGTGCGCGGCGACCGCGTTGTTCGGCGTGAGGTTGTGGTAGTGCGGGTCGATGGCGGTGACGTCGGCGGACAGGCCGACGACCAGGTCGGCGGCAAGCACCGGGACGGTGAATGCGGAAGCGGCGAGCGTCGCGGCGGCGACGAGCTGGCGGGCGAGCCTCATGCGGGAGCTCCGGGGAAGTGAGGTAGGACGACGCCGACGGACTTCCGACGCGGTAAAGCATAGCAAGCGCGCGCGCGATGTAACAGGCTGTGACGCCCGCCTTGCGCGGTCAACGCCTCGCGACCACCTGCCGTTACCAGGGACAAGAGCGCACGACATTCGCGCGCTCCCGTGAAAAGGAGGCCTTCATGTCCATCACCGCCCGCCTGTCCACCCTCGCCTGCACTGCGGCCGTCGCGTGCGCGGGGGCCCTCGCAACACTTCCCGCCCAGGCCGACAACGTCGGCTGGAGCGTGTCGATCGGCGCACCGGGCTTCGCGATCTCCGCCGGCGAGCCGTGGCGGGGTTATGGCTACCGCCCGTACGGCTACGCACCCCACCTCCGCCCGTGGGTCTCGACCTACGTTCCCGCGCCGGCCTATTACGCTCCGCCCGTGCGCGTCTACCGTCCGCGTTACGCGCCGATCTACCGCGCTTACTATCCGGCACCGGTCTATCGTCCGCCGGTCGTGTACCGGCCGTACTACTGACCCCTCGGGCGCGCCATGCACCCTCGCCCCGGCCCTCTTCCCTGCGACGCGGGGCTTTTTCCCACGCGGGCCCGACTTCAGCGCGCGTAGCGAATCCGGTAGATCGCCCCGGCGTAGTCGTCGCTGACCAATAGCGCGCCGTCCGGGGCGACCAGCACGTCCGCGGGACGACCCCAGGCACTCTCGCCCTGGAGCCAGCCCTCGGCGAAGGTCTCGTAACGCATCGCCTTGCCTTGCGCATCGAGTCGCACGAGACTCACGCGGTACCCGATCTTGCGGGTGCGGTTCCATGAGCCGTGCTCGGCGACGAACACCTGCTCGCGGTAGTCGGCGGGAAACTGGGTGCCGCTGTAGAAGCGCATGCCGAGCGGCGCCACGTGCGGTCCGAGGTTCTGCGCCGGCGCGACGAACTCGCTGCACGCACGGCGCGCCCCGTAGTCGGGATCGCGGATCGTGCCGCCGTGGCAGTAGGGATACCCGAAGTGCTGGCCGGCCTGCGCGACGCGATTGAGCTCGCAAGGCGGCGCGTCGTCGCCGAGCCAGTCACGCCCGTTGTCGGTGAACCACAGCTCCTTCGTGCGCGGGTGCCAGTCGAATCCCACGCTGTTGCGCACGCCGCGCGCCACGATCTCGAAGCCGCTTCCGTCGGGATTCATGCGGCCGATGTTCGCGTAGCGGTCGGGGTCCGGCTCGCAGATGTTGCACGGCGCGCCGACCGGCACGTACAGCTTGCCGTCCGGGCCGAACGCGATGAACTTGCGGCCGTGGTGTCCGTCGCTCGGGAAGCGCTCGCTGACGACGACCGGCGCGGGAGGGTCGTCGAGGCGGCGCTCGATGCCGTCGAAGCGCAGGATGCGGCTCACCGCGGAAACGTAGAGCGCCCCGTCGCGGAATGCGACGCCCGCGGGCTCGCGCAGTCCGCGCGCCACCGGTCGCACGACCGGCGTCCCGCCAGGCGGGAACGACACGGCGTGCACGACGCCGTTGGTGCTGCCGACGAACAGCGTGCCGGCGCTGCCCCAGGCCATCGCACGCGCGGAGGGCACGCGGGCGAGGACCTCGATGCGAAAGCCCTCCGGCAGCGTGATGCGGTCGAGCGGCAGCGGGCCCTGCTCGTAGGCTGGCACCGCTCCGCCCAGTGCCGCGGCGCCCGCCAGGGCGACGATCCAGCGGGAAGCTCGCATCGGGATCTCCTCGTCCGGCTCGTGGAGCGCATGATCGCCGCCACGTCCTTCGCTGACAACCGCCGCGGCTTACCGTTCCCGCCCGGCGTGCCCTTCGGCGCCGCGGTCACGGAGTGCTATGCTGGCATCCCCTGCCCGCGTCCGAAACGCGCCGCGCGATGAACGCCCCGGACCGCACGCTCCATACCCCCGACCGCGACGTGCCGCCCGTCCGCGACGCGCGCGAGCTCGCCGCGTGGGAGACGATCCGCACGCTGGTCGGCTTCGACACCACCAGCCGCGAGTCGAACCTCGCGCTGATCCACTGGGTGCGCGACTACCTCGCCGGCTTCGGCATCGCGTCGACGCTGACCTACGACGACGATCGCCGCAAGGCCAACCTGTTCGCGACGCTGCCCGCGCGCGACGGCAACGCGACCACCGGCGGCATCGTGCTGTCGGGCCACACGGACGTCGTCCCGGTCGACGGCCAGCCGTGGAGCACCGACCCGTTCGCCGCGACGCAGGTCGGCGACCGCGTGCACGGCCGCGGCGTCACCGACATGAAGAGCTTCTCGGCCACCGGGCTTGCGCTGGTGCCGTTGTTCCTGTCCCGGGGGCTTTCGCGGCCCCTGCACTTCGCGCTGTCGTACGACGAGGAGGTCGGCTGCATCGGCGTGCGCCGGTTGATCGCCGAGCTGCCGGCGCGCGGCGTCGCCCCGGCCGGATGCATCGTCGGCGAGCCGACCGGCATGCGCCTGGTCGTCGCGCACAAGGGCAAGAAGAGCTGGCGCTGCCGCGTGCGCGGACACGAGGCGCACAGCTCGCTCACGCCACGCGGCGTCAACGCCGTCGAGATCGCCTGCCAGATCGTCGCGCACCTGGCGGCCATGGCGCGCCGCTACCGGGACGACGGCCGGCGCGACGACGGCTACGACGTGCCCTACACGACGGTGCACGTCGGCACGATCCGCGGCGGCACGGCGCTCAACATCGTGCCGCGCGACTGCACGTTCGATTTCGAGGTGCGACACCTGCCGTTCGACGACCCCGAAACGATGTTCGCCGAGGTGCGCGACTTCGCGGCGCGCTTTGTCCCCGCGATGCAGGCGGTCGCCCCGGACACCGGCATCGCGTTCGACGCACTGTCGTCGCTGCCCGGCTTCGACACGCACGACGGCTCGGCGATCACGGCGCTGGGGCACGCGTTGGCCGGCGCGGAGGGCGTCGGCAAGGTGTCGTTCGGCACCGAGGCGTCGCTCTTCCACGGCGCCGCGATTCCCACCGTGATCTGCGGCCCGGGCCACATCGACCAGGCGCACCAGCCGGACGAGTGGGTGTCGCTCGACCAGCTCGCGCGCTGCGAGGCGTTCATGCGCCGCCTCGCCGCGCGGCTCGCCGCCGCGTGAGCGCGCTCCCCCGCGACGGCGGCGCCGCGGCGCCGCGCGTTCCCGTGCCGTCGATCGAGGTCCCGTTCCCCGACCTCGCGCGCTGGGAGATCGGCAACACCGGCATCCCGTTCGTGTGGCGCTTCGTCGCGCGCGAGAGCGGCCCGCACCTGGTCGTGCAGGCGCTCACGCACGGCAACGAGGTGTGCGGCGCGATCGCGGTCGACCGGCTGCTCGACCAGGGCGTGCGCCCCGCGCGCGGGACGCTGACGTTCGTGTTCGCCAACGTCGCGGCGTACCAGGGGTTCGACCGCGCCGATCCGTACGCGTCACGCTGCGTCGACGAGGACTACAACCGGCTGTGGTCCCCCGAGGTCCTCGACGGTCCCCGCCAGAGCCGCGACCTCGCGCGCGCCCGCGAGCTGCGCCCGGTCATCGACCGCGCCGACGCGCTGCTCGACCTGCACTCGATGACCGACCCGTGCCCGCCGCTCGCGCTGGCGGGGCCGCGCGACAAGGGCCTCGCGCTCGCGCGCGCCGTGGGCGTGCCGCAGCACATCGTGATCGACGCGGGCCACGCGGCCGGGCGGCGGTTGCGCGACTACGCGTTCTTCGACGATCCCGCGGATCCGCGCGCGGCGCTCCTGATCGAGTGCGGCCAGCACTGGGAGCGCGCGGCGCCCGCCGTCGCGCTCGAGTGCACGCTGCGCTTCCTCGCGCATTTCGGGCTCGTGTCGCGCGACGAGATGCGGGCGCGGCTCGGCGGCGCACGCCCCGCGCCGCAACGGGCGATCGCGGTCACCGACGTCGTGACCATCGCGTCGGAGCGATTCGCCTTCGCGCTGCCGGTGCACGGGCTGATGGTGGTGCCCAGCGCCGGCACGGTGCTCGCCACCGACGATGGCCGCGAGGTGCGGACGCCGCACGACGACTGCGTGCTGATCATGCCGACGCGGCGCCCTAAGGTGGGCGAGACCGCGGTCCGGCTGGGCCGCTTCGTCGACTGACGCCGTGGGTGGGTCGGGCTTCAGCCCGACGCTCCCGCTCGCGTCAGCGCGGGTGTGGATCGGGCTTCAGCCCGACGCCTTTCCTCGCGCCAGCCGCCGCGCCGCCTCGTCGACGCGCATCCCGACCGTCAGCCCGTGTGCCGCCGCGACGGCGTTGACGCGCGACAGCACGCCGGACGCCCACATCGAGCGCGCATCGCCGATCCGCGCGCTCGCGTGGCCGACGGTCGCCGCCGCGATGCCGCGCGTGTCGAGCACCGGCAAGCGCGAATAGCCGGCCCCCTCGCGGCCCCCGCCTGCGTCGTGGAACAGCGCGCCGGCGGCGTCGATGGGCAGCGCGCTCGCCGGATCGCCGCCGTGCAGGCCGCCGTGCGAGCCGATGACCAGCACGGCACCGGCGTCCCCCGCGCGCACGCCCCCGATCGAATCGAGGCCGAGGATCGGTGCGGCATCGATGCTGCCGGGATCGAACTCGTGGCGCGCTTCGCGCGTCGCCGCGAGCACCGCCTTCGGCAGCGGCGCGGTGCGCAGGCGCTCGGCGGCCTCGCGGCAGCGCATGCCCGGCGTGACGCCGTGGCGCGACGCCCCATCGTTCGCGAACGCGATGATCCCGCGCGCGAGCGTGTCCGCGGCGACCGCGATCCGCGCCGAGGCATGCGCGACCGCGGCCGCCGCCATGCCGACCTCGTCGAGCGCGCGCACGCCGGCGATGCCCGCGTCGTCGCACCCGCGTCCCGCATCGTTGAAGATCGCGGCACGCACTCCCGCGCTCGACGCGTACTGGGCCGCGATCCGTCCACCGTGCGAGCCGGTGACCAGCACGGCACCGCGCGCGTCCGCGCCGAGCGCCGTCACGCTGTCGGCGATGACGATCGACGCGGTCATCGTGCGGGCCGCGACGCGCGCGATACCTGCACGACGCGTTCCGCCGCCGCGACCAGCTCGGCGCCGATAGGCGGAACACGCAGCGTCCGCACCGAGGCCGCCGCCGCGGCGAACGCCTCGTGGCCGGCGCGCGTGAGCTTCGATTCGCCCATCCCCTGCGCGACCAGCTCGCGCTCGGCCGCTTCCTCGCGTGCGGCCGCCCCGGCGCGCGCGGCCGCCTCGCGCGCGGTGTCGAGCGCGGTGCGCCGCTGTGCATCGCTCCACGCATTCCAGACGGGACGACGCACGGCGAACAGCATCGCGTCGCCGAACGCGCCCCAGCGCAAAAGCTGGCGAAAGCCGGTCGCTGGCGCGCGGGCAGCCACGAAGCTGGTGGCGAAACCCTCCTGGCCGTCCAGCCGGCCGGCCGCGAGCGCGTCCTGCGCCTGCTGGAAACCCATCGCTTCGGGTCGCGCGCCGAGCGCCCCCATCGTTTCGACGATCAGCGACCCGCCGGTGGCACGCACGCGCAGTCCCGCGAGATCGGCCGGCGTGCGCACCACCCGCGACGTCGTCGCGAGCGCGCGATGGCCGAGCGGCGCCAGTGCGAGCAGCACGACACCGCTCGCTTCGGCGCGCCGCATCAGCTCGCCGGACACCTCCGGTGCGGCGACGAGCGCGGCGAGATCCTCGGGTTCAGGCGCGATCCATGGGAGCGCGAACACGGCGAGCGCGGGAAGCTGCGCCGACCACGCGAGCGCCGAGCCGACGGCGAGGTCGGCGGCGCCGTCGCGCAGCGCGAGCATCTCCCGCGCGGGGTCGCGGTTCGCGAGCGACGCGCCGGGGTAGAGCTTCGCATCG
>DATLIR010000008.1:0-8951 GCA_035539315.1 Casimicrobiaceae bacterium
GACCAGAAGCGCAACGCGATGAACGCCAACGCGGCGAAGCTCGAGCAGGCGCGCGCGCAGCTCGCCGTCGCGAGCAACCAGGCGGGCTACGCGGTGCTCGTCGCCGACCAGGACGGCGTCGTCACCGCGGTGTCGGCCGAAGCCGGCCAGGTCGTGACCGCCGGGCAGCCGGTAGTGCGCGTCGCGCGCGCCGAGGAGCGCGAGGTCGCGATCTTCGTGCCAGAGAATCGCCTCGACGAGCTGAAGGACGCCGGGGGACTGGCCGTGGTGCTGTGGGCGAATTCGGACAAGGTCTACGCGGCGAAGGTGCGCGAGGTCTCGCCCGCCGTCGACGCGGCGACGCGCACGTTCGCGGTGCGCGTATCGATCCTCGCGCCGGACGCCGCGGTGCAATGGGGGATGACCGCCAACGTCGTGCTGCGAGCCGGCGTCGAGGCCGCTACCGCGCTGGTCCCGTCGACGGCCATCTACCACGCCGAGGATGGCAAGCCGGCGGTGTGGATCTACGACCCCGCCTCGCGCACCGTCAGCCTGCGCGCCGTCACGCTCGACGCGTTCCGCGAGGACGGCGCGCTCGTCGCGTCCGGCCTCGCCGACGGCGAATGGATCGTCGCCGCCGGCGTGCACAAGCTGCGTGCCGGGCAGGTGGTGAAGCCGTGGGAGAGCGACGGCGCGCCTGCACCGACGGCCTCGGCCACGCCGCGAGCTTGAGCCCATGCGCGTCGACGAGCCTTTCCTGACGCCGGGAGCGCCCCCGCCCGGCGGGCGCTTCAACCTGTCCGAATGGGCGCTTCGCCACCGCTCGCTGGTGCTCTACCTGATCGTCGTGTGCGCGATCTTCGGCGCGTTCGCCTACTCGAAGCTCGGCCAGTCGGAGGACCCGCCGTTCACGTTCAAGGTGATGGTGGTGAGGACGAACTGGCCCGGCGCGTCGGCGCGCGAGGTCGAGCAGCAGCTCACCGACCGCATCGAGCGCAAGCTGCAGGAGGTGCCCTACGTCGACTGGGTGCGCAGCTACAGCAAGCCGGGGGAGTCGCTGGTGTTCTTCCAGATCCGCGACTCGGCGCCGGCCGCCGACGTCCCGGAGACCTGGTACCAGGTGCGCAAGAAGGTCGGCGACATGCGCAACACGCTGCCGTCGGGCATCCAGGGACCGTACTTCAACGACGAGTTCGGCGACACCTACGTGTCGATCTACGCGGTCACCGGCGACGGGTTCGGCTACCGCGACCTGAAGGCGTTCGGCGACAAGGTCCGCGCCGAGCTGCTGCGCGTCCCCGGCGTCGCGAAGGTCGACACCATCGGCGAGCAGGAGGAGAAGGTCTTCGTCGAGCTCTCCAACGCCAAGCTCGCGACGCTCGGCGTCACGCCGGGCGAGATCGTGGCGACGCTCTCCACGCAGAACGCGGTCGTCGCGTCGGGTACGTTCGACACGCCGACCGACCGGATCGTCCTGCGCCCGTCCGGAGCGTTCGGCTCGCTCGACGCGATCCGCGATCTCGCGATCCGCGCCGGTGGGCGCGTGCTGCGCCTGGGCGACATCGCTACGGTCACGCGCGGCTACGTCGATCCGCCGCAGCAGAAGATGCGCGTGGCCGGCCGCGAGGCGCTCGGCCTCGGCATCACGATGGGTGCGGGCGGCGACGTCGTGAAGCTCGGCCATGGGCTCGACGCCGAGATCGCGCGGCTGCGGACGCAACTGCCGGTGGGCGTCGAGATCGTGCAGGTGGCGAGCATGCCGGTCGCCGTGCAGCGCTCGGTCAACCAGTTCGTCCGCTCGCTCGCCGAGGCGGTGCTGATCGTGCTGGCGGTGTCGCTGGTGAGCCTCGGATGGCGTACCGGGATGGTCGTCGCCGTCGCGATTCCGCTCGTGCTGGCCGCGACCTTCCTCGGCATGTGGCTGTTCGACATCGGTTTGCACAAGATTTCGCTCGGCGCGCTGATCCTGTCGCTCGGGCTCCTCGTCGACGACGCGATCATCGCGGTCGAGATGATGGCGATCAAGCTCGAGCAGGGCCTCGACCGCTTCCGCGCCGCAAGCTTCGCGTACACGTCGACCGCGTACCCGATGCTGACCGGGACGCTCGTCACGATCGCGGGCTTCCTGCCGATCGCCACGGCGAAGAGCTCGACCGGCGAGTACACGCGCTCGATCTTCGAGGTGTCCGCCATCGCGCTGGTCGCCTCGTGGTTCGCGGCGGTCGTCGTGATTCCCTACCTGGGCTACCGGATGCTGCCCGCCGGGGCGGCGCGGCACGGCCCGTCGTGGTGGGAGCGCCTGCGGGCGCGCGCGACCGGCCGTCCGGCGCCCGCGCCGGCGCCACACGACGCGGCGCATCCCGACGCCGTCTACGGCACGCCGTTCTACCGTCGGCTCCGCACCGCGATCGACACCTGCGTCGAGCATCGCTGGATCGTGCTCGGTGCGACGCTCGCGGTGTTCGTCGCGGGGCTCGCGCTGTTCCGCTTCGTGCCGCAGCAGTTCTTCCCGTCGTCGTCGCGCCCCGAGCTCATCGCCGACCTGCGCCTGCCGGAGGGCAGCTCGTTCGAGGCGACGCTGGCGCAGGCGAGGAAGTTCGAGAAGCTGCTCGACGCCGAAAGCGGCATCGAGAGCTACGTCGCCTACGTGGGCGCCGGCAGCCCGCGCTTCTACCTGCCGCTCGACCAGCAGCTGCAGCAGTCGAACTTCGCGCAGTTCGTGCTGGTCGCGTCCAGCAACGTCGAGCGCGAGCGGCTGCGCACGCGGCTGATCGAGCGCTTCGCGTCCGACTTCCCCGAGCTCCGCGGCCGCGTGTCGCGCCTGGAGAACGGCCCGCCGGTCGGCTTCCCGGTGCAGTTCCGCGTGTCGGGCGAGGACATCGGCGAGGTGCGACGCATCGCGCGCGAGGTCGCGGCGACGATGCGGAGCGACCCCGGGACCTCGGACGTCCAGTTCGACTGGGACGAGCCGGTCAAGGCGATCCGTCTGGTCGTCGACCAGGACAAGGCGCGCCTGCTGGGCTTTTCGTCGCAGGACATCGCCGCCTACCTCAACAACTCGGTGTCGGGCGTCACCGTCACGCAGTTCCGCGAGCGCGACAAGCTGATCGACGTCGTGCTGCGCGGCGCGCCCGAGGAGCGCGCGCGCGTGTCGTTCCTCAAGGACCTGTCGATCCCGACCCGGTCGGGCAAGCCGGTCCCGATCACGCAGCTCGCCGACATCCGCTACGAGCTCGAGGAGGGCATCGTGTGGCGGCGCAATCGGCTACCGACCATCACGGTGCGCTCGGACGTGCGCGGCGACGCGCAGGGGCCGGATGTCGCCAACCGCATCGAGCCGAAGCTCGCGGCGCTACGCGCGGAATTGCCGCTCGGCTACCGGATCGACATGGGCGGCGCGTCCGAGGATGCGGCGCGCGGCCAGAAGTCGATCGCGGCGGGCGTGCCGCTGCTGGTGGTCGTCGTGCTGACGCTGCTGATGCTGCAGCTGCGCAGCTTCGCGCGCACGCTGATGGTCGTGCTGACCGCGCCGCTCGGGCTGGTCGGCGTGGTGGCCGCGCTCCTGCTGTTCGGCAAGCCGTTCGGCTTCGTCGCGATGCTCGGCACGATCGCGCTGTCGGGGATCATCATGCGCAACTCGGTCATCCTGGTCGACCAGATCGACCAGGATATCGCCGCGGGCGCGTCGACCTGGGATGCGATCGTCGGCGCCACCGTGCGCCGCTTCCGGCCGATCGTGCTGACGGCGGCGGCGGCGGTGCTCGCGATGATCCCGCTCACGCGCAGCGACTTCTTCGGACCGATGGCGGTCGCGATGATGGGCGGGCTCGTGATCGCGACGGTGCTGACGCTGGTGTTCCTGCCGGCGCTCTACGCCGCGTGGTTCCGCGTCAGGCGCGAGCCGGCGCACGCGCCGGTGCAGGTGCGCGAGGTTGCGCACGCGTGATGCAGCCGGGCGGGCGCACGCCGCTCCGGAGCGACCGATCATCCTCGCTGCCGAAAGCGGCCCCGGACGGCGGGACGCGCGCGAGGCGGTAGAATGCGCCCGTTCCACGCGAGGATGATCATGGCGCTTTCGCCCGTTCCCGAGATCGTGGCCGAGCTGAAGGCCGGCCGCATGGTCGTGCTGGTCGACGAGGAGGACCGCGAGAACGAGGGCGACCTCGTGCTGGCGGCCGAGTTCGTCACGCCCGAGGCGATCAATTTCATGGCCACGTACGCGCGCGGCCTGGTGTGCCTCACGCTCACCGAGGAGCGTTGCCGCCAGCTCGCGCTGCCGCTGATGACGAGCCAGAACCGCTCGGGCCACGGCACCAACTTCACCGTCTCGATCGAAGCCGCCGAAGGAGTGACGACCGGCATCTCGGCGGCGGATCGCGCGCGCACCGTGCGCGTCGCCGTCGCGGCGAACGCCACGCCGGCCGACATCGTCCATCCCGGGCACGTCTTCCCGGTGATGGCGCAGCCGGGCGGCGTGCTGGCGCGCGCCGGCCACACCGAGGCCGGTTGCGATCTCGCGGCGCTCGCGGGTCTCACCCCCGCGGCGGTGATCTGCGAGGTGATGAAACCCGACGGCACGATGGCACGGCTCGCCGACCTCGAGCGCTTCGCCGCCGATCACGGCCTCAAGATCGGCACGATCACCGACCTGATCCACTATCGCAGCCGGACCGAGAAGCTGGTCGAGCGCATCGCCGAGCGGCCGATCACCACGCCGCACGGCACGTTCCGGCTGGTCGTCTACCGAGAGAAGCAGAGCGACGCGACCCATCTCGCGCTGGTGCGCGGCCCGCTCGCACCGGATGTCGAGACGCTGGTGCGCGTGCACGAGCCGTTGTCGGTGATCGACCTGCTCGACGCGCACGACGCGACGCACTCGTGGACGGTGCCCGCGGCAATGCAGGCGATCGACCGCGCCGGACGCGGCGTCATCGTGCTGCTGCACCGGCCCGAGTCGGCCGAGGAGCTGCGTCGTCGCGCGATGACGAGCACGCCGCCGCCGAGCTCGAAGCTCGATCTGCGCAACTACGGGATCGGCGCGCAGATCCTGCGCGACCTCAACGTCGGCCGGATGCGCCTGCTCGCGCGGCCGCGCAAGATGCCGAGCATGGCCGGCTTCGACCTCGAGGTCACCGGCTACGAGGACGCACCGCGGCTGCGCGCGGGCTGAACGGCGACATGGCGCCGCGCCGCATCGCTCCGTCGACTGCCGGCGCCGGCCGGCGCGTCGGCGTCGTCGTGTCGCGCTTCAACCCGGCGATCGGCGACGGCCTCCTTGCCGGCGCGCTGCGCGCGCTCGCGGAAGCCGGCGTCGCCGATGGCGACATCCTCGTCGTCTCGGTGCCCGGGGCGCTCGAGACGCCGCTCGCGCTGCAGCGGCTCGCGCAGGGCGGCGACTTCGACGCGCTAATCGCGCTCGGCGCGGTGATCCGCGGCGAGACCTACCACTTCGAGATCGTCGCGAACGAGTCCGCGTCGGGCGTGTCGGGCGTGATGCTCGACTTCGGCATCGCGATCGGCAACGGCATCCTCACCTGCGACACCGACGCGCAGGCGCTCGCGCGCATGGACGCGAAGGGCTACGAGGCGGCGCAAGCCGCGCTCGAGCTCGCGAACCTCTCCGATGTCCTCGACGACACCTAGTCGAACCGAACGCCGGCGCCGCGCGCGCGAGCTGGTGCTGCAGGGACTCTACCAGCGGCGGCTGTCGCACAACGCGTCCGCCGACGTGCGCGCCCAGCTGGTCGATAGCCCCGGCTTCGAGCGCGCCGACGCCGCGTACTTCGACGAACTGTGGAGCGGGCTCGCCGAGGGCGCGGATGCGCAGGTGGAGCGGCTCGCGCCGCTCCTCGACCGCACGCCCGCGGAGCTCTCGCCGGTCGAGGGCGCGATCCTCGCGATCGGTGCGTGGGAGCTCGAGCACCGGCTCGACATTCCCTACCGCGTCGTGATCAACGAGGCGGTCGAGCTCGCGAAATCGTACGGCGGCACCGACGGGCACAAGTTCGTCAACGGCGTGCTCGACCGTCACGCCGCGGGCGTGCGCGCCGTCGAGATCGCGGCGCGGGCGCGCGAGCGCGGCCTCGGCTGACGGCCGCGTCCTCGTCCCCGATGCGACCCCCCGGCGCGGCGCCCTCCCGCGGCGAGTTCGCGCTGATCGCCCGGCACTTCACGCGCCGGCCGCGCGACGCAGCGGTTCGTGTCGGCGTCGGCGACGACGCCGCGGTGATCGCTCCCGCACCGGGACACGAGCTCGTGCTCGCGGTCGACATGATGGTGGAGGGCCGGCATTTCCGGGCCGGCACCGACCCCGAGCGCCTCGGGCACAAGATCCTCGCCGTGAACCTGTCGGACCTCGCGGCCATGGGCGCCCGGCCGCGCTGGGCGCTTCTCGCCGGCGCGCTGCCCGACGACGACGACGCCTGGCTCGCCGCGTTCGCGCGCGGCCTATACGCGCTCGCGGACGAGTACCGCGTCGACCTCGTCGGCGGTGACACGACGCGCGGGCCGCGCAACCTGTGCGTCACGATCGCCGGCGACGTGCCCGCCGGCGCGGCGATCCTGCGCAGCGGCGCCCGTGTGGGCGACGACCTGTGGGTTTCGGGCACGCTCGGCGATGCGATGCTCGGTCTTGCCGCCCTCGAGGGACGCACCGCGCTCGACGCCGCGTCGCGGGCGTCATGCGTCGCGCGCCTCGAGCGGCCGTCGCCTCGCGTCGCGCTGGGCATCGCGCTCCGCGGCTGCGCGAGGGCGATGCTCGACGTCTCGGACGGCCTTTCGGGGGATCTCGCGCACCTCACCGAGGCCTCGGCGGTCGGCGCCGTCGTCGAGCTCGCCCGCCTGCCGCGCAGCGACGCGCTGGACGCCAAGCTCCGCGGGCCCGAGCGCGCTCTCGCGTTGGCCTGCCTGCTCGCCGGCGGCGACGACTACGAGCTCGTGTTCGCCGCGCCGGCGGACCGGCGCGACGCGGTCGTCGCCGCCGCGCGTGCGGGAAACATCGCGGTGACGCGCATCGGGCAGGTCGTCGCCGGTCGCGGGCTGACCGTGCTGGACGAAGCGAACGCGCCGCTGGCGAGCCTGCCGCGCGCATTCGACCATTTCGCGGGCGATCGGGCGTGAGCGCGGCGCCGACGCTGCGTTTCCTGCTGCGCCACCCGGCGCATTTCATCGCCCTCGGCTTCGGCAGCGGCCTTGCGCCCTTCGCGCCGGGAACGTTCGGGACGCTGGTCGCGATTCCGATCGCCTTCGGCCTTCGGGCGGTCACCGGCGACCTGGGCTTCGCGCTGGCGGTCGCGGCGCTGTTCGCGGTCGGCGTCTGGTCGGCGACCGTGACCTCGCGCGACCTCGGCGCGTCCGACCCGGGCGCGATCGTGATCGACGAAGTCGCCGCGTTCCTGCTGGTGCTGTTCTTCACCGGCCTCGAGCCGGTGCACGTCGCCGTCGCGTTCCTGCTGTTCCGCCTGTTCGACATCGTCAAGCTGCCGCCGGCGCGCGAGATCGACCGGCACTGGCACGGCGGCTTCGGCGTCATGCTCGACGACGTCGTCGCGGCAGGGTACGCGCTGCTCGCGTTCGCGCTGGTCGTGCGCGTGCAGGGCGCGCTGGGCGTCGCCCCATGATCGACGCGCGCCGCATCGAGGAGGCGGGGCTCAACGCGCTGCAGACACAGCGCCAGCTCTTCTACGACGGATGGCTCCTGCGCATATCGCCAGGGAAGGCGCGGCGCGCGCGCAGCGTCAACGCGTATTTCGGCTCGTCGCTGCCGCTCGACGTCAAGATCGACCACTGCGAGCGCATCTACGCCGAGCGCGAGCTGCCGACGCTGTTCCGCATCACGCCGTTCGTGGCGCCGGCGAACCTGGAGCGCGCGCTTCTGGCGCGCGGCTACGCGCCGTTCGACACGACGCTGGTGCAGGCGCTCGAGCTCGACGGCACCGCGCTTCCGGCGCCCGCGCGCGGCGCCGTCGAGCTGGTCGAGGCGTCGGTCGACGCGTTCGTCGACGCGATCGGGATGCTGCGCCAAAGCTCGGCGCTGCAGCGCGACGCGCATCGCGAGCGGCTCGGCCATTCGCCGCTCGACGGCCGCCACGTGCTGGCGCTCCTCGACGGCGTGGCGGTGGGGGCGGGCAAGACGGCCCGCGAGGGCGACATCGTCGGCGTGTTCGACGTCGTGACCGCCGAGCACGCGCGCGGGCGCGGCATCGCGACGCTGCTGGTCGCGCGCCTGCTCGCCCGCGCATGGGACCGCGGAGCGCGCCTCGCCTACCTGCAGGTCGAGGCGGGCAACGCTCCGGCGCTCGCGATCTACCGGCGTCTGGGGTTCACTACGCTGTACACCTACCACTACTGCGCCCGGGAGGGGGTATCCCCATGAGCGACGCCGAACGCCTGCTGACCGCCGCGCGCGAGCTGTGCGACGCCTTGCGCGAGCGCGGCTGGCGGCTCGCGACGGCGGAGTCATGCACCGGCGGCGGCATCGCGCACGCGATCACCGCGATCCCGGGCAGCTCGGACGTGCTGGACCGCGGGTTCGTCACCTACTCGAACGACGCCAAGATCGAGATGCTGGACGTGGAGGCCGGTGCGCTCGGTCGCCACGGCGCGGTGTCGGAGCCGGTCGCGCTCGCGATGGCCGACGGGGCGCTGCGCGAGAGCCGTGCCGACGTCGCCGTCGCGGTCACCGGCATCGCCGGTCCCGGCGGTGGCTCGGCGACGAAGCCGGTGGGCACGGTGTGCTTCGCCTGGGCGACGCTCGACGGAGCGCGCATCGCCACGACGCACCACCTCGACGGCGACCGTGCTGCGGTGCGCGAGCGATCGGTCGTGATCGCGCTGGACGGGCTTGCTGACCTCGTACGCCGCACCGACGCGACCGCCTGAACCGTGGCCGGCGCCTCGGGGCGATGCGCGCATCGCCCCGAGGCGCCGGCCACGGTTCAGGCGGTCGCGTCGGTGCGGCGTACGAGGTCAGC
>DATLIR010000009.1:0-11935 GCA_035539315.1 Casimicrobiaceae bacterium
GCGCCTCATGCTCGTGCAGGCCGCGGCCGCGCTGGCGGGCGACGATCGCTCGCGCAAGCTCGACGCCATCCGCTCGCTCGCCGAGAGCCGCTCGTCGTCGACGCGGCTGTTGCTGCTGCCGTTCGTCGAGAAGAACCCGGACGGCTCGTTCAAGGCATCCGACGCGGAGCTTCGTGCCGCCGCGCAATCGGCGATCGCCGCCATCGACGGGCGCGAGCGCACCAGTGCGCTCGCGGGTTCGATCTTCACCGGCGTGAGCCTGGGCAGCGTGCTGCTGCTCGCCGCGCTGGGCCTCGCGATCACCTACGGGCTGATGGGCGTCATCAACATGGCGCACGGCGAGCTCCTGATGATCGGCGCGTACACGACCTGGCTCGTCCAGGGCTTGTTTCGCACCCACCTGCCCGGCGCGGTCGACTGGTACCTCGCCGCCGCGATCCCGGCCGCGTTCGCCTCCGCGGCGCTGGTCGGCGTGATCATCGAACGGACGGTGATCCGCTTCCTGTACGGCCGGCCGCTCGAGACGCTGCTCGCGACCTTCGGCATCAGCCTGCTCCTGATCCAGCTGGTACGCACGGTGTTCGGCGCGCAGAACGTCGAGGTGGCGAACCCGGCGTGGATGAGCGGCGGCATCGCGATCGCGTCGAACCTGACGTTGCCGTGGAACCGGCTCTACATCATCGCGTTCTCGGCGGTCGTCGTCGCCGGCGTGTGGGCGATCCTCAACCTGACGCGGCTGGGATTGTTCGTGCGCGCGGTGACGCAGAACCGCGCGATGGCCTCGTGCGTGGGCGTGGCGACGCGCCGCATCGACACGCTCGCCTTCGGCCTCGGCAGCGGCGTGGCGGGGCTGGGCGGCTGCGCGCTCTCGCAGGTCGGCAACGTCGGGCCCGACCTCGGCCAGTCGTTCATCATCGATTCGTTCATGGCCGTGGTGCTGGGCGGCGTCGGCCAGCTCGCCGGCACCATCGTGGGCTCGCTCGGGCTCGGCGTGGTGTCCAAGTTCCTCGAGCCCTACGCCGGCGCGGTGCTCGCGAAGATCGCGGTGCTGGTGATGATCGTGCTGTTCATCCAGCGCCGGCCGCAAGGGCTGTTCGCGCTCAAGGGCCGTGCGGCGGACGCGTGACCTCCACCCCGTGAACGCGCTGACCGACCTCGCCCTCGCCGTGCCGCGCGCCGACGCGCCGCCGCGCGCCGCGCTCTTCACGCGCACCGGCTGGTCGATCCTCGTCGCGGCCCTGGTGGTCAACTGCGTGCTGGTGCCGCTCGCCGCACTCGCCGTGCCCGCCGACAGCCCGTTCGCGCTGTCGGCGTACGCGCTGACGCTGGCCGGCAAGATCATGTGCTACGCGCTGTGCGCGGTGGCGCTCGACCTCGTCTGGGGCTACTGCGGCGTGCTGTCGCTCGGCCACGGCCTCTTCTTCGCGCTCGGCGGCTACGCGATGGGCATGTACCTGATGCGCCAGATCGGCCGCGACGGCGTCTACCACAGCGACCTGCCGGACTTCATGGTGTTCCTCGACTGGAAGGCGTTCCCGTGGTTCTGGCGGGGGTCCGATTCGCTGCCGTGGGCGCTCGCGATGGTCGTCCTGGTGCCGGGCGTGGTGGCGTTCGTGTTCGGCTGGTTCGCGTTCCGCTCGCGCGTGAAAGGCGTGTACCTGTCGATCATCACGCAGGCGCTCACCTACGCGGCGATGCTCCTGTTCTTCCGCAACGACACCGGCTTCGGCGGCAACAACGGCTTCACCGACTTCAAGCGCATCGCCGGCTTCCCGATCGCGGCGCTCGAGACGCGCGTCGTGCTGTTCGTCTCGACCGGTCTCGCGCTCGCCGCCGGCTTCGTCGCGTGCCGTGCGATCGTCCGGTCGAAGATGGGGCGTGTCGTCACCGCGATCCGCGACGCCGAATCTCGCGTGATGTCGACCGGGTACGACCCCTTGCCCTACAAGCTCGCGGTGTGGACGTTCTCGGCGGTGCTGTGCGGGATCGCCGGCGCGCTCTACGTCCCGCAGGTCGGCATCATCAATCCGAGCGAGATGGCGCCGGCCAACTCGATCGAGATGGTGATCTGGGTGGCCATCGGCGGGCGCGGGACGCTGGTCGGTCCGATGGCGGGCGCGGCGCTGGTCAACGGTGCCAAGAGCTATTTCACCGCCGCATTCCCGGAGTTCTGGCTGTTCTTCCTAGGCGCGCTGTTCGTCGCGGCGACGCTGTTCCTGCCGCGCGGCGTGGCCGGCCTGTTCCGGCGGAAGCCGTCGTGAGCGCGATGCTGCACGCCACGCCGGACGCCGGCTCGGGCGGCGGGTCCCTCGCGGGCTACGGGCATCCGCTGAAGCAGGGCGAGGTCGACGTCTCGCACAAGGTCATCCTTTATCTCGAGAGCGTCACGGTCAGCTTCGACGGCTTTCGCGCCCTGAACGACCTCTCGCTCGCGATCGACGACGGCGAGCTCCGCTGCGTGATCGGACCCAACGGCGCCGGCAAGACGACGATGATGGACGTGATCACCGGCCGCACGCGCCCCGACGCCGGTCGCGCGTTCTTCGGGCAGGCGATCGACCTTACGCGCATGAGCGAGAGCGCGATCGCGCAGGCCGGCATCGGTCGGAAGTTCCAGAAGCCGACCGTCTTCGAGCAGCACACCGTGTGGGAGAACCTCGAGCTGGCGCTCAAGGGCGACCGCCGCTGGTGGCGAGGGCTGTCCTGGCGCACGACGCTCGAGGCCGCGCGACGCATCGACGAGCTCCTCGCGACGATCCGCCTCGAGGACGAGGCGGGGCGGCCCGCCGGGCTCCTTGCGCACGGGCAGAAGCAGCGCCTCGAGATCGGCGTGCTGCTCGCGCAGGAGCCGCGCCTGCTCCTCCTCGACGAGCCGGTGGCGGGCATGACCGACGAGGAGACCGAACGGCTCGCCGACCTCCTGACCACGCTCGAGGGCCGCCATTCGATCGTCGTCGTCGAGCACGACATGGAGTTCGTCAAGCGCATCGCGCGCCGCGTGACCGTGCTGCACGAGGGCGGCGTGCTCGCCGAAGGCACGCTCGACGAGGTCAAGGCGAACGATGCGGTCGTCGAGGTCTACCTCGGCAGATGACATCCCCCCGAAGCGAACTTCGTTCGCCTCCCCCCGAGGGGGCGTTGCGCACTTGGGGCGGCCCGGCGCGCGCGGGACGACATCTCGACGACATCACATGCTAGATATCACCGACCTGCACCAGTATTACGGCGGCAGCCACATCCTCCGTGGCATCTCGCTTCAGGCGCGGCCCGGCCAGGTCACCGCGCTGCTCGGGCGCAACGGCGTCGGCAAAACGACGCTGCTGCGGTGCCTGATGGGACTCTTGCCGCTGCGCACCGGCTCGATTGCGTGGAACGGCGAGCGCGTCGACGGCCGACGGCCCGACGAGCGCGTCGCGCGCGGCTTCGGCTACGTGCCGCAGGGACGGGAGATCTTCCCGCGGCTCACCGTCGAGGAAAACCTGCGCATCGGCGCGGCGAGCCGCGGCAACGACGAGGTGCCGCTGTGGATCGACGAGCTGTTCCCGGTGCTGCGGACGATGCGCGCGCGCCGCGGCGGCGACCTGTCGGGGGGCCAGCAGCAGCAGCTCGCGTTCGGCCGCGCGCTGATGGCGGCGCCCAGGCTTCTCATCCTCGACGAGCCGACCGAGGGGATCCAGCCGTCGATCATCGAGGAGATCGGACGCGTGATCCGGCGGCTCGCGCAGGAGCGCGGCCTCGCGATCCTGCTGTGCGAGCAGTACTACGACTTCGCCAAGCGCCTCGCCGATACGTACGCCGTGATGAGCCGTGGCGAGATCGTCGCGTCGGGACCGGGGTCGGAGATGGACGCGAAGGACGTGCGGGCGCTGATCGCGGTATAGCAGGAATCAGGCATCAGGAATCAGGCATCAGGCATCAGGCATCAGGCATCAGGGATCGGTTGCAGCGCGACCTCCCGAGTTCCATGCCTCTTCTGATCCCTGATCCCTGATCCCTGATCACTGAATCCACCCCTTGCACCGCTCGACCGCCTTGTCCCAGCCCGCGACGAGCGCGTCGACGCGCCCGCGCGGCATGGCGGGCTCGAACGTGCGGTCGACCTGCCAGTTGGCGGCGACCTCGGCGCTGTCCTTCCAGTAGCCGACCGCGAGTCCCGCGAGGTAGGCCGCGCCGAGCGCGGTCGTCTCGAGCACCCTGGGGCGCACGACCGGCACACCTAGCAGGTCGGCCTGGATCTGCATCAAGAGATCGTTCGCCGCCGCGCCGCCGTCGACGCGCAATCCGGCGAGCGTGATGCCGGCATCCTTCTGCATCGCGACCAGCACGTCTCGGCTTTGCAGCGCGATCGACTCGAGCGCCGCGCGCGCGAGGTGTGCACCGGTCGCCCCGCGCGTGAGGCCGAGCACCGCGCCGCGCGCGTAGGCGTCCCAGTGCGGTGCGCCGAGCCCGGCGAACGCCGGCACGAGGAACACGCCGCCGTTGTCGGGGACGCTCGCCGCGAGCGCCTCGACCTCGTGTGCGGTGCGGATGATCGCAAGCCCGTCGCGCAACCACTGGACCACGGCGCCGCCGATGAACACCGAGCCTTCGAGCGCGTAGTCCGTGCGCCCGTCGCGCGTCCACGCGACCGTCGTCAGCATCCGGTTCGACGAGGCGACCGCCTCCGCGCCGGTGTTCATCAGCAGAAAGCAGCCGGTGCCGTAGGTGTTCTTCGCGAGGCCGGGCGCATGGCAGGCCTGCCCGAACAGCGCGGCCTGCTGGTCGCCGGCGATGCCGGCGATCGGCACGGCGACGCCGTCGATCGACGTGGTGCCGCAGACCCCCGACGACGGCACGAGCGCCGGCAGCACCGCACGCGGCACGTCGAGCAAGGCGCACAGCTCGTCGTCCCAGTCGCGGCGGTGGATGTCGAAGAGCAGCGTGCGGCTCGCGTTCGACGCGTCGGTCGCGTGCACGCGGCCCTGCGTCAGGTTCCAGACGAGCCAGCTGTCGACGGTGCCGAACGCGAGCTCGCCGCGCGTCGCGCGCTCGCGCGCATGCGGCACGTGGTCGAGCAGCCACTTGAGCTTGGTGCCGGAGAAGTAGGCGTCGAGGACGAGCCCGGTCTTGCGCGCGAACGTCGCCTCGTGGCCCGCCGCGCGCAACGCGTCGCAGGTCGGCGCGGTGCGCCGGTCCTGCCACACGATCGCGTTCGCGAGCGGCCGCCCGGTCGCGCGCTCCCACAGGAGCGTGGTCTCGCGCTGGTTGGTGATGCCGAGCGCGGCAATCTCGCGCGCGTCGATGCCGGCCTTGGCGATCGCCTCGTGCATGACGCCCGACTGCGTGGCCCAGATCTCAGTCGGGTCGTGCTCGACCCAGCCGGGCTGCGGGAAGATCTGCCGGAACTCCTGCTGCGCCGACCCGCGCACCGCGCCGCGCGCATCGAAGACGATCGCGCGCGAGCTGGTCGTGCCCTGGTCGAGGGCGAGGACGTAGGGCATCGGAAGCCTCCGGTTGCGGCACGTTCGCGCCGCATCGTAAAATCGCGGCTTTGCGCCCTATTGTAGTGCGCCGTCGAGGGCAGGCGGCCGGGCGCAACCGGCCCGCGCGTCGTCGTCGCCCACTCCCATCCCATGTCCCTGTCCCCGCCCGTGCCGCGTGAGCCCCTGCACACGCGCAGCGTCGTCTGCGAGGGTTACCAGCGTGCCGACGGGCTGTTCGACCTCGAGGCACGGCTGCTCGACACCAAGTCGCGCCCGTTCGCGCTGATGACCGGCGTGCGCGCGCCGGGCGAGCCCGTGCACGACATGTGGATCCGGGTGACGATCGATCGCGCGTTCACGATCCACGCGGTCGAGGCGAGCATTCCGGCCGCGCCCTACCCGAACGGATGCGACCGCATCGAGCCCGCCTACGGGAAGCTCGTCGGCGCGAATCTCGCGCACGGCTTCCGCGGCGCGGTCAAGGAGCGCCTGGGCGGCGTGCATGGCTGCTCGCACCTGACGGAGCTCGTCGGCCACCTGCCCACCGCCGCGGTCCAGACGTTCGCCAGCCTCGTTCCCGAGGACGACGGGCGCCACAAGCCGTTCCAGCTCGACCGCTGCCATGCGCTCGAGACCCACAGCGAGACGGTGCGGCGCTGGTACCCGAAGTGGTACCGCGGCGCGGCCTGATGGGAACCGCTTTCGTCCCCGCGAGAACCGAGCCGTGGCCCGCAGCACGATCGTCGCCGGCGCGTGTCCGGCCAGCCAAGGAGTGACACCGTGAAGATCCACGAGTACCAGGGCAAGGAGATCTTCCGCCGCTACGGGCTCGCGGTGCCGCGCGGCATTCCGGCGTTCTCGGTCGACGATGCGGTGCGCGCAGCGAAGTCGCTGCCCGGCCCGGTGTTCGTCGTCAAGGCGCAGATCCACGCCGGCGGGCGCGGCAAGGGCGGCGGCGTCAAGCTCGCGCGCTCGATCGACGAGGTGCGCACGCTCGCCGGGCAGATCCTCGGGATGCAGCTCAAGACGCACCAGACGGGCGCCACGGGCCAGAAGGTTCGCCGGCTCCTGGTCGAGGAGGGCGCCGACATCGCCAAGGAGCTCTACGTCGGCATGGTCGTCGATCGCGTCTCGCAGCGCGTGGTGCTGATGGCGAGCTCGGAAGGCGGCATGGACATCGAGGAAGTCGCCGCGCATGCGCCCGAGAAGATCCACAAGGTGCTCGTCGATCCGCGCACCGGCCTCACCGACGGGGAGGCCGACGACGTGGCGCGCAAGATCGGCATTCCCGAGGCGAGCGTTCCGCAGGGACGCGCCATGCTCCAGGGCCTCTACCGGGTGTTCGACGAGACCGACGCGTCGCTCGCCGAGATCAACCCGATGATCGTGACCCGCGACGGCCGCGTCGTGGCGCTCGACGCCAAGCTCAACTTCGACGCGAACGCGCTCTACCGGCATCCCGACATCGTCGAGATGCGCGACCTCGACGAGGAGGATCCCGCCGAGATCGAGGCGTCGAGGTTCGACCTGTCGTACATCTCGCTCGACGGCGACATCGGCTGCCTGGTGAACGGCGCCGGCCTCGCGATGGCGACGATGGACACGATCAAGCTCTTCGGCGGCGAGCCGGCGAACTTCCTCGACGTCGGCGGCGGCGCCACCGCCGAGAAGGTGACCGAGGCGTTCAAGATCATGCTGCGCAATCCCCGGCTTCGCGCGATCCTGGTCAACATCTTCGGCGGCATCATGAAATGCGACACGATCGCCGAGGGCGTGGTCGCCGCGTCGAAGGCGGTGTCGCTCAAGGTGCCGCTGGTGGTGCGCATGAAGGGAACCAACGAGGAGCTCGGCCGCAAGATCCTGGCCGAGTCCGGCTTGCCGATCATCTCGGCCGCCAACATGGGCGACGCGGCCGAGAAGGTCGTCGCGGCGACGAAGGCGCACTGAAAGGGCCCGCATGTCGATCCTCGTCAACCGCGACACCCGGGTGATCACGCAGGGGATCACCGGCAAGACCGGCCAGTTCCACACGCGAATGTGCCGCGACTACGCCAACGGGAAGGCGTGCTTCGTCGCGGGCGTCAACCCGAAGAAGGCCGGCGAGAGCTTCGAGGGGATCCCGATCCACGCGACGGTGAAGGAAGCGAAGGAGGCCACCGGCGCGACGGTGAGCGTGATCTACGTGCCGCCGCCCTTCGCCGCCGCGGCGATCGACGAGGCGGTCGACGCGGGACTCGACCTGGTCGTGTGCATCACCGAGGGCATCCCGGTGCGCGACATGATCCGCACGCGTGACCGCATGAAGGGGCGCCGAACGCTGCTGCTGGGCCCCAACTGCCCGGGCGTGATCACGCCCGACGAGATCAAGATCGGCATCATGCCCGGTCACATCCACCGCAAGGGGCGCATCGGTGTCGTGTCGCGCTCGGGCACCCTCACCTACGAGGCCGTCGGCCAGCTGACCGAGCTCGGCCTCGGCCAGTCCTCCGCGGTCGGCATCGGCGGCGATCCGGTCAACGGGCTCAAGCACGTCGACGTGCTCAAGCTCTTCAACGACGATCCGGGGACCGACGCGGTGGTGATGATCGGCGAGATCGGCGGCAACGACGAGGAAACCGCGGCGCAGTGGGCGAAGGCGCACATGCGCAAGCCCATCGTCGGGTTCATCGCGGGCGTGACGGCGCCGCCGGGCAAGCGCATGGGCCATGCCGGCGCGATCGTATCCGGCGGCAAGGGCACCGCGCAGGAGAAGCTCGCCGTGATGGAGGCGTGCGGAATCAAGGTGACGCGAAACCCCGCGGAGATGGGGAAGCTCTTGAAGTCGGTGCTGTAGCGGTCCCGCGGGCCGCTCGAGGGAGGAGGCAGCGCGTGGAATTCGGAACGCCCCAGTTCTGGCTGGCGGGCATCGAGATCATCATCATCAACATCCTGTTGTCGGGCGACAACGCGGTGGTCATCGCGCTCGCGTGCCGCAACCTGCCGCCGAAGCAGCGCACCTGGGGCATCGTCTGGGGCGCCGGCGGCGCGATCGTGCTGCGGATCGTCCTGACGTTCTTCGCGATCAGCCTGCTGAACCTCCCGTGGCTCAAGATCATCGGCGGCGTCCTGCTCCTGTGGATCGGCGTCAAGCTCATCGCCGACGACGAGGACGGCGGGCACGAGGTGAAGGCGAGCGACCAGCTGTTCGCGGCGGTGCGAACGATCGTGATCGCGGACCTGGTGATGAGCCTCGACAACGTCATCGGCGTCGCCGCGGCCGCGAAGGGCAGCCTGGTGCTGCTGATCTTCGGCCTGGTCGTGTCGATCCCGCTGGTGATCGTCGGCAGCCAGCTCATCATGAAGGCGATCGAGCGCTTCCCGATGCTCGTCATGGCCGGCGGCGGCCTGCTCGGCTACGTCGCCGGGGAGATGGCGGTCACCGACACCGCCGTCGCCGACTGGGTCAATGCGCACGCGCACTGGCTGCACTGGGTGCTGCCGGCCGGCTGCATCCTGCTCGTGATCGGAGTGGCCAAGCTGCTGCAGATGCGCTCGGCGCAGCGGGGCGAGCCCTCCGGCTGACGCGGCGCCTCCGGCCCGGCCGGACCGCGGGTCCGCTCGGCGCGGATTCGCCTCCGGACGCGCCCTCTCGTACACTCGCTTCCCGGACCCGTTCGCCCACTGCCACCGCCCTCGCGCACCTGCCCGGCCTGCCGCGCCCGCCGCCCCGCATCCCCTTCCCGGCCCGATGAACGACCGCATCGACCTCGACGTCGCGTCCCTGTCGCACCCTGGGATGGTTCGCTCGCACAACGAGGACTCGGTGTTCGTCGATTCCGGGGCCGGCATCGCGGTGCTGGCCGACGGCATGGGGGGCTACAACGCCGGCGAGGTCGCGAGCGGCATCGCGGTCAACGTGGTGTCGCACGGGATGCTCCCCGAGCTCTCGTCGGGCCGCGAGCTTTCGAAGGTCGACGTGCAGAGCGGGCTGTCGCACGCCGCGCTCCTGCTGCAGCAGCACATCGCCGCCGCCAACAAGGGAATCTACGACGCCGCGCAGGCGCGCCCCGAGTGCGCGGGCATGGGCACGACGATCGTGGCCGCGGTGTTCTTCGCCAACCGCGTCTCGATCGGCCACATCGGCGACTCCCGCTGCTACCGGCTCCGGGGCGAGAAGTTCGAGCAGCTGACGCACGACCACTCGCTCCTGCAGGAGCAGATCGACAGTGGGCAGATCACTGCCGAGCAGGCCAAGTACTCGCTCAACAAGAACCTGGTGACGCGCGCGCTCGGCATCGAGGCAATCGTGCCGGCCGACATCGCCGAGTACCGGCTCGAGCCCAACGACATCTACCTCTTGTGCTCGGACGGCCTCACCGACATGGTCGACCCGGACGTGGTGCAGGGCGTGGTCGACGACAAGCGCACCGAGCTCACGCAGGCGGCGGCGGAGCTGGTCGACCTCGCGAACCAGAACGGCGGGCGCGACAACATCTCGGTGATCCTGGTGCGCGTGCCCCCCGAGTTCCTGCCCGCCTCCGGGTGGGCGCAGCGCTTCCTCGCCCGCAAGAAGGGGACCTAGGCGTGCGCGCCGCGCCCGCGGCGGCGGCCCCGTCCGCCCGGCCGATGGCGCGCGCCTTGCCTTGGGAATTCCATTCGCGGATCGTCGCCGGCTAGGGGTCACGCGTGGGCAAGCTCGTGCTGTTCCTCAAGGACGCGAGCGCAGTCGAGATCCCGCTCGACAAGGAGCGCGTGAGCATCGGCCGTCGCGCCGACAACGACGTATGCCTGCCGCACCCGGGCGTCTCGGGGGAGCATGCTGCGGTGGTCACGATCCTCGCCGACTCGTTCCTGGAGGACCTGGGCAGCACCAACGGGACGCTGGTCAACGGGCGGCCGATCGCCAAGCACTTCCTGCGCGACCGCGACCAGATCGACATCGGCCGCCAGCTCCTGGTCTACCTGGACGATCCCGACGCCCGGGCCGACCCGCCGCCGGCCGCGACGCGCGAGGACCGGCGCGACCTCACCCGGCGCGTCGAGCAGGCGCCTTCCATCGAGCGGGTCGAACCCACCCTCGCGTCCGCCATCGACGAGGACCTGGGCCTCGCACTGGGGCGAGCCGACGACGGCCGCGAAGAGCCCGGGCTCCGTAGCCCCGGGTCCCGCGAGAAGGCGCCCCCGCACCGCGTCCCGACCCAGGGTGACCTCGAGGAGTCGACCTTCGACGCCGAGCTCGCTGCCATTCGCCAGGACCGCTCCGAAGCGAACCGGGCTGCGGATCGCTACGGGCCGAATGGCGCCCCGGATGCGGGTCCCGCGGACACGGCTTCGATCCGGCACGGCAGCCTGCGCGTCCTGTCCGGCCCGTCGGCGGGCCGGGTGGTCGAGATCACCGGCGACGCGTTCGTGGTCGGTCGCGTCGGCGCCCAGGTCGCGGCGGTCGTCTGGCGCGACGGAGCGCTGCACCTGGTCCCGCGCGAAGGCGCCGTGCCCCCGACGGTAAACGGCGAGCCGGTTCCGCCGGCGGGGCGGCCGATCGTTGCCGGGGACAGCCTCGAGATCGCCGGAACCCACCTCGAGCTGGTCGGCGCGGAGTGACGCAAAACGTCACTGACGCGGCGCGGCACGTCGACGCGGGGAAAGCGCCGTCCGGGCGCCTAAGTAATGCCGCCGTCATGACGCCGGTGCCGGAACCGTCCGTCGCGTTGAACGCGTGGTTAATCAACGGGTTGGGGTCTTGGCGCCGGGCAGCCGCCGCCCTTCGTCCCGCTGGCACACCGGTTGCTCCATTGGTCCCGCCATCGCTGGTCGCGCAGGACATCGACGCGTCACACACTCATCAGGAGAACGACATGAAACGGATTCAACAGGGCTTCACGCTCATCGAGCTGATGATCGTCGTGGCGATCATCGGCATCCTCGCCGCCATTGCGATCCCGCAGTACCAGAACTACACGGGCCGCGCGCAGCTCTCGGACGCGATTGTCATCGCCTCCGGACTGAAGACGGCCGTGGGCGAGTACTACCAGATCAACGGCTCGCATACCGGCGCCAACAGCGGTTCCGGCGGCATCCCGGGGGCGGTTGCGTCGGGCGCCGGCAAGTACGCGAACAGCGTTACGGTCGCCGACGGCGTCATCACGCTGCAGATGAACGGCAGCGGCGTCGCGTCGTGCGTGGCCAGCGCTCACGTCACGCTGGCTCCGTCGTCCCCGACCGGCGACGCGCCGATCTCGTGGACCTGCAATTCGGATGCTTCGGCAGGCTGCAAGCCGTCGACCTGCACCTGATCCGCCGCGACCCAGCTCCGCTACAAGAAAGGGGCCGCAAGGCCCCTTTTCTTTACCGGCTCCGCGTCCGCTACAACCTGTCGCCGACATCGTGGATCCCCACCGCGCACCGTTGCTGGATCGACGCATCCGCACCCGCGTCGCGCGGCGAATCGCCCAGGGCTTCACGCTGATCGAGCTGATGATCGTGGTGGCGATCGT
>DATLIR010000010.1:0-3576 GCA_035539315.1 Casimicrobiaceae bacterium
CGATTACCTTGAACATGCCGATGTCGCCGGTGCGCGCGACGTGCGTGCCGCCGCACAGCTCGCGCGAGCTGCCGATGTCGAGCACGCGCACGTCGTCGCCGTACTTCTCGCCGAACAGCATCATCGCGCCGAGCTTCTGCGCCTCGGCGATCGGCATCGTGCGCGCGCTCGTCGCGTGGTTGTCGAGGATCTCGGCGTTGACCAGCGCCTCGACGCGCCGGATCTCGTCGTCGGAGAGCGGCGCGTGGTGGGCGAAGTCGAAGCGCGTGCGCTCGGCGTCGACCAGCGAGCCCTTCTGCTGCACATGGCCGCCGAGCACCTCGCGCAGCGCTTTGTGCATCAGGTGCGTCGCCGAGTGGTTGCGCATCGTGCGCCCGCGCGCCTCGTGATCGACGCTGGCCGCGACCTTGTCGCCGATCGCGAGCTCGCCCGTCTTCACCTCGCCGACGTGGCCGACGACGTCGGGCTGGAGCTTCTGCGTGTCCTCGACCGCGAACAGCGTGAGGCACACGCCCGCCTTGGTGAGCTCGCCGCGATCGCCGACCTGGCCGCCCGACTCGGCGTAGAACGGCGTGCGCGACAGCACCACGATACCGCGCTCGCCGGTCGTCAGCGACTCGACCTTCGCGCCGTCCCGGTACAGCGCGACGACGTCGGCTTCCACGGACAGCGTGTCGTAGCCGTCGAAGCGCGTCTTCGGCCCGTCGTAGGCAAGCGTGCCGCCCGCCTTGAACTGCGATGCGGCGCGCGCGCGGTCGCGCTGTGCGTCCATCGCACGGTCGAACGCCGCCTCGTCGACGGTGAGCCCGTGGCCGCGCAGCACGTCGGCGGTCAGGTCGAACGGGAAGCCGTAGGTGTCGTAGAGCGTGAACGCGGTCGTGCCGTCGAGCTCGGTGGCGCCCGCCTTGCGCAGCGACGCGATCGCCTCGTCGAGGATCGTCATGCCGTTGTCGATCGTCTCGCCGAAGCGTTCCTCCTCGACCCTCAGCACCTGTGCCACGCGCGCCTTCTCCCGCCGCAGCTCGGGATACGCGTCGCCCATCAAGCGGTCGAGGTCGTCGACGAGACGGTGGAAGAACGGCTGCTTCTGGCCGAGCTGGTAGCCGTGGCGGATGGCGCGCCGGATGATCCGGCGCAGCACGTAGCCGCGGCCCTCGTTGCCCGGGATCACGCCGTCGACGACCAGGAACGCGCAGGCGCGGATGTGGTCGGCGATGACGCGCAGCGAGGGGGCGAGCAGGTCCCTAGCGCCGGTCTCGCGCACAGCGGCGCGGATCAGGTCGACGAAGAGGTCGATCTCGTAGTTCGAGTGCACGCGCTGCAGGACCGCGGCGAGGCGCTCGAGACCCATGCCGGTATCCACGCACGGCTTGGGCAGCGGCGTCAGCGTGCCCTGCGCGTCGCGGTTGTACTGCATGAACACCAGGTTCCAGATCTCGATGTAGCGGTCGCCGTCCTCCTCGGGGGATCCGGGCGGCCCGCCCCACACCTGCGGGCCGTGGTCGTAGAAGATCTCCGAGCAGGGACCGCAGGGACCGGTGTCGGCCATCTGCCAGAAGTTGTCGGACGAATACTTCGCCCCCTTGTTGTCGCCGATGCGCACGATCCGCCCGGCCGGGACGCCGATGTCGTTCGCCCACAGGTCGTAGGCCTCGTCGTCGTCGATGTAGACGGTGACCCAGAGCTTGTCGGCGGGGAGCTGATACACGCCGGTCAGGAGCTCCCACGCGTAGCGGATCGCGTCGCGCTTGAAGTAGTCGCCGAAGCTGAAGTTGCCGAGCATCTCGAAGAACGTGTGGTGGCGCGCGGTGTAGCCCACGTTCTCGAGGTCGTTGTGCTTGCCGCCGGCGCGCACGCAGCGCTGCGCGGTCGTGGCGCGGACGTACGCACGTTTCTCCAGGCCGAGGAAGACGTCCTTGAACTGCACCATCCCGGAGTTGGTGAAGAGCAGCGTCGGGTCGTTGCCCGGAACGAGCGACGCGCTTGGTACGTGCGTGTGCCCCTTCGACACGAAGTAGGCGATGAACTGGCTGCGGATCTCGGCGGCGGTCACGGGCTCGAGGGGGCGCGGCCGGGGGCCGGTTTCGCGCCGGGAAATCAAAGCGTTAGATTGTACCTGCCGCCGGTGCCCCGGGGTAGGCGACGCGCGGCGCCGCCGTGGCCATCGCCGACTCGGCCGAACGGCCGAAGGCGAGCGTCATGCGCCTTCCCGCACGCTTGCGACGTGCCGGAACACGCCGCGGCCGACCCGCAGGCGCGGGCGTCCCGTCGCCGGCCGCGCGATGGAGGATCCATGGAACGCGAAACCCTGTTGCGGCACCTGGCTGGCTGGCGCGATGGCGTCGACCCAGCGACCGGCGCCACGCTGCCGCCCGACCACCCGGCTCAGCGCACGGATTTCCTGCGCGTCGTGTGCGCGGCGATCGATGCCCTCGCACCCGCGCGCCTGCGCGAAGCCGCGATGGCGGGAGGCGCCCTCCACCCCGTCGCGCCCCCGCGCGCCAATGCCGGGCGCCCGTGGTCCGCCGGCGAGGACGCGTTGCTTGCGCAGGCGCACGAAGCCGGCATGACGATCGCGGAGCTCGCGCGCGCCCACGAGCGCACGACCGGTGCGATCACGGCACGACTGGTGAAGCTCGGGCGCATCGCGATGCCGCCCGGATTGCGACTGCGCGGGATGCCCGACGCAGCGAATTCGGGGGGCCCGCCGTAGCGCGGCATCGGGCGGCGTGGGAAAGCGCGACCTTCGATCCCTCTGCAGCCGCCGCTTTCTGGTACCGCGCGTTCGACGCGCTGCGACGTCGCCCTGGGCAGCGGCACGTTAGCCCCGCATGAGCGAGGAGCGTGTCGTGGTCAGCGTTCGAGGCTGCGCGCGAATTGCCATGGAAGAGGCCTTCCGTGGACCACGCCCCGGGGTGGCCCCGCTGGATCAGCGTCGCCGCGTCAGGTGTCGTCGTCGCCAGGCGGCGCACCGGCGCGTCGCAGCACCTTGAGCGCCACCGACATCGCGTAGCCGCGCGAGAGCAGGAAGCGCACCTGCCGCGCCTTCTCGCGCCGGTCGGCGGGCGGCGCGTCGTAGCGTCGCTGCCACAGCGCGAACGCCTCGTCGACCTCGTCGCGGCCGGCGAGCGTGCCGAGCGCGGTCGCAGCCGCCTGCGGGTCGACGCCCTTCTCCTTCAGCGCGTGCGCGATGGCGCGTCGCCCGAAGCGGCCCGCCTTCTGCGCGACGACCGCCTCGGCGTAGCGCGCGTCCGAGAGGAGACCACGGCGCGACAGTTCGTCGAGCGCCCGCTCGGCGTCGGCCTCGGCGACGCCGCGCGCGATCAGGCGCGCGCGCAACTCGCTCCGCCCATGGTCGCGGCGCGCGAGCATGCGCACCGCGGTCGCGAGCGCCGCGGGCGCGGGCCGGTCAACACGTCGCGGCGGCGGACGGCGCATCGCGTGACCCGGCCGTCGCGCGGCTTCAGTCGTCGTCGCGCGCGGCCGAATTGATCGGGCCGGGCGTCGGCACGCCGACCGTCGCGCGGATCTTGCCCTCGATTACCGCGGCGGTGTCCGGGTGCTCGCGCAGGTACT
>DATLIR010000011.1:0-30006 GCA_035539315.1 Casimicrobiaceae bacterium
GTCCCGCCCAGCGTCACCCCGTGGTAGAGCGTCGTGTCGTCGTCGGGGCGGGCGCCAAGATCCTGGGGCCGATCACGGTGGGCGACGACGCGAAGGTCGGCTCCAATGCCGTCGTGGTCCGCGACGTGCCGCCCGGGGCCACGGCGGTCGGGATCCCCGCGCGCATCCACACCACCGAGGAGGCGGAGCGGCAGGAGCGGCAGGCGAGCCGGATCGGGTTTTCCGCCTACGCGATCGGCAAGGAGCTGGACGATCCGCTGGTGCAGGCGATCCACAAGCTCCTCGAGCACGCGGCGGCAACCGATGCCCGGATGGACCGGCTGGTGGAGCACCTGAAGCAGGGCGGGGTCGAGTGCGGAGACGACCGGGCCGTCGCCGACGGCTTCGACCCCAAGCAGATCGACAAGACCCTCGGCTGAACTTTCGGTCTGTATAGTTGACTAAATCATTCGGGAATCATAGGATGCTGATTGTCCGGGAGAATTCCCCGGCTGTCCGCATGGACAAGGCAAGGCAGGGCTGGCTCCCGATTCCCACGGGCCGCCCCTCCACCTAGGCAAGGGTCAACTCATGCGCCTCACTACCAAGGGTCGATTCGCGGTCACCGCGATGATCGACGTCGCGATGCACGGAGAAGGTGGGCCGGTGACGCTGTCGGCCGTCTCCGAGCGCCAGAAGATCTCGCTCTCCTATCTCGAGCAGCTGTTCGGCAAGCTGCGGCGCCACGGGCTGGTCGACAGCGTCCGGGGCCCGGGCGGCGGCTACAACCTCGCGCGTCCGGCGGAGAGCGTGTCCGTCGCCGACGTGATCCTCGCCGTCGACGAGCCGATCGACGCGACGCAGTGCGCGGGCCGGGAGAACTGCCTCGACGATCGCCGCTGCATGACCCACGAGTTGTGGGCCGGCCTCAACACCCACATCTTCGCCTACCTGCGCTCGGTCTCGCTGGCCGAATTGGTGCGCCAGCAGGCGCCGCCGGGGAACGGGGGCGCCGTCGTCATGCGCGACCATCGCCCGCCGAGCCCGCGCTCCACCGAGCCCGTCACCGCGTGACCGGCATGACCGCCTCGAAGCTCCCGATCTACCTCGACTACTCGGCCACCACGCCGGTGGATCCGCGCGTCGCGCAGGCGATGATCCCGTGGCTCACCGAGCATTTCGGCAACCCGGCGTCGCGCTCGCACGCGTTCGGCTGGGAAGCGGAGGCGGCGATCGAGCAGGCGCGCGAGAACGTCGCCGCGCTGGTCAACTGCGACCCGCGCGAGCTGGTGTGGACGTCCGGCGCGACCGAGTCGATCAACCTCGCGCTCAAGGGCGCCGCCCACTTCTACAAGGACAAGGGCAAGCACCTGGTCACCGTGAAGACCGAGCACAAGGCGACGCTCGACACGGTGCGCGAGCTCGAGCGCGAGGGCTTCGAGGCGACCTACCTCGACGTCGATGCCGACGGCATGCTCGCGCCCGCGGTGTTCGAGGCGGCGCTGCGGCCCGACACCATCGTCGCGTCGGTGATGCTGGTGAACAACGAGATCGGCGTGGTGCAGGACATCGCGGCGATGGGCGAGATTTGCCGCAAGCGCGGCATCATCTTCCACGTCGACGCGGCGCAGGCGACGGGGAAGGTGCCGATAGACCTCGGCGCGCTCAAGGTCGACCTGATGAGCTTCTCGGCGCACAAGACCTACGGCCCCAAGGGCGTGGGCGCGCTGTTCGTGCGCCGCAAGCCGCGGGTGCGCATCGAAGCGCAGATGCACGGCGGCGGCCACGAGCGCGGCATGCGCTCGGGCACGCTGCCGACGCACCAGATCGTCGGCATGGGCGAGGCCTTCCGGCTCGCCAAGCTCGAGATGGCCGAGGAAGGCGAGCGCATCCGCGCGTTGCGCGACCGGCTGCTGAAGGGGCTCGCGACGATCGAGGAGGTCTACGTCAACGGCGACATCGCCCGGCGCGTGCCGCACAACCTCAACATCAGCTTCAACTTCGTCGAGGGCGAGAGCCTGATCATGGCGATCAAGGACGTCGCCGTGTCGTCGGGCTCGGCGTGCACGTCGGCGTCGCTGGAGCCGTCTTACGTATTGCGCGCCCTGGGGCGCAGCGACGAGCTCGCGCACAGCTCGATCCGCTTCACGGTGGGCCGCTTCACGACGCCCGCCGAGATCGACTACACGATCGACCTCCTGAAGCGCAAGATCGCGAAGCTGCGGGAGCTCTCCCCGTTGTGGGAGATGCATCAGGAAGGCGTCGACCTGAGCACGGTACAGTGGGCGGCGCATTGAAGCTCCGAGGAGCATGACATGGCATACAGCGACAAGGTACTGGACCACTACGAGAACCCGCGCAACGTCGGCTCGTTCGCGAAGGACGAGTCGGGCGTCGGCACCGGCATGGTCGGCGCGCCGGCGTGCGGCGACGTGATGAAGCTGCAGATCAAGGTCGGCCGCGACGGCCTCATCGAGGACGCGAAGTTCAAGACCTATGGCTGCGGCTCGGCGATCGCGTCGTCGTCGCTCGTCACCGAATGGGTGAAGGGCAAGACGCTCGACCAGGCGATGTCGATCCGCAACACGGCGATCGCCGAGGAGCTGGCGCTGCCGCCGGTGAAGATCCACTGCTCGATCCTCGCCGAGGATGCGATCAAGGCGGCGGTCGCCGACTATCGCAAGAAGCAGGGAAGCGACGAAGCGCCGGCGCGCGAGAAGCTCGCGGCGGACTGAATGATGACGATCACGGTGACCGAGAAGGCGGCGAAGCACGTCGCCCGGCAGCTCGAGCGTCGCGGCAAGGGCATCGGCCTGCGCCTGGGCGTGCGCACGTCGGGCTGCTCGGGGCTCGCGTACAAGCTCGAGTTCGTCGACGAGAAGAAGCCCGAGGACGTCGCGTTCGAGGCGCACGGCGTGACCGTCGTCGTCGATCCGAAGAGCCTGCCCTACCTCGACGGGACGGTGCTGGACTTCACGCGCGAAGGGCTCAACGAGGGCTTCAAGTTCCGCAACCCCAACGTCAAGGACGAGTGCGGCTGCGGGGAGTCGTTCAACGTCTAGTCGAGTGCGGGGCGGCGGGCGCTCGACGCCGCCGGCTTTCGCCGGACGCCGGCTCTCCCGTCGCGCGCCGGGGCACGCGTTCCCTCCCGGAACCCCCGCGACGCAGCCGCTTCCCTTGCGGGGCGGCAAGACGAGGGTAGGGCGTGGCGGCGAGCTTCGCGCGCCGGCCCTGATTCCCGATTCCTGAATCCCGATTCCTGACCCCCCGTGCTCGACTTCGCGCGCAACCACTTCGAGTTGTTCGGCCTGCCGCCGCGCTATGCGATCGACGCCGCGGCGCTCGACGCGGCCTATCGCGAGCTGCAGCGTTCGGTGCATCCGGATCGGCACGCCACCTCCGATGACGCGTCTCGGCGGATGGCGTTGCAGGCCGCGGCGCGCGTCAATGAGGCCTACCGGACGCTCGGCGACCCGGTCGAGCGGGCGCGCTACCTCCTGTCGCTGCGCGGCGTCGATGCCTTCGACGCGAACGACACCGCGCTCGACCTGGACTTCCTCGAGCGCCAGCTCGAGCGGCGCGAGCGCGCCGCGAGCGCCGCCGCCGCGCACGATGCCGGCGGACTCGAGATGCTGCTCGACGAGGTGCGGCGTGAAGCCGCGGAAATGCAGGCCACGCTGGGCGAGCTGCTCGACGCGCCGGGCAGCACCGATGCGGCGCGCGAGCGCGTACGCGCGCTGCGCTTCCTCGACAAGCTCGCGGACGACCTCGACGAGATGGCCGCGCAGGTGACGTCGTGAGCGCCGCCGGGACGCCATTGCGCTCGCCGAGCCGCCCCAGGGGTGCGGCGCCCGCTTCTGCGGGAGCTGGGGTGCGACGCCGCGATGCGGCCGGCCTCGGGGAGGAAGACCCATGGCGTTGATGCAGATCGCCGAGCCGGACGCAGCGCCGGTCAAGCGGGTGCGGCGCCGCGCCATCGGCATCGATCTCGGCACGACCAACTCGCTCGTCGCGACGGTGCGCGACGATGGCATCGCCGTGGTTCTGCCCGACGACGAGGGACGGCCGCTGGTGCCGTCGATCGTGCACTATGGTGAAGACGGCGTCGAAGTCGGCTACGCGGCCGCGAGGTCGCAGACCACCGATCCGCACAACACGCTGGTCTCGGTGAAGCGGCTGATGGGGCGCGGGCTCGCCGACCTCGCGGACGCACGGCGCTTTCCCTACCGCTTCGTCGATGCGCCCGGCATGGTGCGCGTCGCGACGCGCGCCGGCGAAAAGTCGCCGGTCGAGGTGTCTGCCGACATCCTGAGAGCGCTGCGCGCGCGCGCCGAGCACCACCTCGGCGGGCCCGTCGACGCGGCGGTGGTCACCGTGCCCGCCTATTTCGACGATGCGCAGCGCCAGGCGACCAAGGATGCGGCGAAGCTCGCCGGCCTGCCGCTGCTGCGCCTGTTGAACGAGCCGACTGCCGCCGCGGTCGCCTACGGCCTCGATCACGGCGTCGAGGGGATCTACGCCGTCTACGACCTCGGCGGCGGGACGTTCGACATCTCGATCCTGAAGCTCACGCGCGGCGTGTTCGAGGTGCT
Organism: Casimicrobiaceae bacterium; assembly: GCA_035539315.1. Taxonomy (GTDB): domain Bacteria; phylum Pseudomonadota; class Gammaproteobacteria; order Burkholderiales; family Casimicrobiaceae; genus VBCG01. Next base: position 4,572 of record DATLIR010000011.1, read on the forward strand.
CGCGACCAATGGCGATTCGGCGCTCGGGGGCGACGATTTCGACCACCGCGTGTTCTGCTGGCTCCTCGAGGCTGCCAAGGTGCCGCCGCCGTCGGCCGAGGATTCGCGGCTGCTCCTGATGCGCGCACGCGACGCCAAGGAAATGCTGACCGGCCACGACGCGGCGCCAATCGTCGCGACGCTGGCGACCGGCCAGCGCATCGAGCAGTCGCTGACCGCCGCCAACTTCTCCGGGATCTCGCGCACGCTGGTCGACAAGACGCTCGCGCCGGTGCGCCGGGCGTTGCGCGACGCCGGCCTCGCGCCCGGCGACCTCGACGGCGTCGTGCTGGTCGGCGGCGCGACGCGCATGCGCGAGATTCGCCGTGCGGTCGCCTCGTTCTTCGGCCAGGCGCCGCTCACCAACCTCGATCCCGACGAGGTCGTCGCGCTGGGGGCGGCGATGCAGGCGAACGCGCTCGCCGGCAACCGCGGACGCGACGACGACTGGCTGCTGCTCGACGTGATCCCGCTGTCGCTCGGCGTCGAGACGATGGGCGGGCTCGCCGAGAGGATCGTCCCGCGCAACGCGACGCTGCCGGTGACGCGGGCGCAGGAGTTCACGACCTGGCGCGACGGGCAGACCGCGATGGCGATCCACGTCGTCCAGGGCGAGCGCGAGCGCGTCGCCGACTGCCGCTCGCTCGCCCGCTTCGAGCTGCGCGGCATCCCGCCGATGGCGGCGGGCGCCGCGCGCATCCTGGTCACCTTCCAGGTCGACGCCGACGGGCTGCTGTCGGTGTCGGCGCGCGAGCAGACCACCGGCGTCGAGTCGTCGATCGCAGTCAAGCCCTCGTACGGCCTCGGCGACGACGAGATCGCGCGCATGCTGCGCGAATCGTTCGAGCACGCGGCCACCGACATGACGGCGCGCGCGCTCGGCGAGGCGCGGGTGGACGCCGATCACGTCGCGATGGCGACCGAGGGCGCGCTCGCGGCCGACGGCGACCTGCTCTCGGCCGACGAGCGCGGCGCGATCGATGCCGCGCTGGCCAACCTCCACGCGATGCGCGACGGCGAGGACGCTGCGGCGCTGCGAGCTGCCGTCGACGCGCTCAACCGCGCGACCGAGACCTTCGCGGCGCGCCGCATGGATCGCGGCGTGCGCCAGGCGCTGGCCGGCCGCGCGATCGATTCGCTGGCCTGACGCCTCCCGCCGATGGCCGAGATCGTCGTCCTCCCGCACCCGGAGATCTGTCCCGAGGGCACGACCTTCGACGGCGAGCCGGGCAAGTCGCTGTGCGACAACCTGCTCGAGCACGGCATCGAGGTCGAGCACGCGTGCGAGAAGTCGTGCGCGTGCACGACCTGCCATGTGATCGTGCGCGAAGGCGGCGGCTCGCTCAACCCGTCGACTGAGGACGAGGACGACCTGCTCGACCGCGCCTGGGGCCTGACGCCGCAGTCCCGCCTGTCGTGCCAGGCGATCGTCGCCGGCGACAAGCTGGTCGTCGAGCTGCCGCGCTACACGATCAATTTCGCCAAGGAGCGCAAATGAAGTGGACCGACTCGCGCGAGATCGCGATCGCGCTCGCCGACGCGCATCCGGACGTCGACCCGCGCCGCCTGCGCTTCACCGAGCTGCGCGGCTGGGTGCTGGCGCTGCCCGAATTCGACGACGACCCGGGCCACAGCGGCGAGAAGGTCCTCGAGGCGATCCAGATGGCGTGGATCGAGGAAGCGTGAAGCGGCGACGGGCGATGGGCGATAGGCGATAGGTATCGCCCTCCGGCCGCGGCGTCGGCGCCTGCGTCAGCGCGACGCTCCGTCGCGCACGCCCAACGCCACCTTCACGGTGCGAACAGGTTCAGCACCGCATCCAACCCCCCGTGGTCGATCGCGTGCGTCGCCTGCGCGCGCACCACCGGCTTGGCGTGGTAGGCGACCGAAACGTCGGCGGCGCGCAGCATCGGCAGGTCGTTCGCGCCGTCCCCGATCGCCACCACCCAGCCGCCGTCGGCATGGCGCGCGCGCATCGCCACCAGCGCGGCGGCCTTGCGGTCGGCATCGACGATGTCGCCCAGCAACCCGCCGGTCAGCCGCCCGTTCGCCACCTCGAGGACGTTGGATACCGTGGTGTCGATCGCCAGGCGCTCGCGCAGCCGATCGGTGAAGAACGTGAACCCGCCCGACACGAGCAGCGTCCTGGCGCCGACGTCGCGCGCGGCCGCGAGTAGCGTTTCCGCGCCCGGCGAGAGCTTCAGCCGCTCGCGGTAGACGGCCTCGAGCGCGTCGACGCCGAGGCCCTTCAGCAACGCGACGCGCCGCACGAGGCTCGCTCGGAAGTCGATCTCGCCGCGCATCGCGCTGGCGGTGACGGCGGACACCGCGTCCTTGACGCCCGCATGCGCGGCGATCTCGTCGATGCACTCGATCGTGATGAGCGTCGAGTCCATGTCGAACGCGAGCACGCGCAGGTCCGCGAGCCGCCGGCCGCGGGGCACGACGGCGCAATCGACTTCTGCCGCCGCGCACGCGGCACGGAAGGGCTCGCTCAGCGTCGCGTCGCGCAACCGCCACGCGGCGACGGTCGCGCCCGGCCGCGGCGCGATGGCCTCGATGGCCGTCGGATCCGCGATCGCCACGAGCCGCGCGAGATCGTCGCTCGTGATCGACGGGGCCTGGACGACCAGGTCGCCCGACGCGTCGGCCATGCGCTAACAGGACCTAGCGGCGGGCGCGCGGCGTGCGCGTCTCGCGGGGCCGGTCGCCGCGGGCCAGCGGTTGCGACACCGCCGGGTGCGCGGCGGCGGCCGCGTCCGCCAGCGTGAAGTCGATGCGCGCCTGCTCGAGGTCGACGCGTGCGACGCGCACGCGCACGCGGTCGGCGAGCCGGAACGCGAGGCCGCTGCGCTCGCCGGTGAGCGAGTGGCGCATCGGGTCGTAGCGGAAATAGTCGCGCGGCAGCTCGGTGACGTGCACCAGGCCGTCGACGTTGAGGCCGTCCAGCGTGACGAAGATGCCGAAGCTCGCGACGCCGCTGATCGTGCCCTCGAAGGTTTCGCCGACCTTGTCCTGCATGTACCAGCACTTGAGCCACGCCTCGACGTCGCGCGTCGCGTCGTCGGCACGGCGCTCGGCGAGCGAAGCGTGGATACCGAGCTCCTCCCAGGTGGCGCCGGCAGGCTGGTAGCGCTTGCCCGCCAGCACCGCGCGGATCGCGCGGTGCACGAGGAGGTCCGGGTAGCGGCGGATCGGCGATGTGAAGTGCGCGTAGGCCTCGTAGGCGAGGCCGAAGTGGCCGACGTTGTCCGGACGGTAGCGCGCCTGCTGCAGCGAGCGCAAGAGGACGGTCTGCAGCAGCGCGAAATCGGGGCGGTCGCGGATCTTGTCGAGGAGCCTGGCGTAGTCCATCGCGGTCGGCTCCTCGCCGCCGCCCAGCGACAGCGCGCTCGCCCCGAGGAACGCCTTCAGCTGCTCGAGCTTCTCGGGCGTGGGGCCCTCGTGCACGCGGTAGAGCGCGGGATGGCCGGCCTTGGCGAGCACGTCCGCGGCGCACACGTTGGCTGCGAGCATGCACTCCTCGATCAGCTTGTGCGCGTCGTTGCGCGGCGCCGGCACGATCTTCTCGATCTTGCCGTGCGCATCGAAGACGAGCCGGAGCTCGACGGTCTCGAAGTCGATCGCACCGCGCTGGTCGCGGCTCGCGTCGAGCACGTGGTAGAGCTCGTAGAGCGTCGACAGATGCGGCAGCACGGCGCGCGCGCGCTCGTCCTGCGCCGACGCCGGATCGGACAGCCACGACCACACCTCGTCGTAGGTGAGTCGCGCGCGCGAGTGCATCACGGCCGGGTAGAACTTGTAGCGGCGGATCGTGCCGGTCGCCGTGATCTCCATGTCCGCGACCATGCACAACCGGTCGACCTGCGGCTTGAGCGAGCACAGCTCGTTGCTCAGCGCCTCGGGGAGCATCGGGATCACGCGCCGCGGGAAGTACACCGACGTCGCGCGCTCGCGCGCGTCCTGGTCGATCGCGTCGGCGTCGCGGACGTAGTGCGAGACATCGGCGATCGCGACGACGAGCCGGAAGCCCTTGCCCTTCTTCTCGGCCCAGACCGCGTCGTCGAAATCCTTGGCGGTCTCGCCGTCGATGGTGACGAGCGGCACGGCGGTGAGGTCGACGCGACCGGCGCGCTCGCTGTCGAGCACGTGGTCGGGCAGGCGCTTCGCCTGCGCCGCCGCAGCCTTCGAGAACTTGAACGGCAGCGCGTGCTTGCGCAGCGCGATCTCGATCTCCATGCCCGGATCGGTGGCGCGGCCGAGCACCTCGATCACGCGGGCGATCGGCTCGCGCTCCGCGGTCGGATACTCGACGATCTCGACGACGACGACGTCGCCCGGCTTCGCGGCGCCGCGGTCCTTCGCCGGTACGATCAGGTCCTGCGCGATGCGCCGGTTCTCCGCGACGACGAACCACACGCCGCGCTCGTCGTGCAGGCGGCCGACGATCTCGCGGGTGCCGCGTTCCAGGACCTCGACGATCTCGCCCTCGGGCCGCCCGCGGCGGTCGGTGCCGGTGATGCGCGCGGTGACGCGGTCGCCGTGCAGTGCCTTGCGCATCTCGCGCGCGGGAAGCGCGATGTCGGGGCGGCCGTCGTCGGGCACCAGGAAGCCGAAGCCATCCGGATGGCCCTCGAGCCGGCCGGCGACGACGTCGAGCTTCGCGGCGATGCAGAGCTGCCCCTTGCGGTTGATCAGGATCTCGCCGCGGTCGTGCGCCCGCGCGATCGCGGCCTCGAGCGCGGCGCGGCCGCGCTTCGGCACCCCGAGACGCTCGGCGAGCTCGTCGGGCGCGAGCGGGACGCCGGCGTCGGCGAGCGCCGCGAGCAGCGCCGCGGTGGGGAGGGGTGGGGCAGCCTTCTTTGACAACGTCGACCGAGCCTTCTAAAATATTGGGTTGCAGTCCGGCCGCCCAGATGGCGGAATTGGTAGACGCACCAGTTTCAGGTACTGGCGGGTAACACCGTGGAGGTTCGAGTCCTCTTCTGGGCACCAACGCCGGCCGGCAGCCATGCACGAGACGTCCACGAACGCCCGCTCCCGCGGGCGTTTTCGTTGGGCGCGCGCGAGCGGCGCAACGCGGATGATAGCGGAGCGGACGCGCGCGCCTGCCGGAGCCGCGGAGCGCGCGCCATTCGGTGACGCTAGGACGCCTTGGCGCGCTGCGGCCCGAGCCGCGCCGCGAGGTCCTGCGGGCGCATCTTGTCGTAGATCTCGAACGGCTGGTGGATCCACGGGTTGTCGGGCAGGTAGTCCACGTGGAAGTCGGGGCGGAAGACCGAGCAGGCCTTCCACCACAGCACGGCGGTCTTCATCGAGGCGATCTGCGGGAAGCGCACCGGCAGCGTCGCCACTACCTTCTCGAGCGTGTGTCCCGAGTCGACCATGTCGTCGCAGAGGAGGATGCGGTGGCCGAGCTTCGGCGCGGTCATCGTCATGTGCTCGGCGATCACCAGGTCGCCGCGCACCGTGCCGCTCCCGGCCGCGTACGAATGCGTCGACAAGATCGCGAGCGGCTTCTCGTAGATGCGCGACAGCACGTCGCCGACGCGCAGGCCCCCGCGCGCGATGCAGACGATCTGGTCGAACGCGTAGCCCGAATCGTGCACGACCAGCGCGAGCCGCTCGATCAGCGTGTTGTACTGCTCCCAGCTCACGTGCAGGCTCATCGTCAAGCTCCCCGACCGGACCGTTGGCGCCCGGTCTTGCGTCGTCGTTGCACCTGCGGATCGTCCGGCTTCGCCGGCGATCCGCAGCATACTAAACCGGCCGAAAGTAGGGGTGCACTTTCGGCCGTCGCCCGCGAGTAGGGGTGTACTTTCGCCCGCTACGAAAACGGATGCTGCCGCAGGATCGTCTCGTCGCGATCCGCCCCGGTCGACACCATCGCGATCGGAACGCCGATGAGCGCCTCGAGCCGGTCGAGGTAGGCGCGCGCGGCGTCCGGCAGCACGTCGAAGGTCCGCGCGCCTACCGTGCTCTCGCGCCACCCGGGCAACGCCTCGTACACCGGCACGCAGCGCGCGACGGCGTCGGCGCCGGTCGGCACGAGGTCGACCGGCTTGCCGTCGACCGTGTAGCCGGTGCACACCCGGATCGACGGCAGGCCGTCGAGCACGTCGAGCTTGGTGATGCACAGCCCGTTGACACCGGACAGCTGCACCGAACGGCGCAACAGCGGGATGTCGATCCAGCCGCAGCGGCGCGGGCGGCCGGTCACCGAGCCGAACTCGTTGCCCCGTTTCGCGAGCTGCGCGCCGGTCGCGTCGGTGAGCTCGGTCGGGAACGGTCCGCCGCCGACGCGCGTCGTATACGCCTTGACGATGCCGAGCACGTAGTCGATCTGGTGCGGCCCGATGCCGCTGCCGCTCGCCGCGGCACCGGCGATGCAGTTCGAGCTGGTCACGAACGGGTAGGTGCCGTGGTCGACGTCGAGCAGCGCGCCCTGCGCGCCTTCGAACAGCAGCGACTCGCCGCGCGCGCGCGCCGCGTGCAGCAGGCCCGCGACGTCGGCGACCATCGGCACGATCTCGCGCGCGTGCTCGAGCGCCTCGTCGCGCGTGCGCGCGAAGTCGACCGGGGCGACCTTGTGGTACTGCGACAGCACGAAGTTGTGGTAGGCGAGCACGCGCTCGAGCTTCTCCGCGAAGCGGTCCGGGTCGAGCAGGTCCTGGACGCGCAGCGCGCGGCGCGCGATCTTGTCCTCGTAGGCGGGACCGATGCCGCGGCCGGTCGTGCCGATCTTGCCGTCGGACGCGGCACTCTCGCGCGCCTGGTCGAGCGCGACGTGGTAGGGCAGCACCAACGGGCACGCGGGCGAGATGGCGAGGCGGGCGCGCAGCGCGACGCCCGCGCCTTCGAGCTCGCGGATCTCCGACAGGAGCGCCGACGGCGAGACGACCACGCCGTTGCCGATGTAGATGCGCACGTTGGGGCGCAGCACGCCCGACGGGATCAACCGCAGCACCGTCTTGCGCCCGCCGATCACCAGCGTGTGGCCGGCGTTGTGGCCCCCCTGGAAGCGCACGACGCCCGACGCGCTCTCGGTCAGCCAGTCGACGATCTTGCCCTTGCCTTCATCGCCCCACTGGGTGCCGATGACGACGACGTTCTTTCCCATGCTGTCCCCTGTGGGTCCGGCGGCGTCAGCCGCGCGCCGGTGTCGCGCCGGTGACCTCGGCGAGGTGGCGGAGGTCGAGCGTGAACCCGGTCGCCGGACGCGCGCGGCCGAACGCCTTCCCGATGCCGTCGTAGCGTCCGCCGTTGCCGAGCGCGCGCGTCTGCCCCGCGGTGAACACCGAGAAGATCGCGCCGTTCTGGTAATGGTAGCCGGTGAGGTCCGCGAGATCGACGTGCAGCGCGTCGACCGCGCCGGCCGCGCCCTGGGCGAGCGCGTCGAGCGCGGCGAGCGCGTTCGCGATCGCCGGCGTGTCGGGCAGTCGCGCGCGCGCTTGAGCGAGCACGTCACCGGCCGGCCCGTAGAGGTCGGGCAGCGCGCGCAGCGCGTCGCGCCAGGCGACCGGCAGTCGGGCGGTGAGCTCGCCGACGGTGGGCGCGTCCTTGGCGCGCAGCGCGGCGAACAGGTCGCCGTCTTCCGCGTTGCCCGCGATCCCCGCGCCTGCCGCGAGCGCGCGGTAGACGCCGACGTGGCCGAGGTCGAGGTGCAGGCCGGTGAGCCCGACCTCGTGGAGCGACGACAGCAGCAATCCGACGACCTCGCGGTCGCCGGCGATGCCCGGCTCGCCGAAGAGCTCGGCGCCGATCTGCATCACCTCGCGCGTGGTCGCGGGCCCGGCCGGCATCGTGCGCAGCACGCTGCCGGCGTAGCACAGGCGCGTGACGCCCGCCTCGTTGAGCAGATGCGCGTCGATGCGGGCGACCTGAGGCGTCGTGTCGGCGCGCACGCCGAGCATGCGTCCCGACAGCGGATCGACGACCTTGAACGTCTGCAGCTCGAGGTCGCGCCCGGTTCCGGTCAGCAGCGACTCGAGGTGCTCGACCAGCGGCGGCTGCACCAGGCGGTAGCCGCGCGACGCGAAATGATCGAGCAGCGCGCGGCGCAGCGCCTCGAGGCGCGCGGCCTCCGCGGGCAGGATGTCCTCGATCGCCTCGGGCAGGATCCACTTACGCATGGGTGACCACCAGCAGGGCGACCGCGCCGAGCGTCATCGACGCGAGCCCGATGAAGCGGAGCTGGCCGTCGCTCATCTCGGTGAGGCGCCGGAACGCCTCGCGCCACGCGCGCGGCGCGATGAACGGCATCAAACCCTCGACCACCAGCACGAGCGCCAGCGCCGCCCAGAGCGTGTCCGCCACGGCCGCGACGCGCCCGGGCGCTACCGCGGCGCTCGCCGGGCCGCCGGCCTCACTGGGACGGCGATGGCGGTCGATGGACCCGGCGTCGGCCGGCTGGCGGCGATTCGCGGCCGGTCGCATCCCCGTTCGCGAGCGAACGGGGCCCCTGCTCGCTGCGAACGCCGTCCCCCAAGGGCACTGCGCCCTCTGGGGAGATGCTCGTGAAGCGAGCTTCGGGGGGCGGTCATTTGGCGCGCGCGCCGTCGCGCCCGCCGCTCTGCCGGAAGTACCGGAAGAAGTCGGACGACGGATCCAGCACCATGACGTCGCCGCGGTTGCGGAACGTCGCCCGGTAGGCCTCCAGGCTGCGATAGAACGCGTAGAACTCGGGATTGATGCCGTACGCGGCCGAGTAGATGGCCGCGGACTTCGCGTCGCCGTCGCCCTTCATCTTCTGCGCCTGCCGGTAGGCGTCGGCGAGGATGACCTCGCGCTGCCGGTCGGCGTCGGCGCGGATCTTCTCGCTCTCGGCGCCGCCCTGCGAGCGCAACTCGTTCGCGACGCGGCGGCGCTCCGACTCCATGCGCGCGTACACCGGCCCGAGCACGTCGGGCGGTAGCTCGACGCGACGCAACCGCACGTCGACCACCTCGACGCCGATCGACTTGGCGTCGCTGTCGGCCTTCTGCCGCGTCGACGCCATGATCTGGTCGCGCTGCGTCGAGATCGCCTCGTGCATCGTGCGCTTGTTGAACTCCTCGGCCATGTTCGCGCGCACCGTCTGCGTGAGTCGGCGGCGCGCCGCTTCCTCGTCGCCGCCCACCGACACGTAGAAGCGGCGCACGTCGTTGATCCGCCACAGCACGACGAACTCGACCAGGAGCGGCTTCTTCTCGGATGTCGTGACGCGATCCGGCTCGGGGATGTCGAGCGTCAGGTTGCGACGGTCGAAGTACTTGACGTTCTGGACGACCGGCAGCTTGAAATGCAGGCCCGGCGCGGTGATCACCTCGATCACCTCGCCCAGCTGGAACTTGATCGCGGATTGCGTCTGCGCGACGGTGAACACCGACTGCGAGGCCACCAGGATCGCGGCGACGGCGAGCGCGAGGACGGGCATCGTGAAACGCATGGTCGTCACCCTCCGCGCTCGCGGCGCAGCGCGTCGCGCGAGCGCTGCGGATCGATCGCCGCGGGCGCGTCGACCGGCGGCGTGGTGCGCGTCGCGGCGGCCGCCGCATCGGCGGCGCTCGCGGGCCCGGGCGGAGCGCCGCTCTGCTGGATCAGCCGGTCGAGGGGCAGGTAGAGCAGGTTGCCCGACCGCGGCTCGACGAGCACCTTCGACGTGGGGCCGAGCACCGACTGCATCATGTCGAGGTAGAGGCGGTCGCGCGTGACGCCGGGCGCCTTCTGGTACTCGGCCACGATCTGGCGGAAGCGCGACGCGTCGCCCTCGGCCTTCGACACCACCGCGGTCTGGTAGCCCTGCGCTTCCTCGAGCAGCCGCGCCGCGTTGCCGCGTGCGCGCGGGATCACGTCGTTCGCGTAGGCCTGGCCCTCGTTCTTGAGCCGTTCGCGATCCTGGCCCGCCTTCACCGCGTCGTCGAAGGCGGCCTGCACCTTCTCGGGCGGCACGACGTTCTGCAGCGTCACCTTCTGGATGAACGCGCCGGTCTTGAAGCGGTCGAGCATGTCCTGCAGCAGCGCCTCGGTCTGGCGCGCGATCTGCTCGCGGCCTTCGTAGAGCACGAAGTCCATGTTGACCTTCGCGGTGACCTCGCGGATCGCCGACTCGGCGGCCCACGCGACGATCACGTCGGGCTTGCGGTTCTGGAAGACGTAGTCCTCGGCGTTCTTGATGTTGTATTGGACCGCGAACAGGATGTCGATGATGTTCTCGTCGTCGGTGATCATCACCGCTTCGCGGTCGACCTTGTTCTTCGGCGAATTGCGGTAGCCGATCTCGATCGTCTTGACCTGCGAGAAGTCGACCAGCTCGACCGACTCGACCGGGAACGGCACGTGCCAGCGCGGTCCAGGCTGCGTGGTCTCGACGTACTTGCCGAAGCGCATGACGACACCGCGCCGACCTTCGTCGACGATGTAGAAGCCGCTCGCGAGCCACACGACCAGCACCAGCGCGACGAGCAGGCCGACGCCCGAGAGCGGCAGGCCGGCGCGCGGCGGGCGCGGCTCGCCCGGCGGCAACTCCGGGCCGCCGCGCCGGCCGAGCATGTCGGCCAGGCGACGGTTGACGTTGCGCCAGATCTCGTCGAGGTCGGGCGGGCCGCCACCGCCCCCGCCCGAGTTACCGCCTCGCTTGCCCCACTGGGGATCGTTGAGCGACATGCTTGGTTCGAAAGGTCCAGGAATTCGCGCCGGCCGGCTCGCCTGTCCGTCAGGGGCGCGAAGCTTCGTTCAGGGCGTGGCGTCCGCGGAGGCGGCGTCGTCGGCGTGCGTCGCGCCGGCCGGGAAACGCTCGGCGAGCGCGTCGGTGAAGCCCGCGCAACCGGCCCCGGACAGGGCACTCAAACGCACCGTGCGGATCGTACCATAGGCGTCGCGTTCGACGCCCGGCGCCAGGCCGGACGCGTCGATCTTGTTGAGCACCGTCAGGCGCGGCACGGCATCGGCGCCGATCTCGGCGAGCACGCGCTCGACCGCATCGACCTGGGCGTCGCGATCGGCGGCGGCGCTGTCGACGACGTGCGCGATCAGGTCGGCCTCGCCCGCCTCCGACAGCGTGGCCCGAAACGCGGCGACGAGGTCATGGGGAAGGTCGCGAATGAAGCCCACCGTGTCGGAGAGCACGACCGCGTCCGCGCCGGGGACGTGAACGCGGCGCAGCGTCGTGTCCAGCGTCGCGAACAGCTGGTCGGCGGCGTAGACGCGCTCGCGCGTCAGCCGGTTGAACAGCGTCGACTTCCCCGCGTTGGTATAGCCGACCAGCGCGACGGTGCGCACGCGCGCGCGCCGCCGCGTGCGCCCCTGCACGCCTCGGCTCACCGTAACGCGCGCGAGACGCTCCTTGAGGAGCTTGACGCGCCGGCCGATCAGGCGCCGGTCGGTTTCGAGCTGCGTCTCGCCGGGGCCGCGGAGCCCGATGCCGCCCTTTTGCCGCTCGAGGTGCGTCCAGCCGCCGACCAGCCGCGTCGACAGGTGCGCGAGCTGCGCGAGCTCGACCTGCAACTTGCCCTCGGCGCTGTGCGCGCGCTGCGCGAAGATGTCGAGGATCAGGCTCGTGCGGTCGACCACGCGGCATTCCAGCGCCTGCTCGAGATTGCGCTGCTGCACGCCGGAGAGCGCATGGTCGAAGATCACGAGGTCGGCGCCGGCGCCGGCGCGGACGCCCGCGATCTCGTCGACCTTGCCGCGGCCGGCGTAGAGCGCCGGGTCGGGCGCGGGACGGCGCCCGGTGACACGCGCCACGACGGTCGCGCCGGCGGACGTCGCGAGCGCGGCGATCTCGTCCAGCGCGGGTTCGCGGCGCGGCCCGATCGCGAGCCCGACGATGACGGCGCGCTGCACGCCATCCGCGCGCAGGTGCCCGCGCTCGGCGGGCGGGGAGGCGCGGGGCGGCTTCTCGAGCCGGCCGGCGTCGGCGGGGCGCTTCAGGTTTCCTGCTCGGCGGCGTGGTTGTGATGGGGCATCGCGACCGGTCGCGACGGCACGACCGTCGAGATCGCGTGCTTGTACACCATCTGCGTCACGGTATTCTTGAGCAGCACCACGTATTGGTCGAAGGATTCGATCTGACCCTGCAGCTTGATGCCGTTGACGAGGTAGATCGACACCTGCACATGCTCCTTGCGAAGCGTGTTCAGGAACGGGTCTTGTAGCATTTGCCCCTTGTTGCTCATCGGTGCACTCCGCTATTTGTTGTTCCGCGCGACGCGCCGACCTGTCGTGCCCGGGGGGCAGTCCCCCCCGCGGCGGTTTTCCGGTCGATCAGCGTCGTGCGGCGGTGTCGGCGTAGGGGTTGACACCGGCCTTGAATTGTATCCTAAGCGGCGTACCCCGCAGTTTGAACGCGTCGGCGAAGAAATGTTCCAGGTAGCGCCGGTAGGCGTCCGGGACCTTCGCCAGGGCGCTGCCGTGGATCACGACGATGGGCGGATTGCTGCCGCCCTGGTGCGCGTAGCGGAGCTTGGGGCGCACCGTTCCGGCGCGCGGGGGCTGCTGGCGCTCGACCGCGGCCTGCAGCGTGCGCGTCAGGCGCGGCGTCGGCAGCTTGACCATGGCGGCGGCGTAGGCGGCGTCGACGGCCGCAATGAGCTGCGCCAGCCCGCGGCCCTCGCGTGCCGAGATCGGCAGCTGCGCGGCGAACTCGAGGAACGCCAGCTTGCGCGAGATCTCGCGCTTGATCGTCTCGCGCGTGTCGGGCGCGGCGGCGTCCCATTTGTTGATGGCCACGACCAGCGCCCGCCCGGCCTCGACGATGTGGCCGGCCAGGTGGGCGTCCTGATCCATGATGCCTTCCGCGGCGTCGAGCAGCAGCACCACGACGTTGGCGTCCTCGATCGCCTGCATCGTCTTGATGACCGAGAACTTCTCGGCGGTCTCGATGACCTTGCCGCGGCGGCGCACGCCGGCGGTGTCGACGATCGTGTAGCGCTTGCCGCCGCGCTCGAAGTCGAGCGCGATCGAATCGCGCGTGGTGCCCGGCTCGTCGAAGGCGATGACGCGCTCCTCGCCCAGGAGCGTGTTGACGAGCGTCGACTTGCCGACGTTCGGCCGCCCGACGATCGCGACGCGGATGCGGCCGTCGTCGGCGCGCGCGTCGTCCGCGGGCGGCTGGGGCACCTTCGACAGCGCGAGGTCGACCAGGTCGCGCACGCCTTCGCCATGCGCGGCCGAGACGCCGAGGGGCTCGCCGATGCCGAGCTCGTGGAACTCCGCGAGCGCGGCGGACGACATGCCCTCGCTCTTGTTGACCACCAGCAGGACGGGGCGTCCCGCGCGCCGCAGCATCTCCGCGATGCGCCGGTCCTGCGCCACGAGGCCCTCGCGGGCGTCGACCAGGAACGCGACGACGTCGGACTCGGCGATCGCGGCCTCCGCCTGGCGCGCCATCTCGCGCAGGATGCCTTCCTTCGCGACCGGCTCGAAGCCGCCGGTGTCGACGACGAGGAAGTCGCGGTCGTTGAAGCGCGCGCGCCCGGCGTTGCGGTCGCGCGTGAGCCCGGGCAGGTCGTGGACGAGCGCGTCGCGCGAGCGCGTCAGCCGGTTGAACAGCGTCGACTTGCCGACGTTGGGGCGGCCGACGAGCGCGAGGGTCGGGAGCATGGCGTGCGCGCGCTCGCGCCGCGCGTCAGCGCGCCCGCGCGGCGAACAGCGTGCCGGAGGACGATTGCCAGACCACGCCGCCGACGATCGGCGCCGGCTGTGAGGTCGGCGCGCTCCCGTCGGTCGCGACGCGGCCGACGTACGCGCCGTTGACCGGCGAGAGCAGGTGCAGGTAGCCCTCGACGTCGACGACGCCGACCTGGTCGCCGACCAGCTGCGGCCCCCCGATGCGCCGCTGCGCGAGCTTGTCCTGCTTCCACACCGACGCGCCGGTCGACTTGTCGAGCGCGTGGACCGCACCGGCGTCGTCGGTGACGTAGAGGTGCTGAGCGTCGGTGACAATGCCGCCGAGGCTGCCGATGTCGCGCGACCACACGGACGTGCCGCGCACCACGTCGAAGCACGCGGTGCGACCCTGGTAGGCGGAGGCGCAGGCGTAGCGATCGTCGATCACCGGCAGGCTGGTGACATCGGCGATGCGCTCGAGCTCGGTCGCGCCCTTGGGCGTCGCGACGTTGGATTCCCACCCGACCGAGCCGGTCGCGAGGTCGAGGCCGACCAGGCGCCCGCCCGCCGTGCCGAAGAACACGCCGCCGCGGACGATGACCGCGCCCGCGTTGTTGCGCACCGTCAGCGGGGGGTTGGCACGCTGGTAGACCCACTTGGTCGAGCCGTCGCTCGTCGACAGCGCATAGACGCGACCATCGCCCGAGAACACGACCGCGGTTCCCTCGGCGGCCTTGGGCGGCGCGATCACCTCGCTGCCGACCTTGCCGGTCCACAGCGCCTTGCCGTCCTCGGGCGAGAACGCGAGGACGTCGCCCTTGTCCGTGCCGACGATCACGGCCATCGCGTCCGCACCGACGCCGGCGGACAGCGTGCGCCCGGCGCTCACGCGCCAGACCTGTCGCCCGCTCGCCGGGTCGATGCGCGCGATCGTGCCGTCGGACGCCGAGACGTAGATCGCGTTGGTCGTCACGAGCGGCGCAAAGCCGAGCGTTGCCTTCCCCGCGGCGAGTTGCCAGTTGACGCTCGGCGTCACGCTCGGCGCAAGCTCGGGCAGCGGGCCAGGCTTGCGAGCGCCGCCGCCGAACCACGACCACGAGGGCACGGGGATCGACGGGATCCACGACGAGATCGTCGCGCAGCCGCCGGCCGCCAGCGCCAGCCCGAGCGCGGCCGCACGGAGCAGGGCGCGCAGCATCACGGCCGCTTCGCCGGGGCGGCCGGGGCGGCCGGGGCAGGCGCGGTCGGCGCGACGGTCGGAGCGGCCGCCGGCGCCGCTTCGGTCCCGGTAACCGCGCCGGGCAGGGGAGTCGACGCCTCGGCACCGCCGAGCGCGTCGAGCTTCACCTGCACGAAGTTGCGGTAGGGCGTCTTCGCGTCGATCTTCGCGAGGGCGAGCTGGTAGGCGGCGCGCGCGTCGGCGGTGCGGCCGGCGGCGGCGAGCGCGTCGCCGCGCAGGTCGGCGTACAGGCCCGTGTAGGCGTCGGCATGCTTCGCGTCGAGCACCTTGAGCGCGTCGTCGACGTTCTTCTCGTCGAGCAGCACCTCGGCGAGGCGGTAGCGCGCGATCTGCTTCAGGTCGTCATCGCTCGCGCGATCGACCACCCAGGTGAGCTGCGCCTTCGCGCCCGCCTTGTCGCCGTCGCTCCACAGCTGCTTCGCGTAGAGCAGTGCGGCGCGCGGAGCATACGCCGTCCCCGCGTACTGGTCGGCGAGCGTGGCCATCGCCTCCTTCGCCTTGGCGGCGTCGCCGGTGCGCCCGGCGGTGGCGACGGCGAAATAGAGCGCGCTCGCCGCCTCGGCCCGGTTCGCCTGCCAGTAGCGCCAGCCCTGCACCGCGACGATCACCGCCGCGATGCCGATCGCGATCCACGACGCGACGTTGCCCCAGCGGGCCCACCACGCCTTCAGGTCGTCGACGCGTTCCTGTTCCTCGAGATCGTAGACGGCCATGCGGTTCCTTCAGCCTTGGGCGCCGCTCGCGGGCGGCGCGGGTTGCAATGCGTGGACGATGTCGCGCGCGGGAACCGCGCGCTGCTCGCCCGTCTCGCGCAGCGGCTTGACCGCCACGGTGTTCGCGGCAGCCTCGTCGTCGCCGACGATCAGCGCGTAGCGCGCGCCGCTCGCGTCCGCCTTCTTCATCTGCGCCTTGAAGCTGCCGCCGCCGGCGTGGACGATCGCGGCATGGCCGGCGTCGCGCAACGTCTCGGCCACACGCGCCGCGAGCGCGCCGGCGGCGTCGCCGACGTGCACGACGTAGGCGAGCGGCGCGTCGCCACCGGCCTGGCCGGCGGCCTGCATCAGCAGGATCATGCGCTCGACGCCGATCGCGAAGCCGCAGGCCGGTGTCGGCTTGCCGCCGATCGCCTCGAAGAGGCCGTCGTAGCGGCCGCCGCCCGCGACGGTGCCCTGCGCGCCGAGTTGCCCCGTGATCCACTCGAACACGGTGCGGTTGTAGTAGTCGAGGCCGCGCACCAGGCGCGGCTCGATGGTGAACGGGACACCGGCGTCCTGGAGCGCTCGCGCGAGGCCGTCGAAGTGCGCGCGCGACGCCGCGCCGAGGCCGTCGATCAGCCGCGGCGCGTCGGCGATCATCCCCTGCATCGCCGGCGCCTTGCTGTCGAGGATGCGCAACGGGTTGGCGTGAAGCCGCCGCCGCGCGTCCTCGTCGAGGACGTCGCGATGCCGCTCGAAATGCTCGATCAGCGCGGCGCGGTGCGCCCGGCGCTCGTGCGCGTCGCCGATCGAATTGATCGCGAGGCCGATGCCGTCGGCGAGGCCGAGCTCGCGCCACAGGCGCGCGAGCATCACGATCTGCTCGGCGTCGACGTCGGGCCCGGCGAAGCCCAGCGCCTCGACGTCGAACTGATGGAACTGGCGGTAGCGGCCCTTCTGGGGCCGCTCGTGCCGAAACATCGGGCCGGCCAGCCAGACGCGCTGCGGGCGCTCGTAGCACAGGTTGTGCTCGATCGCTGCGCGCACGATGCCGGCGGTGGCCTCGGGCCGCAGCGTCAGGCTCTCGCCCGAGAGCCGGTCGTCGAACGTGTACATCTCCTTCTCGACGACGTCGGTGTGCTCGCCGATGCCGCGCACGAACAGCGCGGTGGACTCGACGAGGGGCACGCGCAGGTTGCGGTAGCCGTACAGCGCGAACACGCGGCGCGACGCGTCCTCGAGCTTGAGCCACAGCGCCGCCTCGTCGGGCAGCACGTCGTTCATGCCGCGGACCGCCTGGAGCGGTGCGCTGCGCGTGCGTGCGGTGGTGTCGGAAGGCAGGTTCATCGGGGTCGCGGGCCGGGCGGAGGGCAGGGGGCGAAGGGACGTCGCGCGCCCGTGCTTCGTGGATCCGCGCGCGGCGCGGATCCGTCGTCCTTCATGCGGGCGTCAATCGAGTCTGATCCGTGCGACGTTCTGCTTCGCCTGGCCCGCCAGGTCGAGCGCGCGCCCGCGCCACGAGGCGTCGACGGCGGTGATGTTGCCGACGATGACCTCGCCGGGCGTGGCGACGACGATCTCGCGCGTGGCTCCCCCGCTGCCGGTCATCGACAGGACCACGCTGCCCGAGCGGTCGCGAACCTCGATCCACGAGACGCCGCGAAAGCGCAGGGCGAGGGTGTTGCGCGCGCTGTCCGGCGCAGCCGGCGTCGCGGTGACGGTCACCAGCGCAGCCGGTGTAGCGAGCGGGCTGGCGGGTGACGATCCCGTCGTCGGTCCGGGCGCGGCAGGCGCACCGGTCGCGGGCGCATTCGGTGCGCTCGGCGGCGTGGCGCTCGTGGTTTCGGGGATCGGGGCGGTCGCGGGCGCAGGCGACACGGATGCCTGGTCGGCCGGCGCAGTCGGCGCCCCGGTTTCCGGGCGAATCGGGTTGGCGAGCGGCACCGCGTTCGAGATGGGCGCGGCGGTGGGAGCCGGCGTGACGGGAGGGGGCGCGCGCGACGCCGGCGGGCGCGCGAACTCGTAGTACGCGGCGACCGCGACGATGGCGATCAGCACGAGCGGGATCGCCCAGCGTGCGATGTTCGGGCGCGCGGCGCGCTCGCGCGGCAGCTCGCCCATCGCGCGCGACGTCGCGGCGAGCGGCGGGCGGTCGGGCGGCGTTCCGTGCTCGCCCGGCAGTGCGTCGAGCACGGCGTCCACATCGAGCTTGAGGAGGCGCGCGTAATTGCGCACGAAGCCGCGGATGAACGTGCGGCCCGGCAGGCTCGGGAAGTCGTCGCGCTCGATGGCCACGACCTGCCGCGGCGCGAGCTTGAGCTGCAGCGCGACGTCGTCGATCGTGAGCCCGGCCGCCTCCCGTCGGTGCGCGAGGATCATGCCTGCGGTCGGCAGCGGCGCCGCGTCGGCGGGCGGCGCGTCGAGCGGGCTGTCGCCGGAATTCACTCGCACGCTCCCGTTGCGATCGCGCGCGCCTCGGCGCTGTTCGGGTAACGGTTGCGCAGCTGCGCCATGTACGACTGCTCGGACTGCTTGTCGGCGAGGCGGCGCTCGACGCACATGCCGAGGTAGAGCGCCTCGGACGACGGCGGATCGGCCGCCATCACGAAGCGCATCAGCGCGCGCGCGTCCTCGAACCGGCCGTTCTTGTACGACAGGAGCGCGAGGTTGTAGGCGGCGACCGGATTGCCGGGCTTCAAGGCCAGCGCGCGGCGCAGGTACTGGTCTGCGGCGGCGGCGTCGCCCGCCTGCGCGCTGCACTTGCCCGCGTTGATCAGCGCGATCTCGGGCGAGCGGTAGAGCGGATTGCGCAACGCCGCCTCGAATTCGCTGATCGACTCGCGCGGGCGCCCGTGCGTGCACAGGTACCAGCCCCAGTTGTGGCGGATCTCGGAGTCGGCGGGGGCGAGGTCGAGCCCGCGCCGGAAGTTGGCTTCGGCCTTCGGCTCGTCGCCGAGCTCGGTGTAGACGAGGCCGTACACGCTGTAGAGCTTCGGGTAGGTCGGGTCGAACTTGGTCGCCTCGGCGAGCTCCTCGAGCGCGACGTCGTACTGGCCTCGCTCGAAGTACCCGGCGGCGAGCTCGGTGCGCAGCTCGGCCTTGTAGCGCGGCGTGGCCTCCTCCTGCTTGATCGGCGGAAGCTGCTGGGCGACCGTCTGCTGCGGCTCCTGCCTGAGCGGCTTGGATTCGCAACCGGCGAGCGCGGCGAGCGCGAGCGCGGCGGCGAGCGTGAGGAGGCGCATGGTCATGGCGTCCGTCAGGCCGGACGCGCGACGGCGTGGCGCTTCGCGAGCGGCCGGATCACGCGGTTCTTGACGCGCCCGGCGAGCTGGCCGCACGCGGCGTCGATGTCGTCGCCGCGCGTGCGGCGGATCGTCGTCACCAGCCCCGCGTCCATCAGCCGGCGCTGGAACGCGACGATGCGCTCGCGCGGGCTCACGGCGAATTCGGTGCCGGGGAACGGGTTGAACGGGATCAGGTTGAACTTGCACGGGACGTCGCGCACCAGTCGCGCGAGCGCGTCGGCCTGCGCGGGCGCATCGTTGATGCCGTCCAGCATCACGTACTCGAACGTGATGAAGTCGCGCGGCGCCACGGCAAGGTAGCGGCGGCATGCGGCGAGCAGGTCGGCGAGCGGATGGCGGCGGTTGAGCGGAACGAGACGGTCGCGCAGCGCGTCGTCGGGCGCGTGCAGGCTCACCGCCAGCGCCACCGGGCATTCCGCGGCGAGCCGGTCCATCTGCGGGACCAGTCCGGACGTCGAGACCGTGACGCGCCGGCGCGACAGGCCGTACGCGTTGTCGTCGCAGAACAGCTTGAGCGCGGGGATCACGCGGTCGAGGTTCGCGAGCGGCTCGCCCATGCCCATCATGACGACGTTGGTGATCGGAGCACGGCCTGCCTCGACCCAGGGCCCGGACACCCCCTCCCCGAGGAGGGTGCGGTTCGCATGCCACAGCTGCCCGACGATCTCGGCGGTCGTCAGATTGCGGTTGAGGCCCTGCTTGCCGGTCGAGCAGAACGCGCAATCCATCGCGCAACCGGCCTGCGACGACACGCACAGCGTGCCTCGGTCGTCCTCGGGGATGTAGACGGCCTCGATCGCGTTGCCGGCGCCGACGTCGAACAGCCATTTGCGCGTGCCGTCGGCGGCCGTCGTGTCGCTGATCACCGCGGGCGCGGCGATCGTCGCATCGGTCGCGAGCGACGCGCGGAGCGACTTCGCGAGGTCGGTCATCGACGCGACGTCGCCGGCGAAGCGCTGGTGCACCCAGCGCGACACCTGGCGTGCGCGGAACGGCTTCTCGCCGCGTTCGGCGAACGAGCGTTCCAGCGCTTGCGGGTCGAGGTCGAGGAGATTCACCGGGTCAGCGCGAATGAATGTGCGAGGCGGGGAAGAACCAGGCGATCTCGACCGCCGCGGTTTCGGGAGCGTCGGAGCCGTGCACCGCGTTGGCATCGATCGACTGCGCGAAGTCGGCGCGGATCGTGCCCGCCGCCGCTTGCTTCGGGTCGGTGGCGCCCATCAGGTCGCGGTTCTTCGCGATCGCGTTGTCGCCCTCGAGCACCTGGATCATCACCGGGCCGGAGGTCATGAATGCGACGAGGTCGCCGAAGAACGGCCGCGCCCGGTGGACGGCGTAGAACCCCTCGGCTTCCGCCTTCGACAGCCAGGCCATGCGCGCGGCGACGACCTTGAGGCCCGCCTTCTCGAAGCGGGCGTAGATCTGCCCGATGGCGTTCTTCGCGACGGCATCGGGCTTGATGATGGACAAGGTGCGTTCGACGGCCATGTTTCCGACACTCCCAGAGGGCGTAACTCGCTATAAATGCGAGGAAATTCAAAATTATATCACCGCGGGCGCCGGCGGAGGGCCGCGGGGCGCGCGGACGAGCGGATGTCGCGGGGGCGGCGCCTTTCCCCGGGGCGCGACCCGGCGCCGGCCGCTTCGGCGCCGCGGGTCGAGGACGCGGCGGGCGCCGCGTCACGTCACATCATGCCGAGCGTCCTGGGCAGCCAGATCGACAGCGGCGGCCAGTAGGTGACGACGATCAGGAATCCAAGCATCGTCAGGAGCCACGGCCACACCGCGATCGTGAGCTCGGTGATGCCCATCTTGGTGATGCCGGAGGCGACGTAGAGGTTGAGCCCCACCGGCGGGTGGCACATGCCGACCTCCATGTTCACCACCATCATGATGCCGAAGTGGATCGGGTCGATGCCGAGCTTCATCGCGACCGGGAACAGGATCGGCGCCATGATCAGCACGATCGAGGAGGGCTCCATCACGTTGCCGGCGAGCAGCAGCACGATGTTGACGAACAACAGGAACGCGATGACGCCCAGGCCCTTGGCGAGCATCCATTCGGCGAGCGCCTGCGGGATCTGCTCGCTGGTCATCAGGTAGCTGAACATCACCGCGTTGGTGATGATGTACAGCAGCATCGCACTCATGTTCGCCGAGTCGAGCAGCACCTTCGGCACCTTCGACAGCGGCATGTCCTTGTAGACGAAGATCGCGACGAAGAACGCGTAGACCGCGCTCATCGCCGCCGCCTCGGTGGGCGTGAACATGCCCGAGTAGATGCCGCCGATGACGACGATGATGAGCAGCAGGCCCCAGATGCTCGCCCGGAACGTGCGCCAGCGCTCGCCCCACGACGCGCGTGGCTGCCGCGGGTAGTTGTTCTTGCGCGCGCGCCACCAGGTCGTGAGCCCGAGGAGCATCGCGAGCGCGAGCCCCGGGATGATGCCGGCGATGAACAGCGCGCCGACCGACGAGTTGGTGGCGACCGCGTACATCACCATGACGATCGACGGCGGGATCAGGATGCCGAGCGCGCCCGACGTCGTGATGACGCCCGCGCCGAAGCGGGCCGGGAAACCCTGCTTCAGCATCGCCGGCAGGACGATCGAGCCGATCGCGACCACCGTCGCGGGGGAGCTCCCGGACACCGCGGCGAACAGCGCGCAGGCCATCACACCCGCTAGGCCCAGGCCGCCGTGCCAGTGGCTGATCATCGCCGCGGCGAAGTTGATCATCCGTCGCGCGACGCCGCCGTGTGTCAGGAAGTTGCCCGCGAGGATGAAGAACGGAATCGCCATGATCTCGAACTTCTCGATGCCGGTGAAGAGTTTCAGCGCCACCGACTCGATCGGCACCGTCGTCATCGTGAACAGGTAGGTGAGCACGGTGAGGCCGAGCGAGATCGAGATCGGCATCCCGGTCAGCATCAGGCCGAACAGCAGCGCGAAAATGATCCAGGCGTTGGCGATCGGCACACCGGCGAACTTGAGCAGCACCGGGATCCCGATCATCGCGATCGGGATCAGCGCCGGCCAGCGCGGCGCGCCGGGTCCGGGAACGGCGGCGAGGGTGCTCATCGCGGCCCCTCCTTCAGTCCGGCCGGATGCAGGTTGTCGGCCATTCCGTAGGGATTGAGGTCGGGGATCGGCTCGACGCCCTCGACGTGCGCCACGTCATGGTGAGGCAGCTCGCCGGTGTGCCAGAACGCCCAGGCGACCTGCAGGAAGCGGAAGCACATCAGGTAGCTGCCCAGCGGGATGCACGCGTACACGATCCACTTGGGCAGCTCGAGGTCGGGCGACACCGAGTCGGTGTGCGCGATGTCCCAGACGAACGTCGCGCCGAGCGTCCCGACGATGCCGGTGAAGGTCGCCCCGGCAAGCAGGCCGAACATCACGTACAGCTTGCGCGTGTCCGGCGGCAGCCGGTTGATCATCACGTCGACGCCGACGTGGATGCCGGTGCGTACGCCGTAGGCGGCGCCGAACTTCGCCATCCACACGAACAGGTAGATGCAAAGTTCCTGTGCCCAGGTCAGGTCGAGCTTCAGGAGCGCGTCCTGCAGACCGGGGATCGGCAGGCCCGCCATGTAGCGGTGGACGACGGCGACGAAGATCAGGAGCGTGGCCGCGCCCATCAGGAACGCGATCAGCCACTCCTCGAGGTGGTCGAGAAACTTCACGGCGCTCCTCCCTTCGCGGCAGACCGCCGTGCGATCACGGCCGGGCCGCTACGACATCATCATCGCGCTGAAGCATCGCGCCGAAATCCGGCGTACGGCGACTGCTTGACAAAAGCATCGCGAATTGACCGGCGCGCGCAAGCGCGTCCGGTCGAATTCGCTGCGCGGCGCTCTCGCCCGCCTACGGCTGGTACCCCGTAGCCTTGTAGACCTCGGCGATCGTGTCCTTCCCGACGCGCGACTCGTTCTCCTTGTGCACGGCGACCAGCGCCTTCTTCATGGCCGCCTTCTGCTCCGCGTTGAGCTTCAGCACCTCGGTCTTGCCCGACTTGCGGATGCCCTCGAGCGCCTCGTCGTTCTCCTTGGTCGCGATCTCGTTCGCGTACTTGGTGGCGTCGCGCATCGCGCCTTCGAGCGCCGTACGGACGTCGGCGGGCAGTCCGTCCCAGAACTTCTTGTTCGCGATGACGGCGTAGCCGATGTAGCCGTGGTTGGTCTCGGCGATGTACTTCTGCACCTCGTGGTGCTTTTGCGTGAACATGTTCGATGGCGTGTTCTCGGACCCGTCGACCACGCCGGTCTGCATCGCCTGGTAGACCTCGGAGAACGCCATCACCTGCGGAATCGCGCCCAGCGCCTTGATCTCGTCGCCCAGGACCTTCGAGCTCTGGATGCGCATCTTCAGGCCCTTGTAGTCGGCCGGGACGCGGATCGGCTTGTTCGCGCTGAACAGCTTGAAGCCGTTGTCCCAGTAGGCGAGGCCGACGATCCCCTTGCCCTCGAGCTTCTTGAACAGCGCCGCGCCGACCGGCCCCTCGGTGACCTTGTGGAGCTCGGCGTAGTCGTCGAACATGTACGGTAGGTCGAACACCTCGAACTCGCGAACGCCCAGCGGGCCGAACTTCGCGAGCGAGGGGGCGAGCAGCTGCACCGACCCGAGCTGCAGCGCTTCCATCTCCTCGCCGTCCTTGAACAGCTGGCTGTTCGGGTAGACCTCGACCTTGACGCGCCCCTTGGTGCGCTCCTCGGCGAGCTGCTTGAAGCGCTCGGCCCCCTTGCCTTTCGGCGTGTCGAGGGCGACGACGTGGCTGAACTTGATGACGATCGGTTGCTGCGCGGCCGCCGGGAAGGCGAGCGCGCACGCCGCGAGGAACGCGGCGGCGACGACGGGACGTGCCAACATCGGATTTCCTCCTTCGGTTGTCGGGGGCCGGGCTTACGACCGCGTCGGACCGTCCCTGTTGTGGGCCCCGGGCCATTCTAGCCCGGCGTGCGGGTGCGTGGCGGCGGCGGGAACGTCCGAGCGCTGGGCTAGAATGGTCAATCCCGGGCCGACGTGCTTTGATCCAGATCGCCAAGGATCGTCGCGGACCCGGGTTACCGCAGGGAAAGGCCCCGCGAAAGCCGGGGAGCGGCGGCAAGGCGGCCCATGGCCGTCCGATCCGCGCCCGACGTACGCCTCGATCCCAAGCAAAGCCCACTGGAGGACGATCGATGAACTGGACATCCGTGGCGGCCCTCGTCGCCTTCGTGCTCGCGACGCCGCAGGCGCTCGCCCAGGGGTACCCGACCAAACCGGTGTCGCTGCTCGTCCCCTTCGCCGCGGGCGGGCCTACCGACACCGTAGCGCGCTCGCTCGCCCAGTCGATGGGCAAGGCGCTCGGCCAGACGATCGTCGTCGAGAACGCGCCTGGCGCCGGCGGAACCATCGCGCCGACCAAGCTCAAGAACGCGGCTCCGGACGGCTACACGCTGCTGATCGCGCACATCGGCATGTCGACCGCGCCGTCGCTCTACCGGACGCTGCCCTTCAAGCCGATCGAGGACTTCGAGCACATCGGCCAGGTCGTGGACGTGCCGATGACCTTCATCGGGAAGAAGGACCTGCCTCCCAACGATTTCAAGGCGCTGGTCGACTACGTCAAGGCGAACAAGGAAAAGGTCACGCTCGCCAATGCGGGCATCGGCGCCGCGTCGCACCTCTGCGGCCTCTTGTTCATGAGCGCGATCCAGACCGACCTGACGACGGTGCCGTACAAGGGCACGGCGCCGGCGATCAATGACCTCCTCGGCGGGCAGGTCGACCTCCTGTGCGACCAGACCACCAACACGACCTCCTACATCAAGTCGGGCCGCATCAAGGCCTACGCGGTCACGTCGAAGACCCGCGTCGAATCGCTCAAGGAGCTGCCGCCCGCGTCCGAGGCCGGGCTGCCCGGCTTCGAAGTCACGGTGTGGCACGGCGTCTACGCGCCGAAGGGCACCCCCAAGCCGGTGGTCGACAAGCTGGTCGCCGCGCTGCAGGCGGGCATCGCGGACGCCGGCTTCGTCACCAAGATGCACGATCTCGGCTCGGTCGTCGTGACCAAGGACAAGGCGACGCCGGACGGCTTGCGCAACCACCTGAAGGCCGAGATCGACAAGTGGACGCCGATCATCAGGAAGGCGGGGGTGTACGCGGATTAGGCTGCGCAAAGTACACACCTGCTTTGCGCGGAAACGGCAGAAGCGCACGAAAGGCGTGGGACGGCCCGGCGCCTTTCGTGTGTCCAAACCCGCGCAAACCCGAACGTGGTGCGACGCGGCGTGCCTTCCGGGGCCGCCGCATTTTCTTTTCTTGCTGACAGTGGGGGCGAAACCGGCTTGCAGTCACTTCGCTGAACCCCTCCGCAGGAGATGCGATCAGGGCGCGAGCGCGTGCCAGATCGGCAGCCACCCCGCCTGTCCCGGCGCGGCGCGCCAGGCCACGTCGACGCCGATGCCGGGCACCGCGACCAGCGCTTCGCCGCACACGACCAGTGGCAATGCGTCGCGCTCCCACGGCGGAAGCGCGGCTTCGCGCAGCAGCGACTTCAACGCGCGCCGCGCCTGGCCGGACGCGAGC
>DATLIR010000012.1:0-37379 GCA_035539315.1 Casimicrobiaceae bacterium
CCGCGACACCGAGATGCAGTAGCCGAGCAGCGACGCGCTCATCACCAGCGCCATCACGACGCCGGACGTCTCGACCGTGTCGACGATGATCTTCGGCAGGTCGGCGAGCCGGAACTCGCGGTAGACGACGAGGCCGAGCACCAGCGCGTACACGACCGCGACCGCCGCGGCCTCGGTCGGCGTGAAGATGCCGGAGAACAGGCCGCCGAACAGCACGACCGGCGCCATCAGCGCCCAGAACGCGCCCTTGAACGCCCGCCAGAGCGCGCCCATGCCCTCGAACGGATGGCGCGGCATGTTCCGGCGGATCGCGAGGTAGCGGACCATCGTCATCAGCGCGACGGCCATCAGCAATCCGGGTACGACCCCGGCGAGGAACAGCGCGCCGATCGACGTCTCCGCCGCGACGCCGTAGACGATCATCGGCAGCGAGGGCGGGATGATGGGGCCGATCGTCGCCGATGCCGCGGTGATGGCGCCTGCGGTCTCGGCGTCGTAGCCCTCCTTCTTCATCATCTCGATCTCGACGGTGCCGAGGCCCGCGGCATCCGCCACCGCCGAGCCGCTCATGCCGGCGAAGATCACCGACCCGACGATGTTCGCCTGGCACAGGCCGCCGCGCATCCAGCCGACGACGGATTTCGCGAACTCGAAGATGCGCACGCTGATGCCCGACGAGTTCATCAGGTTGCCCATCAGGATGAACAGCGGCGCCGCGAGCAGCGGGAACGAGTTCGCCGCCATCGCGATCTTCTGCGGGATCACGATGCCGGGGATGCCGGCGAAGGCGAGGAACGCGAAGCCGGCCAGCCCCATCGCCGCGTAGATCGTCGGCCCGGCGAACAGCGCGACGAACCACGCCGCGAGAATCCACAGCATCAGCTCGATCACCGCGGGTCCTTCGTGCCGCCGGACAGCGTCCGCCACGCGGCGATGGCGTCGGCGATCGCGTAGAGGCCCACGGCGGCGGCAGCGACCGGCACCATCGCGTAGACGACGCCGATCGAGAAGAACAGCGTCGTCGTGTCGACGTCGAGGTTGCGGGCGGTGATGCGCCACCCGTAGAACACCAGCAGCGCCGCGAACGCGATGCCCGCCAGTGCGCCGACCAGGCGCAGCACCGCGCGGCCGGCGGGCGCGAGCCGCGTCCCCACCATGTCGATGGACAGGTGGCTGCGCCGCCGCGCGGCGATGATCCACCCGAGGAACGACGCCCACACGAACAGGTAGCGTGCGAGCTCGTCGCTCCACACCAGGGGGCTGCCGAGGAAGTAGCGGCACACCACCTGGCCGATGACGCACAGGAACATGCCCGCGAAGGTCGCGATGGCGAGCAGGTCGACGGCGCGGGCGGCCGCGCGATGCAGGGACGTCATCGGCAGGGGATCCGCACCGGGACCGCGTGCGCGAGTGGCGCCCGCCCTTGGCGAACGGCGGGGGTTGACCTACCATGCATGCGCCCCGGCGGAGTTGGCGCACGGAGCGCGCGCGGGCTGCGCGCCGACTCGCGCCCACCCGGGCCCTGCAAAGGAACGGCATGCAGGCGCGTCGTTCGAAGGTTCCACGCGGTGCTCTGCGCTCGCGGCTGCGCCGCCGGCTCGTGCGCGCGACGCTCGCCGGCGCGGCGCTCGCCGCCATGGCCGGGACGCGGGCGCAGTCGAGCTCGGCGCCGAAGCGCATCGGCTTCCTCGCTTCCGATTCGATGTCGACGAAATTGCACGAAGGCTTCCGCACAGGCTTGCGCGAGGTCGGCCTGGTCGAGCCCAGGCAGGTCACGATCGAGTGGCGCTTCGCCGAAGGCCGCTACGAGCGTCTGCCTGCGCTCGCGCGCGAGCTCGTGAAGCTCGACGTCGACGTGCTGGTCGCGAGCACCGCGCTGGCCGTGCAGGCCACGCGGCAGGCGACGCCGCGGATCCCGATCGTCATGATCGCCGTGCCCGATCCGGTCGGCGAGGGCTTCGCATCGAGCCTCTCGCGCCCCAACGGGAACATCACCGGGCTGTCCTCCAACGTCACCGAGGCGAGCGGCAAGCACGTCGAGCTGATGAATGCGGTCGTTCCGAAGCTCGCGCGCGCCGCGATCCTGATCAATCCGCAGAATCCGAGCGACGCGCTGATCCTCGAGCAGGTGCAGGGCGCGGCCTACTCGCGCGGCATCAAGGTGCTGCCGTTCGAGGCGAGCCGCACCGGCGAGATCGACGCCGCATTCGCCGCGATGGCGCGCCAGCGCGTCGAAGGCGTGATCGTCGCGGCGGACCCGTTCTTCGACGTGCAGTGGGACCAGGTCGCCGCGCTCGCCGCCAGGCACCGGCTGCCGTCGATCTTCTCGAGCCACGGCGCAGTCGATGCGGGAGGGCTCATGAGCTACGGCCAGGACCTGGCGCAGCACTACCGCCGCGCCGCGGGCTATGTCGACCGGATCCTGCACGGCGCGAAGCCCGCCAACCTGCCGATCGAGCAGCCGACCATGCTGGAGCTGGTCGTCAACCTGCGCGTCGCGCGCGCGATCGGTGTCGCCGTGCCGAGCGAGCTGCGCGTTCGCGCCGACCGCCTGGTCGATTGAGTCCGGGCGCGCCCGCTCACGGCCGGATCTGCCCGCGGATCTCGCCGGCACGCCACGCTTCGCTGTGGATGTTGTAGTAGAGGGTCCCGGCGCGGAAGCTCGCGAGCTGGGCCTCGGTCAGCTTCGCGCCCGGCGGCAGCGCCCACACCGTATCCGAAACCTTGACGAGCGGGATCGCGATCGGCCCGTTCTTGCCGGGCGCCGCGTCGTGGATGTGCGCGACCGTCGCCTTCATCCCGGTGATCGTCACGGTGCCGGTGACCGAGCCGTCGGCCGCAACCGAGATGGTTCCGGTACCCGACGCGGGCGTCGTCACCGGCGGGATCTCCTGGTCGCCCGAGAGCGTCACCTTGACGTCCTGGCCGCCCGCCGCGCCCGCCCAGAGCGCGAACGCCACCGCTGCCGCGACGCGCCGATGCGGACGCGTCGTTCCCACCGCTCCGTTTCCCATCGCCCTCTCCCCGGCCGACTGCGGCCGCCCCATGCTACCGGACTGCCTGGATCCGGTCGTACATTCCCGCGCCCCACTTCGACTCGAACATCTTGGGCACCTTGGCGATGACCGGGTCGCGGAACGCCTTGGGATCGGGCGTGATCACGGTCATGCCGGAGGCCTTGAACGTGTCGACGAGCGAGTTCTCCTGCTTGACCAGCTCGGCGTTCTGCCACGCGATGCCGTTCTTCACGGCGTCGGCGATGATCCCGCGGTCGCCGGCCGACAGACCCTGCCAGAACGCCTCGTTCACGACCACCAGGCGCGGCGTGATGATGTGGCCCGACAGCACCAGGTACTTCTGCACCTCGTCGAACTTGCCCGACTTGATCGTCGGCAGCGGGTTCTCCTGGCCGTCCACGACGTTCTGCTTGAGCGCGAGGTAGAGCTCGCCGAAGTTCATCGGCGTCGGCTTCGCGCCCCAGGCCTCGGCCATCGCCTTGAAGACGTCGTTCTCCGGCACGCGCAGCTTGAAGCCGACCATGTCCGCCGGCCCGCGGACTTCCTTCGACGTCGTGGTGATATGGCGCGTGCCGTAGTAGGTGGTGCCGAGGATGCGCATGCCGCGCGCCTTGACCAGCGTGTCGTTGAACTCGACGCCGATCGGCCCGTTCATCGCCTTGTCGAGGTGCGCCGCGTCGCGCCAGATGTAGGGCGCCTCGACCACCGAGATCGACGGCACCCAGGCGCCGAAGTTCGCCGCGCCCTCGGTCACCACCTGCTGCGCGCCGTTCGCCACCGCATCGATCATGTCGCGCGAGCCGCCGAGCTGGCCGCCCGGGAACGACTGGATCACGATCCGTCCGCCCGACTTCTCCTTCGCCTCGGCCGCGATGCGGTCGATCATCTGCACCGACGGGTGCGTGCCGCCGACCACGTCGCCCCAGCGAATCGTCACCTGCTGCGCGCGCGCCGCGGTCGCGCACAGCGCCGCCGCGATCGCGCATGCGATCGTAAATCGTTTCATCGTCTTCCTCCTCGGATGGCGCGCGGTGCGGCCGCGCGTTGGGTGTCGTGCCGGGACGAGCGCGCCCCGGCCGGAATGTCGTGCGCGGACGGCGCATCCGCGTTCGCGCCGACGCGCAGCGGCGCGGGATCGCCCACGCCAAGCGCGCGATCGCGCGACGCGGCGATGTGCGCCTCCATTGCGGCGGCGGCGCGCCCGGGATCGCGTGAGGCGATCGCGTCGATCACGCCCAGGTGCACACGCATCACCGGCGCCACCAGGTCCGCGTCCAGGCGCGTCTCGCTTTGACGGATCAGCCGGATCTTGAGCTGGTTGACGCGCCAGGCGTTCGACACGATGTCGTTGCCGAGGGCGTCGACGATCGTCGCGTGCATGCCGTCGTCGACCGCCTGCGCCTTCGCCACGAGCGCGGGCGTCACGCCCTTCGCCGCAGCCGCCAGCACCGCCTGGTGCTCGTCGCGCAAGCGGCGGAACGCTTCGTCGCCCGCCCGCTGCGCGAACTGCGCGGCCGCCTCGCGCTCGATCATGACGCGAAAACCGAACGCGTCGCGGATCAGGCGTACGTCGACCTGGGCCACCTGCATGCCGCGCTGCGGCACCGTGCGGATCAGCCCGTCGGCCTCGAGACGCGGGATCAGCTCGCGGATCGCGCCGAGCGGCATCCCGGTGAGCGCCACCAGCTCGCGCTGCGACACGAACTGGCCGGCGCGGATCTCGCGGGCGAGCAGCCGGCGTGTGAAGCGCTGGTAGGCCTGGTCGCGCAGCTTCATTCGCCAGACCCGTCAGCGGATGCCGGGCAGCAAGCGGTCGAATGC
The DNA here is from genome assembly GCA_035539315.1 of Casimicrobiaceae bacterium. Taxonomy (GTDB): domain Bacteria; phylum Pseudomonadota; class Gammaproteobacteria; order Burkholderiales; family Casimicrobiaceae; genus VBCG01. Next base: position 4,839 of record DATLIR010000012.1, read on the forward strand.
CGCGGCGAGCTCGACGCGCACGCTCGCCTCCGCCGCGACGAGCGGTGGCGCGACGGCGCAGAACCCCTCGTCACCGAACCGGTGCGCGACCAGCGCCTTGACGCCGGGCGTCACCGGATGGCGCAGCAGGAGCTCGACGAGTGCCGCGATGCCCGGCGATTCCTCGCCACGCTCGATCATCGGGACGATGGCGCGCGCGCAGAAGTTCGAGAAGCCGTTGATGGCGCCCGAGCCGCCGTGGCGCATCGCGCGCGCCAGCAGGCGCTCGTCGCCGACGAGGATGTGAAGATCGGGGTGGTCGGCGAGCAGCCGCTCGGTCGACGCCCACTCGCCGCTCGAGTCCTTGACTCCGGTGACCACGCCGGGAAAGGCGTGCTTGATGCGCGCGACCAGCGCGGAGGACAGCGGGACGCCGGTGACCGACGGGATGTGATAGACGACGACTTCGCGCGGCGAGCGGCAGCGCTCGATTACCGAGGCGAACCAACGATAGACGCCCTCGTCGCCGACGCCCTTGAAGTAGAACGGCGGGGCGAGCAGGATGCCGCGCCCGCCGGCGTCGTAGAGCTGGTTGGCCTGCGCCGCGGCGTCCTCGACCGACGAGGCGGCGACGCCGGCGAGCACCTGCGTGGCCAGCTCGAAACCCGCGTCGTCGAGCGCCTCGAGCATCGACGCGCGCTGTCCGCTGCCGAGCGAGGCGCCTTCGCCGGTGGTGCCGAACAGCGTCACCGACGAGCAGCCTTCGTCGAGGCAGCGCCGCGCATGCGCGCGCAGCCGCGCGAGATCGACGCTGCCGTCCCGCGCGAACGGCGTGACCAGCGCAACGCCCAGCCCGAAGCGCCGGACCGGGTCGCGCATGCCGGGCGACGCGGCGCGGGGAGAGGCCGTGGACTGCGACATGCTGACATGTTAGTGTGCAATGCCATGGCCGCGCAAGTCCCGCCGCCCGTCCCGGCGCCCCTGCCACGGCGCCCGCTCGGCCACAGCGGCCCCGAGGTCACGGTGCTGGGCTTCGGCGGCGCCCCGCTGGGCGACCTGTATGCGCCCCTCGACGACGGCGCCGCGATCGCCACGGTCGAGGCGGCGCTCGACGCCGGCATCACGCTCGTCGACACCTCGCCTCTGTACGGCCGCGGCCTCTCGGAGCATCGGATCGGCACGGCCTTGCGGCGACGCCCCCGGGCCGGCGTCGTGCTGTCGACCAAGGTCGGGCGCATCTTCGCGCCGGCGCCGCTGGGCGTGCGTCGCGCCGAGGGCTACGCGGGCGGGCTGCCGCACGAGGGGCGGTTCGACTATTCGTACGACGGTGCGCTGCGCTCGCTCGAGCACTCGATGCTGCGCCTCGGCGTCGCCGCGATCGACATCGCGCTGGTGCACGACGTCGACCCATGGACGCACGGCACCGCGGCTCCGGAGCGCCAGCGCGAGGCCCTCGGGGGAGCGCTGCGGGCGCTCGCCGACCTGCGCGCGCAGAAGGTGGTGCGCGCGATCGGCATCGGCGTCAACGATGCCGACGTCTGCGTACGCTTCGCGCTGGAGGCCGACATCGACTGCGTGCTACTGGCCGGACGCTACTCGCTGCTCGAGCAGCCGGCGCTCGACGCGTTCCTGCCGCTGGCACAGCAGCGCGGCCTCGGTGTGATGCTAGGCGGCGTGTTCAATTCCGGGATCCTCGCCACCGGCGCGGTTCCCGGGGCGCGCTACAACTACCGAGCCGCCCCGCCCGACATCCTCGAGCGCGTCCGGGCGATCGCGCGCGTGTGCGCGGCCCATGGTGTCGCGCTGCCGCACGCGGCGCTCGCCTTCGTGCTCGGGCATGCCGCGGTGTCGAGCGTGGTGCTGGGAGCGGTCTCGCCCGACGAGATCTCGCGCAACGTCGCGATGCTCGCGCAGCCGGTGCCGTCCGCACTGTGGCGCGACCTCAAGGCCGAGCGACTCCTTCCGACCGACGCCCCGGCGCCCGCATGATCGACGCGCACCAGCACTTCTGGCGGCTCGACCGCGGCGACTACGGCTGGCTCACGCCCGCGCTCGCGCCGATCCATCGCGACTTCGGCCCGGATGACCTCGCACCAATCCTCGCGCGAAACGGCATCGCCCGGACGATCCTCGTGCAGGCCGCGCCCACGCTCGCGGAGACGCATTGGCTCCTCGACCTCGCGCACCGCACGCCGTTCGTCGCCGGCGTCGTCGGCTGGGTGGACTTCGACGCGGGCGACGCGCCGGAGGCGATTGCCGCGCTCGCGCTCGACCGCAAGCTCGTCGGCGTGCGCCCGATGGTGCAGGACATCGACGACGACGACTGGCTCGTGCGGCGCGCGCACGCGCCGGTATTCGAGGCGCTCGCCGCGCACGGCCTGGTCTTCGACGCGCTCGTGCTGCCGCGTCACCTGCCGCGGCTCGCACGCGTCATCGAGCGTCATCCGGCGCTGAACGTCGTCGTCGACCATGGCGCGAAGCCGCGCATCCGCGAGCGCGAGTTCGAGCCATGGCGCACCGACCTCGCGGCGGTGGCCGGCCACCCGGCGGTGACGTGCAAGCTTTCGGGGCTGCTCACCGAGGCGGGGCCGGGAGACGAAACCGCGGCGATCGCTCCGTGGGTCGACGCGATCCTCGAGTTGTTCGGCACAACTCGCGTCCTGTGGGGAAGCGACTGGCCGGTGGTCGACCTGGCCGGCGGGTACGACCGCTGGCGCCGCGTCACCCTCGACGGCCTCGCACGCCTCGACGCGCCCAGGCTTGGCGCCGTACTGGGCGGGAACGCCGAGCGTGTCTATCTCGCCTCCCGAGGCGGGACGTTGCTACCGTAGCGTTCATGTTGACGCCTACAAACGTTCTGGGTTAAATCCTCGTCCGAGTGGCGTGGGCACGGGGTCCGGCGCCCGAAGGAGACGACGGGCGCGTGGCCAACGTCGCGACGACTCTGCTGCACGCATCGCTCGGGTTCGCCGAGCGGCGGCTGCAGTCGCTCGTCGGTGCGACGCTCGTCGATCCTGGGTCCCTCGCGCGCACGCTGCGCGACGGCGCTCCGTCGCTCGACCTGGCCGGGCGCCTCGACGCGTGCGCAACCGAGCTCGCGAACGGCGCGAACCCGGCGCTCGCAGCCGCCGTGGCAGCCGACCTCGCCGAGATCGCGCAGGCTCGCACGCGCATGGCATCGCACCTGGCGAGCGCATCGTTCTCGACGTCCCTCGCACAGGCCGCGGCATCCGAGCTCGCGACCGCGGCCGCGCTCCTCGACGCCGCGGTAGAGAAGCTGTCGCGCCACGTCGCGAAGCTCGACGATCCGGATCCGGCGAAACGCATGCCCGACGTGCATGCGACCGTGGGCGCGATCCGTTCGCCGTGGACCGCGGCGTTCGCGTCGATCCCGCCGGGTGAGGGCGCGGCGTTCGACGCGTTCGCGAAGCAGGTGCTCGGTGTCGGAGGAGGGGTGGCCGGACTTCCGTCGAAGCTCGTCCGCGATCCGGCCAAGCGCACGCTCGCGTTCCCGTTCGCCGGGTCCGGCTCGCGCGAGCCGGTGAGCGGGTTCAAGGCGCTCGCGCTCGACGCGCCGTCGGTCGAGCCGTACCTCGAGTACGGTGCCGCTCCCGCGTTCGGGGTGCGTATGACGACGTCGCTGGAAGTGGGCATGCGCGGCGAGGGCCTGGTCGACCGCATCGTGCCGTCGGCGGCGCCGCGCGCGGCGTCGCGGCCGGTGACGATCCAGGTCGACTCGCGCGACGGCCTCTCGCTCGGCGACGGCCGCAGCCCGCGCGTCATGCTGCCGATGCAGTTCGACTTCGCCGGCGTCGAGCTCCGCGACGCAGGGCTGTCGGTCGCGCCGGACGGCGCGCTCGACCTGACGATGTCGCTCGCCGGGCCGCTCGGTCCGATGAGGATCGCGGTCGACGGTTTCGGCGTGCGCATCGATCTCTCCGGCCTCGCCGGCGGCGGCGCCGCACCCCTGGCGCTGGCGGTCCGGCCGCCCGACGGCGCGGGCGTGCGCGTCGACGCCGGCATCGTGCGCGGCGGCGGCCTCCTCGAGCGCAAGGGCGATGCGTATGGCGGCGCGCTCGAGCTCACGCTCGGCACGTTCCGCGTAACGGCGATCGGCTACGTCGACACCGACCCGTTCTCGCTGGTGCTGGTGATCGGCGTGCAATTCCGCCCGGCCTTCGAGCTCGGCCTCGGCTTCACGCTGAACGGGCTCGGGGGCCTGCTCGCGCTCGAGCGACGCATCGCGTCGGACGCGATGCGCGAGGCGATCGTGCAGGGCGCTGCGGACGCGCTCCTGTTCCCGGACGACCCGGTCGCCGCGGCGCCTGCGATCCTCGCGAAGCTGCCGCAGCTGTTTCCCGAGGCACAGGGCGGCTTCGTCGTCGGCCCGATCGCCGAGCTCGGCTGGGGCTCGCAGGCGCGCTTCGTGCGCGCGAAGCTCGGCATCGCGCTGTCGCTGCCCGACCCGAAGATCGTGCTGCTCGGCGCGCTGCGCATCGCGGTGCCGAGCGTCGACACGCCGCGCGAGCTCGCGATCGTCGACCTCAACGCCGGCATCTACGGCGAGATCACGCCCGAGCGCTTCCTGATCGTCGTCGGCCTCACCGACTCGCGCGTCGCCGGCTTCGCGATCAGCGGCGACATCGGGCTCCTGATCGCGTGGGGTGCCAACGCCGAGATCGCGATCAGCGTCGGCGGGTTCCATCCGCGCTTCTCGCCGCCGGCCGCGCTCGCGGGGCTGCGACGCATCACGATCGGAATGGCGCCGGCGCCGCGCGTGTCGTTGCACGCGTCGGGCTACGTCGCGATCACGTCCAACACGTTGCAGTTCGGCGCCGCCGTGCGCCTGGTCGCCGACCTCGAGATCGTCTCGGGCGAGGCGTGGATCGCGCTCGATGCGCTGTTCCGCTGGGCGCCGCAGCTCGGTTTCGAAATCGACATCGCCGCGGGCATCACGCTGCGCGCGTTCGGCGAGAGCTTCGCGAGCGTGGAGTTCCGCGGCCGGCTCGCCGGCATGTCGCCGTGGACGATCGAAGGCAATGCTTCGGTCGAGGTCTGGTTCCTGCCGCGCATCGCGTTCGACCTCGGGCCGTTTACCTGGGGGGGCTCGTCCGCGCCGCCGTTGCCGAAGGTGTCGCCGCTCGACCTCGTCGCCGACGCGCTCGCGGCCGACGACGCGTGGCGGCCGCGGCTGCCGGTCGGCGTCGACGCGCTGGTGCGCTTCGTCGAAGGCGACGGGCCGGCGCTGTTCGCGCACCCGCTCGGCGCCATCGAGGCGCGCCAGTCGAAGGTGCCCCTCGAGACGCCGATCGACCGTATCGGGCGCAACCCGGTCACCGCCCATCGGGTCAATCTCGCGGAGCCGAAGCTCGGCGGCAAGGACGCGGGCGCGGCCTCGGACGTCGAGGGACTGTTCGCGCCCGGCGAGTTCCTCTCGCTCGCCGACGACGAGCTGATGTCGCGCGCGGCGTTCGAGCGCTTTCCGGCGGGCGCGACGCTCGCCGGGACCGGCGCGCCGACTGCGGGAGCGCGCGTCGAGCAGGTCCAGCAATGGCACACCGTGTTCCCGCACGCGCCGGCGATGACCGGGCGCGACGACAAGGCCGTGTATGTCGGCCTGCACGCGCAGGTCTTCCGCACCGGCGCCGTCGCCAAAGCGTCGCGGATGCGCGGCAACGCCTACCTGACGTCGTCCGACGCCATCGCGCTCGCGCCCGCCGGCACGATGGAGGTTCGCAGCGCGCGCGACCTCGCCGGCGTGGCCGGCGCGCCCGGGCGCGCGACGACCACGATCGCGGCCTACGAGCGCGACCGGCTCTCGCGCGCGGGAGGCGGCGAGCTCGAGCTGCTGGTTGCGGGGACCGCGTCGTGAGCGGATCACTCAAGTCGTTCGCGAACTATCGTTCGGACGCGCTCGCGTTCGTGCCGTCGAAGCCGTTCGTGCCCGAGGACATCCGGCTGGGCGCGTACACGTTCATGCCGTGGGCGCGCACCGGGCTCGTCGCGGGCGTGGGCGCCCCGGCCGCCGGAGCGGCGCGCGCGACCGTCGACGTCAGCGTGACGGTCCAGGACGACGCGGCGACCCCGTCGCGCGTCGTGACGAAGTCGCTGACGCTGCGCGGCCCCGGCGACGTGCTGGGCTTCGATCCGGCGCAGGTCGTGCGCCGCTATCCGGCCCCGGGAACGACGAACGCGGAGACCACGTTCCGCGCGCTCGTCGAGTTCGACCGCCCGGACTTCCCTTGGATGTTCTCGCCGTTCGCGCCGCAGGCCGACCGGCTCGCGCCGTGGCTGGCACTCATCGTCGTCGAGCAGCACCATGCGCTCTTCCTGCCGGAGCGCCGCGGCCGCCCGCCGACGGTGACGGTGCGCGTCGATCGACTCCATTCGCTCGCCGACGCGTGGGCCTGGGTGCACGCGCAGGTGATCGGCGGCCCGAGCGACCCCGGCGCGAGCGTCGACGACCGCCTCGGCGACGACTACGGTCCCGCCAACCTTTCGAGGCTGCTGTGCCCGACGCCGCTCGGCGCGAACAAGGCGTACGTCGCGTGCGTCGTGCCGGCATTCGACGCCGGCGTCCAGGCGGCGTTCGGCAGGCCGGGGACGCTCGCGCCCGCCTGGAGTTTCCCGCCCGCAAACGCGAACGACGAGGTCACGCTGCCCGTGTACGACCGCTGGAGCTTCGCGACCGCGGAGCACGGGGACTTCAAGTCGCTCGCCGCCAAGCTCGAGGGCATTCCCGCGCCGTGGAGCGTCGGCCGACGCATCCTCGACGCCTCGAACCCGGGCGGCGACCTCCTGAGTTTGCGCGCCACCGAGTCGGGTCGCATCCAGGTGATCCGCTGCGCATTGACGGCGCCTTCGGGCGCCGCGCGCCCGGCCGACGCCTTCGACGACGAGACGACGTGGACGCGCACCAGGACCGAGGAACTGCGCACCTCCCTCAACCTGCCCTCAACGCTCGCGACGCTCGCCGCCGGGGGCGACGACCTCCCGCTGATCGGCCCGCGCATCTATGCGCGCTATCCCCGCGGCCAGAACACGGTCGACGGCAAGCCGCCCGGCGACTGGTTCGACGAGGTCAACCTGCTGCCGACGCGACGCGTCGTCGCGGGCGTCGGCGCGCGCATCGTCCGCAAGGATCGCGAGCTGCTGCTCCAATCGGCGTGGGCGCAGGTCGGCGCGCTCGAGGCGGCGAACCGCGAGCTGCGCCGCATCCAGGTCGCGCGCTACGTCGGCGGATCGCTGCACGAACGCCACTTCTCGGCACTGTCGGCCGGCGGCCTGGCGCAAGCGACGCGCGGCCTTCACGGCAAGGTCCGCCTCGACGGCGACGCTGTGACCGTGCGCGCGCGCGCCTCCGACAGCGCGCTCGCGCCGGCCGCGCTGAGCGGAACGTTCCGGCGGATGACCCGCGTGCGCGGGCCGATGATGCGCTACCTCGACGGCGCGGGCCGCCAGGCGCTCGCGCGGCTGATCGCGACCGGGCCGAATTTCCGCGACCATCGCCGTCCCTACGTGGAGCCGGACGGCGTCGTCACGCTTTCCGAGGCCGCGGTGGCGGCGATTCCCGTTGACCTCGCGGCGCGCGTGCTGGGTGTCGACGAAAGCGTCGCGCACGCGACGCTCGCCTCGCGCGCCGTCGCGATGGCCGCGACGCCGGGTGTCGCCGATCGGCTGATGGCAGGCCCCGCGACATGGGGTGCGCCCGCGCGCGACCTCGGCGAGATCGCCGCGCAACGCGCGCTCGCGCTCGTGACGGCCGCGATGCCGCGCCGCGTCGAGGACGATCCGGCGCGCGCCGCAGGCCTGGTGTCGTTGCTCGCCGGCATCGCCAACGGCGGCACGCGCAGCGCCGAGCGCGCCGCGGCGATGGCGAGCCGCGTCGTCGAGCGCCTGCCGATGCGCGACGAGCGCCCGCCCGTCGAGGGTGGCGAGCGCTACGCACGACCCTACGCGCGCTTCGAGACGACGTCGACGCGCCGGCTCGGAGCCATGCTAGGCGGCGCAGCCGCCGTCGATCCGTCGCATTACGCCAAGGCGATGGCATCGTTCGCGCGCGACATGGATGTCGCGGTGCTGCCGCCGACGCCGGCGCGTCCGCCGTTCGTGCTCGCACGCGACCGGCTGCTCGAGCGCATCCGCTCGGGCCGGACCGTGACCGATCTCGCAAAGGCTCGGCTCGGGAAGTTCCCGGCATGGCTCGCGTCGGACTGGTTCGACGACGAGCGGGTCGAGCCGCTGATGGCCGCGCCGGTGTTCACGCGCCCGATGTTCGAGGCGGTCGATGCGTACGACCGAGACTGGCTGGTCCCGGGGCTCGGACGCATCCCGAGCGACAACTTCGTCACGCTGCTCGAGACCAATCCGGTGTTCCTCGAGGCCTGCCTCGTCGGGCTCTCCGACGAGATGGGCCGGCACCTCCTGTTCCACGATTTCCCGACCGACCAGCGCGCGACCTACTTCCGGCGCTTCTGGACCGCCGACGAGGACGAGCTCGCGCAGGACCTGCACCGCTTCTCGCGCACGCCGCTCGGCACGCATCTGACGGCGTCCGCGGGCGGCGCGACGCCGACGCTGGTGTTCGTCGTGCGCGGCGAGCTCGTGCGCCGCTATCCCGACATGATCGCGATGGCCTTGCGCGCGGGCGGCAACGACGCCGAGGGTCGTCCGGTCTTCGTCGATCCTGCGAGCGACCCGACCGCGGTGGCGCGCCTGCGCTTCCAGGCGGTCCTGCCGCCCGACATCCTGCTGTGCGGCTTCGCGCTGACGGAGGCCGACCTCGCGCCGGGACGCTGGTGGTTCGTCATCGCCGAGCATCCGACGGCGAAGCGAAGCGGGGCGCCGTCGGGCAGCTTCGCGCATGCCGGCCTGTATGCGGCCGACATGTTCCGCAACCCGGTGCGCGCAGCCTTCGACGCCGCCGCGCTCGTGGCCGCGGCGCGCGCCTGACCGGATTCGCACGATGCCGACCGATCGCGAACGGATCGTCGCCGCGCAAGGTGCCATCGCGCGCGCCGACGCGCAGCGGCGCGAGATCCTCGACGCGCTCGCGCGCAATCGCGCGTCCGCGTCCGCGCTCGCGTCGGAGGTCGCGGGCCTCCAGGCGGCAGGCGGCGCGCGGACCGAGGCGCATGCCTCGCGCGCAAAGGCCCTCGCCGACGAGCAGGGCGTGCTCCGCGCGCGTCTCGCCGGGGCCGACGTCACGCGCAAGCGGGAAGCCACGCGCTTCGCGTCGCTCGTCGATCCCTGCGACGCCGAGCCGGGGATTCCGCTCGCGCTGTTCCCGGTACGGCTCGAGACGCGCTACACCGACGATCGCGCCGCGTTGCGCATCCGCATCTATCCGGACGACATCCACGTCGACGCGCTCGATCGCGGGATCACCCCGGATGAAACCGCGGCAGGACGCGCCTGGTGGACCGCAGCATGGGGCGGCGACGAGGGCGCGACGCAGGCCGCCTGGGCCGCGTTCCTCGCGAGCGTGCATCCCGATCGCGCGGGATGGGTCGCCTCCGCGACGACGCCCGTCAACGCGTCGAGCGCGGGCACGGGCGTCGCGCCGCAGTTTCCGGACGTCGGGCCGCGCGAGCGGCGCGCCGCCGTCGCGCGGTTGCTGCCGGACCGTTTCGTCGCCGTCGCGATCCAGGGGACGCAGCGCGCCACGGCGACGGGCGAAACGGTGGCCGGCGAGGTCGTGGCGGGACTCGTCGCCGACGAGTCCGCCGATCCCGCCACGACGACGCTCGGGCTGCGCGTGCCCGACGGCGCCGAATGGCTGGTCGATTACGCGAAAGCCGAGGCGCAAGGTCTGGCGATCACGCTGCCGCTGGCGGCGCCCGGCAACCGCGTCGACAGCTTGTTCGTCGTTGGCGTGCGCGGCAGCGCCGACGCGGCGCGGGCGAAGGCCGAGCTCGAGGCGCTGCTGACCGCGCATCGCCACGCGCGCGGCCTCGCAATCGTGCCGCAGGGGAGCGCGACCAACAACACCGAGCGCGAACGCTCCGGCTGGCAGCGTCGTGCGGCACCGCGCATGCCGCGCCTCGCGGCGATCGGCGCGCTGCCCGCCGCGGACAGCAACGCCGCTGTCGTCGCGCGCGCGCTCGGCATCGACGTCGCGACGCTCGCCGACGTCGAAGGCGCCGAGGGCGCGGAGCAGTCGCTGGCTCTCGCGATGAACGTCGCGCTGTGGTCGCCGGGCGTCGGGGGACTGCTCGATCGCGTCAACGAGATCACCAAGGACGGGGACACGCTCGACGACGCGATGCGCGAGCGCGCGCGCGTCCTCGATCGCGACCACGTGCGCGGGCGCGGCCCGGTGCCCGCGATCCGCGTCGGCAACCAGCCGTACGGCATCCTGCCGGTCGGCGCGCTCGACACGCTCTGGCAGCCCGGGTCCGATGCGTTCGACAAGGGACTGCTCGACCTCATGCGCCGCTTTCGCGCCAAGTGGCGCCAAAGCCTCGTCAACGTCTCGAAGGTGCGCGGCGGCGCCACGCTCGACGACGTTCTGCTCGACGTGCTGGGATCGGCACCGGTCTCGCGCGGCCTGCGCGTGCGCAGCGTGCTGAGCGAGGGCGCCGGCGCGTTCATCCCGCTCGACGACCCCGACGACGCCGAGGTCCTCGAGCGGATGACCCAGCGCCTCGTGTTCGAGGATCTCGGCATCATGAGCATGAAATACGGCGTCGGCTCGCTCGAGAAGAAGAGCCGCCCGCTCGCGCTGCCGCGCGTCCACGAGAGCGACGGCACGTTCATCGACGACCTGCTGAACGGCCGCTACCCCGGCCACCCCGCGAGTGTCCTGCAGGCGCTGCTCAAGCTGGCGTGGGACGCAGCGGGGAAAGCGATCGACGACGCGGCGAGCAGCACCGAGGTGTTCGTGCTCAACGGCGCCGCGACGACGCTCCCCGACCGCGTCCGTTCACGCGTTGCGGCGATCGCCGAAGGGGGTGAACGTCCGGCGGCGCGCGAGTGGCACGCGATCGCCGATGCGATCGCCAACCAGGTCGGCGAATCCGGTTCCGGCGTGATCGCGTTGCATGCGCCGATCGCCGGCGTGCGTTCGTCGCTGGGCGCGCTCGCGCTGGACGTCGCCGGGTCGACCGGCATCATCGACCTGATGCCGAAGGCGCTCGGGGCATGGGCGCGCGCAGGCGCACGCTACGCCGAGCTCCGCGACTCGCTCGCGCGCATCCGGGACATGCCGCAGGACGGCGCCGGGCTCGCCGCGCGCGACATCCTGGTCGCCGAAACGCTCGATTGCGCGTCGCATCGCCTGGACGCCTGGCTCACCGCGATCGTCGACGAGCGACGCGTCCAGCTTCGCAGCGCCGCGCCCGACGGCATCGCGATTGGCGCGTACGGGTGGATCGAGGACCTCGTCCCCGACCACGGAAGGCGCGACGGCGGCTACGTCGTCGCCCCGTCGACCGCGCACGCGGTCACGGCGGGCCTGCTGCGCAATGCCTATCTCGCGCACAACCCGGACACGGGCGGCAGCGGCGCGTTCGCCGTCGACCTGTCCAGCGCGCGCGTCCGTCGCGCCCTCGACCTGCTCGAAGGCATGCGGCAGGGGCAGTCGCTCGGCGCGCTGCTCGGCTACGCGATCGAGCGAGCGCTGCACGAGGCGGGCCTCGACCGACTGAAAGTCTCGCTGCGCGCGCTGGCGCCACTCGTCGACGGCAAGCTGTCGTCGCGCGGCGAGGCGGTGCCCGCGCCTGCAGCGGAAGCCGTCGCCGCGAGCAACGTCGTCGACGGCGTCGCACTGATCGAACGCTTCGCCGACGACGCGCAGGCGGTCTATTCCGCGCTCGACGCCACGCCGCTCAACAATCCCTACCTGCTGCCGGGTACCTGGAAGACGCTGACGCCGGTCGAGCGCCAGACCGTGCGCACGGCGATCGGGACCGCGCGCGACGCCAACGACGCGCTCGCCGACCTCCTGCTCGCCGAGGCCGTGCACCAGCTCGCGCAAGGGAACGCTGCGCGCGCCGGCGCCGCGCTCGACGCGGCCGGCAGCGGCGATGCGCCTCCGGTGGACCCGACCGTCGTGCAGACGCCTGCGCAAGGCGTGCCGTTCACGCACCGCCTGATGATCGTCGCGACCGACGCCACGACGACGTGGGACGCCTCGCGCCCGCGCTCCCTCGCCGAACCGCGCCTCGAGGCGTGGGCCGCCGGCCGGCTCGGTTCGCCGTCCCGCATCGTGGTGCACGTCGCCGACGACGGGACGCGCGTAACGCTCGACGCCGTCGGCATGTCGGCGCTCGACTTCGTCCATGGCGCGGGACAGCGTGCGGTGGTCGAGGCCGAGATCCGCGAGACGATCCCGGCGATCGGGGGGCATCCGCTGACGTCCAAGCGCGACCCGTCGTGGCCGCCCGGCACGATCGCGTTCGACGACGCGCTCGCGCTGGCGGCATCGCTCCGCGCGCTCATGGTCGCCGCGCGCCCGGCCGGCCCGGGCGATTTCGCGCGTTCGGGCGACCCGGCGACGCGCACGATCGTCGCGGCGGAGCTGGTCCTGCTACAGAGTCGCGTCACCGCGGCGCGATCGAAGCTCGCGTCGACGCTCGCGGCCGCGAAAGGCGCGCTGGCGGCCGACGGCAGCGTCGCGAATGCCGGGGCGCTGCGCACCGCGCTCGACGACCTGCGCACGTTCGGCATCGCGTCGCCACCTACCGCGGCGGATCGCCTCGCCGACGTCGCGGCACTTGCGATCGCCGATGCGGAACGCAGGCTCGCGACGGCCGACCAGGCGCTCGCCGGGACGTTCGATGCCGACTGCGGCGCGGCCGCGGGCCAGGCGATGTTCGGCGACGGGTTCTGGATGCTCGCGGCCATCGCGCCGCCGGCGGGCGGCGACCTGATGACGCGCGCGCGCGCGTCCGGCAGCGTCGCCGCGAAGCCGGGCGCCATCCGGCGCTTCGTGCGCGACGTCGCATCGGTACGCGATGCCGAGGCGCGCTACGCGGATGCGATGCTGCTCGGCGATGCGATGGCGCGACCGCCCGCGCTTTCGATCGCCCAGCTCGCGACCGCGGACACGTCGAACACCGGACACTGGATTGCGGGACTCCTCGACCCGGCACAACCCACGCCCGAGCGGCCGGTCACCAGCATCGTCCTCGAGGCGCCCGCCGGGTACGACGCGACGCAAGCGGTGGCGGCGCTGGTGATCGACGAATGGACCGACGTGGTGCCGCGGCGCGAGCGGCGCAAGAAGCCGACCGATCCTGGGACCGTCGTCGACGAGCGCGCGATCGCGGGGCTCGCCATCAACGCCAACGGCCCGTCCGCGCGCGCGCCGCAGGCGATCCTGCTCGCGATCTCGCCCGACGGCGCGCGCTGGACGACCGACGCGCTCATCGACACGTTGGCCGATACGCTCGATCTCGCGAAGATCCGCGCCGTGACGCTCGAGCGCACCAACGGCGTCGCGCGGCTGTTGCCCGCCCTCTACGAGGCGAGCTGGTCGCTGCAGGGCGAATCCGCATTCGACCTCGCCGCGATCGTCGCGGACATCTCGGCGATCCTGCCCTACGTGAGCGAGTCGAAGCCATGAGCAACGGCAAGTCGATGGTCGGCGTGCGTGCACTGCCGGCGTCGCTGGAGGTGCTGGCCGCCGCATTCGAGCCGCCGGGCTTCGTCCGACTCGAGCCGCAATCGGTCTCGGGCGACCCGACGCCGGGCCTCGAGGCACGCCTCCACGATCCGTTGTGGCTGCTCGCCCGCCAATGGCAGCTCGGCGAGTTCCATGGCGAAGATGCCGGCACGCCCGTCGCCGTCCACGCGAGCTACGCATCGGTTCGCGCGACCGCGTGGCAACCGGGCGATCCGGCCGCGGGCCTCGCGGTGCAGCCGCTGGCGCGCGACGCGGTGCTCGACGAGCTCGTCGAGCGCGAGCGTGCCGTCGAAGACGGTCCCGGGTTGCGGCAGCGCGCGAACGCCGGCGTGCAACTGCTCGACGACCTCGCCGACGCGGCGATAGGCGGCGTGCGCGACGCTCTGCTCGCCGCCTGTTCGCTCGACGTCGCCAACGCGCACGACGATCCGTTCGATCACGTCGCGCCGAGCCTCGCGGCGCGGCTCGCGGGTCGCGCGCCGGATGCCGAATCCGCCGCCCGCGACCTGGAGGCCGCCGGTGCCGGCTCGCCGTCGTGGCTCGCCGGCGCGAGCGACCCGTCGGGCGCGCGCAAGGTCGTGCTGGCATGGCTCGCGTGGTACCGCCGCGGCGTTGCACCGCTGCCGACCGAAAAGGACAGCTGGATCGACGCTCGCCTCGAGCATCGCTTCAGCGTGCGACTGGGCGAAGGTCCCGCTGCCGAGGTGCTACGCGCGCCGTCTTTCGGCGGCGGGCGCGTCGACTGGTACGCGTTCGACCACGACGCCGGCGCGACGCTCGGCGACGGTACGGGAACCACGACTCCCACCCTGCGCGACGTCACGCTTCTCGCCACGCCGCTGCGCTACGCCGGCATGCCCGCGGACCGCTACTGGCAGTTCGAGGACGGCCTCGTCAACTTCGGCATGCTCGAGACGCAGCCGCACGACCTCGCGCGCCTGTGCCTCGCCGAGTTCGCGATGATCTACGGCAACGACTGGCTCGTCGTCCCGCTGGACGTCGACACCGACGCGCACACGCGCGTCGTCAAGGTCGAGTACACGACGACCTTCGGCGAGCGGCTCGTCGTCGATCCGCCCGACGACGCGTCGCGCCCGGGCCGCTTCTCGATGTTCGGGCTTTCGCGTCCCGGCACGAGCGCCGTGCTCGACGGGCTGTGGCTGCCGCCGTCGGCGCCGGAGGTGCACGAGGGCCGGGCGCTCGAGGACGTGCTGCTGCTGCGCGACCCGACGGCGGCGATGGGTTGGGCGGTCGAGCGCGTGGTGCAGGGCCCGAGCGGCGATGCGCGGATGCGTCGCGACGAGCCGCAGCCGACGCCGCCGTCGCCGGGCACCGAGCGCGGCGCCGAGCTCGATTACATCCTCGCCACCGAAGTGCCGGACGCCTGGATTCCGCTCGTGCCGGTGGCGACGTCGCCCGGTGCGATGGCGTTCCGCAAGGGCGCGATGGTCAAGGATCGCGCGCCCATCCTGCCGCGCGGCGTGCTTCTGCGGCCCACGCCGCTCACGATCGAGGACGAGGAGCTCGCGCGCGAAGGCGTGCGCGTGCGCCGCGTCCCCGCACTCGCGCGGCGGTCCGACGGAAGCTACGTGCGATGGATCGGGCGACGCGTTACCGTGGGGCGCGGCGAGGGCGACAGCGGGCTCGCGTACGACCACGCGATCCGCCGCAATGCGCCGCCGCTGCGCGAGGACGACATCGGCATGGTCGCGCCGCCGACCGGCGCGCCTCCCGAGCCCGCGTCGTTGCCCGAGGGCTACGTGCCGCTCGAACCCCCCGGCGATCCGCCGTTGCCGGCGGCCTACGACGCGACGCAACTGCCGGCGCTCGCCCCGACCGCCGATCCCGACGCCGCAGACGGCAACGTCAAGCTCGCGCAGGCGATGCTCAACGCAACGCTCCCGATCGCGCCGCTCGTCGTGGACGGCAACTTCGGTCCGGCGACGACGCTCAAGTTGCAGGCGTTCCAGGCCGGCCTGCTTCTGCCCGCGACCGGCACGCTCGACGCCGAGACATGGCTCGCGCTGTCGGCGGCGAGCCCGTTGCCGCAGCTCGAGCAGGGTCCCGGCGACGCGCCCATGGCGGGTCCACCGGTCGCCACGCTGCAAAGCCTGCTCAACCTGGCGGGCGCGTCGCCCTTCGTGGCGGTCGACGGGGTCTTCACCGACGAGACGTTGGCCGCGCTCGAGGACTTCCAGGCGCGGCACGGCGTTCCGGTCACCGGCATCGTGGACCTCGCGAGCTGGATCGCGCTGGTCGCGGTGCCTGGCGACGTTGGCGTCGCGACGACGACGATGCGCTTCACGTTCAGTTACGACAGCGAGGATTGGTCGGTCGGCGGGCCGATCGTTCGGCTCGTGTCGCGCAAGGACGTCTCCATGAGCGCGCCGCTGGGGGACGACGTCGAGGTCGATGCCTCGCAGACCTCGGGATTTCGCTACGAGCTGCACGACGAAACGGGACGGCCCGTATACCGCCGATCGATGCACTGGCCGCTGGCCGTCATGCGTGAGGTCGCGCCCGGCATCGCGGAGCCGGACATCGGCACGTTCGAGCGCGACACGCCGCGCGGTCGGTTCGAGCTCATTGCACCCAGGTTGCCGCGCGCCCGCCGCATCGTGCTGTTCGACAGCCCTCTCGACCCGGATCGCCGCGGCGAGCCAGCCGCGCCGATCGCGAGCTTCGAGCTCCTCGACATCGTGTGACCCGCCATGGCGTCGCCCGACACCTTCAGGATTCTTCACGGCGACTTGAGCCGCATCGTGATCTCGTGGACGCTCGCGATCGTCTCGGAAGGCTATACGCGCGCGCAGCTCGACAAAGGCGATTTCGACCGCGACGCGAAGCTTGTCGTCGACGAGCTGCTCGCCACGGCGCCGTTCGACGATCCGGGGTTGAACCGGCTCTTCGTCATCGCCGCCGTGCGGGTCGAGTCCGAACGGCCGGGCAGCGAGATCAAGCTCCTGGATCCCGTCCCGGCCAGCTCGCCGTTCCGCACGGCGTTCGGCGCGATGTACGGACGAGATTCGTTCGAGGGCAAGCAGATCGAGCGCGCGCTGCACGGCGACAGCCAGCTCGTAAAGGACAAGGTGCAGCAGTTCACGGACCTCGCGACGATCGAGAACTTCCTCGTGATCGTCAACAACGACTCGACCGACGGCGGCCTCGCGCACGACGGCGTCGGATGGTTCGCGAAGGCGCGCAGCGCGTGGCCGAAGGTCGCCGTCCACGAGCTCGGGCACCAGGCGTTCTCACTCGCCGACGAGTATGCATACCGCAACTCGCAGAGCGACCCGGTGAGACGGCTGCCGACCTCGCCGCCGCCGACCGAGCCCGTCGAGCCGAACATCACGCTCGACACGAACGTGGCTACCCTCAAGTGGGTCGGGCTGGTGACGCTGCCGCAGACGTTCGTGCCGGGAACGGTCCAGGCCGCGGCCTGCGTGCGCGACCATCCGCTCAAGCCGACCGACCCGGAGATCCCGCTCAACGCGGTCGGCGCCTTCGAAGGCGCCGGCTACCACGACTGCGGCATCTTCCGTCCGTCGCGCGTCTGCAAGATGCGCGACTCGGCGTTCCCCTTCTGCGCGGTCTGCCAGAACGCGATCCGCGTGAAGCTCGGCGGCTACATGCTGGACCAGCGCAAGGCCGAGCCCCCGCAGAAGGTCGGCGCGTGGACGCACGTGCTGCCGTTCGCGACGCGCTTCGCGCCCGGCACGCTGTTCTACAACAGCGTGCTCGGCAATTACGCGCTGACCGACAACTTCCGCTTCGCCATTCTCGAGCGTCGCCCGGACGGATCGCCCCTGCTCGTCCCAGGCCGACCCGACATCGGCGTCGGGAATATCAACGCGGGGTGGTCGACGCTGGCCCCGTTCGCGCTCGGCGGCGTCCAGCACCTGTTCGGACACGACTTCGGCTCCGGCCGCTTCGCGATGTGGCGCCTGGGCGGTCTCGGCGACACGCTGATCCAGACCTTCTTCGACACGCCGGGCGGCACGACCAGCCATGTGGTGATCGTCACGCGCGACGGCGCGCCGCACATGATCGCGTACAACATGTTCACCGGCGACGCGATGATGTCGAGGATCGACGGCAACGATGCCGCACCCGTCGATCCGGTCGCCATGACGTGGGGCGCGGGCATTACCGCGGTCGTGCCGCTCGAGCTCGACGGCGAGCCCTTTGTCCTGACCTACCGCGCGTTCGCCGGCGAAGTGGCGATCCGGAAGATAACGGCGTCGGGATTCGTGATGGCCTTCGTGCGGACCGCCTTCTGGCCGACCAACATCACGCACGTCGCGTCCACGCCGAAGGACGGCCGGCCCTACGTCACGCGCTACGCCGCCGGCACCGGCCGCATGCTGATCGATCACGTGCGCGTGAACGGCACCGGCCTCGATTTCGTGTGCCGCGTGGACCCGTCGCCCGGACCGGGTGCTCTCTCGCTCTTCGGCATCGGCGCCCAGGTGATGGGACCGTTCCGCAGTCGCAATCCGGGCGGTCTTATCCTGTTCGAGAACCTCTATCTCTACCGCGCCCTGTCGCAGGAGCTGGTCGAAGTCTTCCTGTGACGCGATGCAGGCGAACCCGTACGGCGTTACCGCCGGGCACCGCGCTGACGCAACGCCCTAGATCGCGCGGCCCTTGCCTTCCCAGTACGGAGCGCGCAGCTCGCGCTTGAGCGTCTTGCCCGCGGCGTTGCGCGGGAACTCGTCGAGCAGCAGCACCCGGTCGACGCGCTGGAACTTCGCGGCCACGCGTGCGTTGATCCAGTCGCGCAATGCCGCGGCGTCGGCCACGGCGCCGGCCTTCAGCACCACCGCCGCGACCGGCGTCTCGCCCCATTTGTCGTGCGGGATGCCGAACACCGCGACCTCGCGCACGTCCGGATGCCGCGCGACGACCTCCTCGACGTCCTTGGGATAGACCTTGACGCCGCCGGAGTCGATCATGTCCTTCATCCGGTCGACGAGGTGCAGGTAGCCCTCGTCGTCGACGTAGCCCAGGTCGCCGCTGTGGAGCCAGCCGCCGCGCAGCGCCTCGGCGGTCCGGTCGGGATGCCCGTAGTAACCGGCCATCGTGATCGGTCCGCGCCCGACGATCTCGCCGACCTCGCCCGCCGGAAGCTCGCGGCCGTCGGGATCCTCGATGCGCAGGTCGTAGAACGGCGGCGGCACGCCGACGCTGCCGGCCTTGCGCAGCGCGTCGTCGCGGTCGAGGATCGTGACGAACCCTTCGGTCAGGCCGTACAGCTCGTAGAAGCGGTCGGGGAGCAGTCGCGTCAGACGCTCCTTGTGCTCGACGTGCAGCGGCGCGCCGAGCGACAGGATGCATTCGAGCGACGCCAAGCGCGCCGGCTCGAAGCCGCGGGCGTTCAGGATCGCGATGATCTGCGCCGGCACCAGCATCGCGTGGGTCACGCGCTCGCGCTCGACCGTGTCGATGAACGTCTCGGCGTCGAACGCGCGGTGGACGATGTAGGTCGCACCGAGCATGAACGCCGGGAACAGCGTCACCATCGCGCCATTGAACACGATCGCGCCGCTGTGCAGGACGACCGACGACGGCGTCATCCGCCAGGCGTTGGCCATCAGCGTCGCGTACATCGCCCGGATGTAGTGGGTGTGGCAGATGCCCTTGGGAAGCCCGGTCGTGCCGCTCGTGTACATGATCGTGGCGAGGTCGTCCGCCTCGACGTCGACGGCGGGCGCGAGCGGCGACGCTTCGGCCCACAGCGTGGCGTACGAGCGGTAGCCGTCGCGCGCGTCCTCGCGGTCCGCATCCGCCAGCACCCAGGCGGCATCGGCGCCGGCGCCCAGCGCGCGGGTCTCGTCGAGCACGCGGCGAAGCTCGCTCGACGACAGGATCACGCGCGGCGTCGCGTCGCCGAGCAGCGAAGCGAGTCCCGGCGCGTTCAGCAGCGGCGACAGCGGCACGGCGACCGCACCGAGCTTGAAGCACGCCCAGTAGGTCGCGACGAGCTCCAGCGTGTTCCCGAGCATCGTGGCCACGCGGTCGCCGCGCGCCACGCCGAGCGACGCCAGCGCATGGGCCCACCGGTTGACGCAGGCGTCGAGCTCGCGCCAGTCGAGCCGGATGTCGCGCCCGCCCGACGGGGCGATCAGGGCCGTGTGATGCGGCCGGTATCTCGCGTGGCGCGCGAGCAGGCGCCCGAGCGCGAGCGCATCGTGCGCGATCCTGGTTTCCATCGTCCCCTCCTCACAGCTTGTGGCTCGCGTCGCCGGTCGCGAACGCGGTCCAGTGGATCGCCACGCCGCGCTCGAGCGCGATCACCTTGACGAGCTCGCCCATCTCGGCCGGCGACAGCAGCGTCTGCACGGCGGCGGCCGCGCGCAGGTAGGCGCCCGACGCCGGATCGCCGGTCGCGGCAAGGCGAGCCAGGATCCCGCCGCCGATCAGGAACGCGGCCTGCGAAGCATATCCCGCGACGCCGAGACCCGCGCGCGCAGCGGCCTCGGCGATCGCGGTGAAGTCGACGTGCGCCGTGACGTCGGCGAGCCCTGGCCAGATGAACGGGTCGGGCGTCGCACGGTGCC
Source organism: Casimicrobiaceae bacterium (assembly GCA_035539315.1). Classification (GTDB taxonomy): domain Bacteria; phylum Pseudomonadota; class Gammaproteobacteria; order Burkholderiales; family Casimicrobiaceae; genus VBCG01. Next base: position 25,005 of record DATLIR010000012.1, read on the forward strand.
GGTAGTGGGCCATCAGCGTGCCTTCGTGGCGGTCAGGATGGTAGTACTCGCGGCGCGGGAAGCCGTAATCGATCGCGACCAGCGCCCCGCCCGCGAGGCGGCGGCCGAGGTCCTCCACCAGCGCCTCCGCCGCGAGGTTGATCTCGCTCGCATAGTCGATGCCGGGCGGGAAGCGCTCGCGCGCCGCCGCGGCGAGGCGCGCGTCGTCGAGCGCGCGGTCCGCCAGCGTGAACGCGCCGCCCCGGTCGAGCGTCACGCCGCGCTCGTGCCAGCGGCCGTCCCGCCGCGCGACGACATGCGGCGGAATGGCGTCGAGTACCTCGTTCATCACGATCGCACCGTCGATGCGCGCCGGCAGCGCGTCGCGCCAGCTCACGCGGTCGCGCCACGCGGGAAGCACGCGCTCGACCGCCTGCCGTTGCCGCTCGCGCAGCTCCGGGCTCGTCTCGACGATCGCGTAGTGCGCCGGAGCGGCACCAGTCGCGTCGAGCGCCCGCAGGAGGTCGATGGCGAGGCGCCCGCTTCCAGCGCCGAGCTCGACGATCTCGCGCGACGGCGTGGTGGCGAGAATGCCGGCGACCGTCGTGGCCAACGTCGCGCCGAAGAGCGGCGTCATCTCGGGCGCCGTGACGAAGTCTCCGTCGGCGCCGAGCTTGCGCGCTCCCGCCGCGTAGTAGCCGAGACCCGGCGCGTACAGCACCAGTTCGATGTAGTCGCGCAACGGGAGGAATCCGCCGCGGCTCGCGATCGCATCGAGGACCGCGTCGCGGACGCGCGCCGAATGCGCGCGCGCCTCGGCGCCGGGGTCGGGCAGCGCGGCCTCGGCCGCGAGGTGTCGGGGCATGCGCGTGCGCTTCGGCCGCTGGGCGACTGTGCTAGTGTAACGAGTCGCCACGCCACCGCAGGAGCGCGAGGTGCAGGACAAGGTCGTGCTGATCACCGGCGGCGCGAAACGGGTGGGCGCCGCGATCTGCCGGCGGCTGCACGCGAGCGGCGCGAAGCTGATGCTCCACTACCGCGCGTCGGCGGGCGAGGCGCGCCTGCTGCAGGCCGAGCTCAACGGCGTGCGCGCCGACTCGGTCGCGCTGATCCAGGCCGACCTGCTCGACCTCGCCAAGCTCTCGTCGCTGGTCGATCAGACCGTCATGCGCTTCGGGCGCCTCGACGCGCTGGTCAACAATGCCTCGTCGTTCTTCTCGACGCCGATGGGCGAGATCCAGCCGGCGCAATGGGACGACCTGATGGGCACCAACGTCCGCGCGCCGCTGTTCCTCGCGCAGGCCGCCGCCGCCCCGCTCAAGAAGTCGCAGGGCGCGATCGTCAACATCAGCGACATCCACGCCGAGCGGCCGCTGCGCAACTACGTCGTCTATTCGGTGGCCAAGGCCGCCCTCACCGGGCTCACGCGCTCGCTCGCACGCGAGCTTGCGCCGGACGTGCGCGTCAACGCTATCGCGCCGGGCCCGATCCTGTGGCCCGACGGCGACGACCAGTTCGACGAGGTCTCGCGCCAGCGCATCATCTCGCACACGCCGCTCAAGCGCGAGGGCACGCCCGACGACATCGCGCGCGCCGTGCACTTCCTGATCGCCGATGCGCCCTACGTCACCGGCGAGACGATCAACGTCGACGGCGGCCGGCACGTCGCGCTCTAGGGCCCCGTGCGCTGGCGCTCGGTGACCGCGCTGGCGAGCGAATCGAGGTAGCGGTCGGCCACGCCGTGCGCGGCGAGCGCCTCGCGCGTCCGCATCAGGTACTCGCACGAGCTGCCGAACGCGCCGCACGCGTGCGCGATCGTGTCGACCTGCTCGTCGAGTGTGAGCGCCGCGTACTGCGGATGGTCGCGCCGCACGGCGAAGGCGAGCGCGACGAGCGTGCGGTCGCCGCTTCGCGCCCTCACCCACACCGGCCGATAGGCTCCGACCACCATCTCGCGCCGCCACAAAAGATGCAGCTCGTCGAGCGCGAGCGGCGAGGGCAGGCGATAGGCCACGCCGCTGCACGATCCGCCGCGCTCGAGCGCGAGCACGAGCCCCGGCCGCTCGCGCGTGCCGCGCGTGGCGAGCGAGCGCAGGCAGAAGCGCCGGTGCAAGCCATGCACGAGCGCCGGCCGCGATTCGGCGACCGGGAAGATCGGGTTCCACAGGAGCGACCCGTAGCCGAAGATCCACCAGCCCGCGCCCTTCGGCTTCGCCTTGAGCGTCGCGGCGAGCGAGGCGGAGAGCGCCTCGTCGTCGAGCGCGTGCGCGGCGCCGGGAGCGGCCAGGTAGAGCTCGCGCATGCGGCCGAGCTCGAGATCGCGGCGCGACAGTGTCATCGGGTCACCCGCCGAGCGACGGATCGCGCTTGAGCTTCGCGACCGCCATCGCGTCGGCGCGGCGCTTCGCGGCCGTCGTCTTGCCGTGCGGGCCGCCCTTGCCGAGCAGCGGCGAGCGCGCGACCGGGTCGCGCTGCTTCGGCAGGGCGTGACGCTTGGCGCGCTTCATGGCCGACGATGATCGCCGAACGCGGGCACGGCGGCAACGTACGCCGGTCGGTCAGACGAGGCCCGTCCAGCGCGGCAACGCCAACTCGCACCACGCCGCGGCGGACAGGAGCGCATCGTCGGTCCCGGCGCCGGCGACGAGCTGCATGCCGAGCGGCAACCCGCGGGCCGAGCGTGCGATCGGCAGGGTGAGCGCCGGAAAGCCCAGCAACGACGCGAACGTGCAGCACGAGGGATCGCCGGTCGTGGCGAGACCCTCGGGCGCAGGGCCGGGCGCGGGCGGCGCCACGAGGGCGTCGAATTCCGCCAGCCACGCCGTCGCGGCGGCGATCATCGTCAGGCGCGACGCGTAGTCGCGCGCAAGGACGTCGGGGGCGATCGCGCGGCCCGCGTCGAGACCGGCGTTGAGCGTCGCCGACAGCCGCGCGCGTTCACGTTCCTGCAAGGGACCCAGGACCCTGGCGGCCTCGGCGAGCATGATGCGACGCTGCACCTCGCAGGTGGTCTCGAACGCGTCGGGCAACGCGACCGGCACCACCTCGGCGCCGGCAGCACGCAGCGTCTCGACGGCGTCATCGAGTGCGCCGTCCTCGTCGGTCGATGCAATCCACGGGAACCGCGCCAGCACGGCGAGCCGCGGCGCCCGCGCGCGCGGCGCCACGTCGCGCGCGAGCGACGGCGCCAAGGCATGCGCGACGATCGCCGCATCGGCGACCGAGCGCGTGAACGTGCCGATCGTGTCGAACGTCGCGCTGAACAGGTTGACGCCGTCGAACGGCACGACGCCCAGCGTCGGCTTGAAACCGACGACGCCGCAGTACGCGGCCGGCCGGATCACCGAACCGTTGGTCTGCGTGCCGATCGACGCGGGCACGTGGCCGGCGGCCACCGCGGCCGCCGATCCCGAGGAAGACCCGCCCGGCGAGTGCTTCGAGCTCCACGGATTGGTCGTCGGGCCCGGATGCATGAAGGCGAACTCGGTGGTCACGGTCTTGCCGAGCACCAGGCCGTCCGCTACCCGCCAGCGCGCAACGCAGGTCGCATCCAGCGCGGGACGCCGGCCGCGCCCGACGATCGACCCGAGCGTGGTGGGATGCGTCGCCGTGTCGACGATGTCCTTGACGCCGAGCGGGATGCCGAACGCCGGTCCGCGCGCCTCGACCGGAACCGAGTCGAGGCGCGCTGCGTCGCCGAGCGCCCGCGCGCCGTCGAGGTGGGCCCACGCGCGGGTCGCGCCGTCGGTCGCGTCGATCCGCTCGAGCAGCGCCTCGACCAGCGTGCGGACCGCGAGCTGGCCCGACGCGAGCGCGGGCGCGAGCTCGGCGACGCCCGCGGCATGGAGGTCCTTCATGCGGACTCCCGGGCGCGCGCCGGATCGCGCAGGAACAGCGCACAGAGGTCGTTCAGGAAGCGCCGCCCGAGCGGCGTCGCGCGCAACACGGCGGGGTCGGGGTCGAGCAGGCCGCGCGACGCCGCGATCGCGACCTCGCGCGCGATCGACGCCAGCGGCACGCCGGTGCGCTCGGCGAACAGCGTCGCCGGGACGCCCGCGGTGAGCCGCAGCGCGTTCAGCATGAACTCGAAGCCGAGCTCGCCGCCGGGGATCTCGCGGTGCTCCATCACGGGTTCGCCGCCTGCGACCCGCTCGAGGTACTGCTTCGGCTGCTTCCAGCGCACCTCGCGCACGATGCGGTCCGCGAACGACACCTTCGCGTGCGCGCCGGCGCCGATGCCGAGGTAGTCGCCGAAGCGCCAGTAGTTGAGGTTGTGGCGGCACTCATGCCCGGGCCGCGCGTGCGCCGACACCTCGTAATGGCCAAAGCCGGCGCGCGCGAGACGCGCCTCGACGGCATCGGCGATCGCGTCGACATCGTCCTCGTCGGGAAGCGCCGGCGGATGGCGGTGGAACGGCGTGTTCGGCTCGAGCGTCAGCTGGTAGCACGACAGGTGCGTGGTTCGGAACGCCAGCGCTTCCTCGACATCCGCGAGCGCGTCGTCGACGCTCTGCTCGGGCAGCCCGTACATCAGGTCGAGGTTCACCTCGTCGAACAGCTCGACCGCCGCGGCCGCGGCCGCCCGCGCCTCGCCGGCGTCGTGAACGCGACCCAGCGCGGCGAGGTGGCGCGGCGTGAAGCTCTGCACGCCGATCGACAACCGGTTCACGCCGGCCTTGCGGTAGCCCTCGAAGCGCGCGCGCTCGAACGTGCCGGGGTTGGCTTCCATCGTGACCTCGGCGATCGGCGACAGCGGGATGCGAGCGCGCACCGCCGCGAGCAGGCGATCGATCGCCTCCGGCGAGAACAGGCTCGGCGTCCCGCCGCCCAGGAACACGCTCGAGACCTTGCGCCCCCACACCGACGGCAGCGCGTGCTCGAGGTCGGCGACCAGCGCGTCCACATAGGCGTCCTCGGGGGGGCCGTCGCCGCCGCCGCGCCACTCGTGCGAATTGAAGTCGCAGTACGGGCATTTCTTCAGGCACCACGGCAGGTGGATGTAGAGCGCGAGCGGCGGCAGCGCCAGGAACGCGGGGCGCGCGAACGAGGCCGGCATGGCGATGCGCGGCATGGCGTCAGATCGAGGCGAGCGAGTCGCCGGCGAGAAACGCGCGCGAGCGCTCGAGCACCTCGGGCGGGAACGCGCGCGAGCGCCGCTCGGTGGCATCGAGGCACACGACGGTGAACGTGCTGGTGGCGACGACCTCGCCGGTCTCGCCGTTGATCATCTCGTGCACGAAGCGGAGCACCTTGTCGCGCACCTCGAGCATCGTGGTGCGCACCACGACGACATCGCCCCCGTAGAGCTCCTTGCGGTACGCGGTGTCCTGCTGGACGGCGGCCAGGTGGATCTCGCCGCTGCGCAGGCGCGACGGCCGCAGGCCCAGCATCGCGTAGTACTGCCAGCAGGCCTCCTCGAAGCGCTCCCCGTAGGCGCGCACGTTGACGTGCCCCATGTGGTCGCACTGCCAGCGGTGCACGGTGCCGCGCGCGGTCTCCACGGTACGGCTCATCGATCGGTTTCCCGGATCAACCCGCGCTCGACCAGCCGGTCGATCAGCTCGCGCATCGCCTTGCCGCGATGCGACAGCTGGTTCTTGCGCTCGAGCGGCAACTCGGCGCCGGTGAGCCCCGAGGACAGGTCCTCGAAATGCGGGTCGTAGCCGAAGCCGCCGCTGCCGCGCGGGCGGTCGACGACGCGTCCGTGCCAGCGGCCTTCGGCGATCACCGGCTCCGGATCGTCCGCGTGCGTCACGACGACCAGGACGCAGGCGTAGTGCGCGCGGCGGTCGTCGACGTGAGCGAGCGCATCGAGGAGCTTCGCGTTGTTGCGCGCGTCGGACTTGGGATCGCCGGCGTAGCGAGCGCTCTGCACGCCGGGCGCCCCGCCGAGCGCGACCACGCAGATGCCCGAGTCGTCGGCGAGGGCCGGCAACTGCGCGTGGCGGCTGGCGTTGCGCGCCTTCTCGAGCGCGTTCTCGACGAAGGTGGGATGCGGCTCGTCCGCTTCCGGGACACCAAGCTCGACTTGCGCGACCACGTCGATCGCGTAGGGGGCGAGCAGGCGGCGGAACTCCCGCAGCTTGCCTTCGTTGCCGGAGGCCAGCACCAGTCGGTGCATCGCATCGCCGTGCATCAACGTCCAAGCGCCGTGCGCTGCGCGGCGACCAGCGACGCGATCCCGTCGCGCGCCATGGCGAGCAGCACGTCGAACTGCTCGCGCGTGAACGGCGCGCCCTCCGCCGTACCCTGCACCTCCACGAAGCCGCCGGCCCCGGTCATCACGACGTTCATGTCGGTGTCGCAGGCCGAATCCTCGCCGTAGTCGAGGTCGAGCAGCGGCGCGCCCTCGACGATCCCCACCGAGACCGCCGCGACGTGGTCGCGCAACGGATCCCCGGCCAGCATTCCCTGCGCGCGCAGTGCGCCGAGCGCATCGGCGAGCGCGACCCAGGCGCCGGTGATCGACGCGCAACGCGTCCCGCCGTCGGCCTGCAGCACGTCGCAGTCGATGCGGAGCGTGCGCTCGCCGAGCGCCGCGAGATCGGTCACGGCGCGCAGCGACCGCCCGACCAGACGCTGGATCTCGTGCGTGCGTCCCGACTGCGTCCCTTCGGACGCCTCGCGGCGCATGCGCGTGTTGGTCGAGCGCGGCAGCATCCCGTACTCGGCGGTCACCCACCCGTGACCCTTGCCCTTCAGGAACGGCGGCACGCTTTCCTCGACGCTCGCCGTGCACAGCACGCGCGTGTCGCCGGCGCTCACCAGCACCGATCCTTCGGCGTGCTTGGTCCATCCGCGCTCGAGGCGAAGCGGGCGAAGCTGGTCGGGACGGCGGCCGTGGGGACGCATGGGAGCAAGATCGACGACGCGGGATCGGGAAGGCGCGACCCGGCAGCAGTGCATTATCGCTCGTAAGCCGCGGCCAGGCGCGCCAGCTCGCCGTCGAGCGGGTGCGCCGGTCGCCAGCCGGTCGCGGCGGTGAACGACGAGCTGTCGACCTCGAGCGAACCGGTCAGTCGGTCGATCGCCTCCCGGCGCCCCAGGAGCATGCCCGCGAGCTTGAGGAGCGGCACCGGCGCATAGGCCAGCGGCACCGAGACCCCGAGCGAGCGCGCGATGGCGCGGATCAGCCCGGGCGTCGACACGGGCACGGCATCGGCGACGAAGTGGACGCCGCCGGGCGGCGGCAACGCGTCGAGCGCGGCGGCGATCGCATCGCACAGGTTCGCGAGGCCGACCACGCTGCGCCGATTGTCGACGGCGGCGAACGGCAGCGTCCGGCCCGCGGCAATGGCGTCGACGAGCCGCGCGACGTTGCCGCTCGCGCCCGGACCGATCACCAGCGGGATGCGCAGCGCCAGCGCGATCGTCGGCGTCCCGCGCGTGATGTCGGCGAGCAGCGCCTCGGCGTCGCGCTTGCTTCGGCCGTAGGCGTCCCGCGGCGCCGGCGCGTCGTGCGGCCCGAACGGCCGGCCGGGCCGCGTCGCGTCGCCGTTCACCTTGGCGCTGCTCGCGAAGACGAAGCGGCCCACGCCCGCGGCGACCGCCGCGCGGGCAAGCGCCGCCGTCGCGTCGACGTTGGCCGCGCGAAACGCCCGCTCGTCCTCGGCGGCGCGCAGCGGCGTCGCGTGGACGCGCGCGGCCAGATGAACGACGGCGGACGCGCCGGCGCGCTCGCCGGCGAGCGTCTCCGGCGTCGCCGACTCGAGCGCTCCCAGCGCGAGCGCCTCGGGCAGCGTGTCGTCCGCCTCGCGCACCACCGCGCGCACCGTGCGCCCCGCGGCGCGCAGCCGCACGACCAGCGCGCGGCCGACGCAACCCGCCGCCCCGGTGACGACGACCGGGCCCCCCGTCGCCGCGCCGCTCAAAGCCATTTCCACCCGTGCTTGCGGTAGTAGCGCCAGCCGCCGCGCACGAAATGCGCGACGTGCTTCATGCCCTTGCGCGCCGCCCCGCCACCGTGATGGATCACCTCGAACGACGGCACGTACGCGGTGCGCGCGACCTTGTTGAGCCGCATCGTCCAGTCGAAGTCCTCGAAGTAGAGGAAGAAGCGCGGGTCGAAGCCGCCTGTCTGGTCGATCGCCTTGCGACGCACCAGCATGCACGCGCCGGACATCGCCGCGATGTCGACGATCTCGCGCGCCGGATCGGGGTCGAGCACGTCGCGCATCTCGTAGCGGTCGAGCCGGTGCCTGAACAGCGCGCGGCCGAGCGTGGGCAGGAGGCCGCGCAGCGCGAGGTCGAACACGGCCGGCTTGCGCTTGACCAGATAATCGCGCGAGCCGTCGCGCCGCCGCACCATGGGCGCGATCGCCCCGACCTCGGGATGCGCGTTCATCCAGCGGACGGCGTTGAGGAGCGCGTCGGCGGCGAGCTCGACGTCGGGATTGAGCACCAGGTGATAGTCGGCGCCGCTCCCGTGCAGCACCAGGTTGTGCGCGGCACCGTAGCCGATGTTAGCGTGGCCGTGCAGGTAGGTCATCTGCACGCCCGAGTCGGCGAAGCGCGTCTTGCCGAGCTCGATCACCTTCGCCGCGATGCCGCGGTTCGAGCTGTTGTCGATCAGCGCGACGTTCACGGTGCGCACGACGCCCGACTCGCGCGCCGCGCCCACCGCGAGCGCGAGCTTGCGCAGGCACCGCTCGAGCAGTTGCCAGTCGGGGCGGAACGTGACGATCGACACCTGCAGCGACGACGGGACGACGGTTTCGTAGACCAGCGGCACGCCGCTGTCGTCGTCGGTAGGGGAGGCCACGGGTCGGACGGTCGCGGCGTCGGCGCGCCGTCGAGGCAGGAGGGGTGCGCTAGAATCGGGCGAATCGCATGCGGCGTCAACTCACGCGCCGCCTTCCCTCACCAGGCCACGCGCATGTCCCAGGACGCCCACCCGCTGCGCGCGAAGCTCGCCGCGGGACGCACGCTCGCCGGCATCTGGTCGCTGATCCCGTCGGCGCCGCTGGTCGGTGCGCTCGCCGCGTCGGGCTTCGACTTCGTGATCCTCGACGCCGAGCACGGCGCCTGGGACTTCGCCACGCTCGACGGCGCGATCACCGCGTGCGAGGACGGCGGCGCGTCGCCGCTGGTGCGCGCGCCGGGCGCCGATGCGTTCTTCATCCAGCGAGCGCTCGACCTCGGCGCCGACGGCGTCGTCGTGCCGCAGGTCGCCGATGCCGAGGCGGCCACGCGCGCGATCGCGATGATGCATTTCGCGCCGAGAGGCACGCGCGGCTACAACCCGTTCACCCGCGGCGGCCGCTACGGCATCGCGCCGCAGCCGAAGCTCGCGGACGGCTACCCGTTCTCGTGCGTGATGGTCGAGTCGCCCACCGCGGCGCTGCACCTCGAGCGCATCGTCGAGCATGCGTCGCTCGACTTCGTCTACCTCGGCATCTACGACTACTCGGTCGCGATCGGCATCCCCGGCCAGGTCGAGGATCCGCGCGTGCAATCGTTCATCGAGCGCTCGGCGCGCATCGTGCGCGGTGCGGGCAAGGCGATCGGCACGACCGCGATGAACCGCATCCAGACCGCCCGCCTCGTCGGCCAGGGCGTGAACGTGCTGCTCTACGGCACCGACACCTGGGCGATCGGCCGCGCGGCGAAGGAAGGGCTCGACCTCTACGCGTCGGCGGGGCGCCGATGAGCGCGGTGGCCGCTTTGGCCCCGGTCCGGCACGACGCCCGTGCGCTCGCGCGCTTCGCGCAGGCGTTGTTCGAGCGCGCCGGCATGCGCGACGACATGGCGCGCGACGTCGCCGACGTGCTGGTCGACGGCGACCTGCTCGGCCACACCACGCACGGGCTCGCGCTTGCCGCGCTCTATCTCGACGAGCTCGCGAAAGGGTCGATGACCCGGACCGGCGAGCCGACCGTCGTCAGCGCGATGCCCGCGACGCAGACCTGGGACGGCGGGCGGTTGCCCGGCCCGTGGCTGACGCTGCGCGCGCTCGACACCGCGATGACGCTCGCGTCGACGCAGGGCACCGGCACCGTCGTGATCCGTCGCTCGCACCACATCGCGTGCCTCGCCGCGTACCTCAAGCGTGCGACCGACCGCGGCAAGATGGCGCTCGTCTACAGCTCCGATCCGGTCGCCGCCAGCGTGGCGCCGTTCGGTGCGGTGAGCCCGGTGTTCACGCCCAATCCGCTCGCCGCCGGCATCCCGACCTCGGGCGACCCGATCCTGCTCGACGTCTCGGCGAGCTACACGACCAACGGGCTGACGGCCCGGCTGCACACCGCGGGGCAAAAGCTGCCGCATCGCTGGGTGCAGGACGCGCACGGCAACGCGACCGACGATCCGCGCGTGCTGTTCGACGAGCCGAAGGGCACGCTGCTTCCGCTCGGCGGCCTCGATGCGGGGCACAAGGGCTTTGCGCTCGCGCTGCTGATCGAGGCGATGACTGCGGCGCTCACCGGCTTCGGCCGCGCCGATCCCAAGGAAGGCTGGGGAGCGACGGTGTTCGTGCAGGTGCTCGATCCGCGCGCGTTCGGCGGGCTCGATGCGTTTCACCGCCAGATGGACTGGCTCGTCGACGCCTGCCACGCGGCGACGCCGCGTCCGGGCGTCGAGCGCGTGCGCCTGCCCGGCGAGCGCGGCCTTGGGCTCATGCGCGAGCAACTCGCGCACGGCATCGCGCTGCACCCGACGATCCTTCCCGCGCTCGAGATCTGGGCCGGCAAGCTCGGCGTGCCGGTCCCCGCGCCGCTCTGATCGTTCGCGGCGCCCCTCGCCCCTGACTTCTCCCCGCGATGCGGGGAGAGAGAGCCGGTGGAGACATCGCCCAGCACCGCCCGTCCGTTCGACCTCGGCTCGGGGGGCAGGGTCGAAGCGAGGAGGCGTCAGGCGAGCGTCGCCGCCGCCGGCACTGCGAGCATCACGACGACGACCGCCCACGCCCACACGGCGGGATCGGCGAAATCCACGCGCCAGAGGCGGAAAGGGCCGCGGGAGAGGCGCGAGGGAGTCCTGGTTTCCATGGACCGCGATTGTCCGCGCCGGCGCTGACGGTTCGTGCACCGATGCGACGAAGCGACGGAATCCGGGGCCGGAAGCACGCCGATGGGCACCGGCCCCGGCCCGGCGTCAGGTTCCGGAACCCGGCTCCTGCGCCTTCCGCCCGGCCACGACGCGCGGAAGGCCCGCCAGGTCGCGCCGCGCCTCGATCGCCATGAGCCCCGCGTCGGCGAACAGTGCGCGCACAGCGTCGGACTGGTCGTAGCCGTGCTCGACGACGAGCCAGCCGCCCGGCACGAGTCGGTCGGGCGCTCCCGCGACGATCAGGCGGAACGCGCCGAAGCCGTCGTCGCCGGGTGTGAGCGCCAACGCGGGCTCGTGGCGCAGGTCGCCTTCGCCGAGGTGCGCATCGCCGGCGGCGACATACGGCGGGTTCGCGACGATCGCGTCGAACCCGGCGCGGTCATCGCCGAGCGCGTCGTACCAGTCGCCGCTCGCGTACGACACGTTGCCGAGCCCCAATCGCTCGCCATTGCTGCGCGCGACCGCAAGCGCTGCGTCCGACGCATCCGTCGCCACGACCCGGGCGAGCGGTCGCGCCTTCGCGATCGCGAGCGCGATCGCGCCTGAGCCGGTGCCGAGGTCGGCGACGCTGATCGCACGATCGACGGGCAGCCGCTCGAGTGCGCAATCGACCAGCGTCTCGGTCTCGGGCCGCGGGATCAGCACGGCCGGCGTGACCACCAGGTCGAGCCCGTGGAACTCGCGTCGCCCGGTCAGGTACGCGACCGGCTCGCCGTCGCGCCGCCGCTTCGCCAGGTCGAAGAACGCGTCAGCCGCCGCGCGCGGCAACGCGTCGGTCGCATGCGCGACGAGCCACGCGCGGTCGGCGCGAAGGACGTGCGCCAGCAGCACCTGCGCGTCGATCGGCACGAGCCCCGACTGCGCGAGGGCGCGCCTGACCGTCAGCTCGTCCATTCACTCGGCCGGATAGATCGCGAACAGCCGCAGGCGCTGGTCGTAGTAGTCGCCCCAGCCCTCGTCGACCATGCCGATCTTCGCGAGCACGCGCTGCGAGGCGCGGTTGCCCGGATGCGTGATCCCGATGATCCGGGCGAGGCCGACGTCGTCGAAGCCGTAGTCGCGCATCGCGGCCGCACCCTCGGTGGCGAAGCCCTGCCCCCATGCCTGTGGCAGGAGCCGGTAGCCGATCTCGATGTCGCTCGACTTGCCCGCGTACTTGAGCGAGAACCAGCCGACGAACGCGCCGGTATCGCGCCGCGTCGCGTACCACGCGCCGAGATCGGCGTAGAGCCGCGGGTAGCGCACCACGCGCGGGAACGTGCGGTGCGTCTCCGCCCGCGAATGCACGCGGCCGTCGGCGATGTACTTCATCACGCGGGGGTCGGCGTTGAGGCGCACGAGGTCCTCGAC
>DATLIR010000013.1:0-8431 GCA_035539315.1 Casimicrobiaceae bacterium
GAAGCGCGCCGTGGCGGCCAGCGCGTCGTCGGTGAAGCGCGCCGACAGCTCGAGCGCGGTGATACCCAAGGCAAAGTCTGCCGCGCCGAGCGTGGTGCTCCCGGCGGCGAACCAGTCGCCCCGCTCGCGATGCAGCGTGAAGCTGCCGTTCAGGCGTGGCGTGGCCGCAATGGCCCACTCGCCGCCGAGGACCAGTGTGGAGTGGAAGGGCAGCGGTCGACCCATCAGCCTCGCTACCGCGGCGACGGGCACACTCGTGAACCTGCCCTGCGTGCTGATTCGGCCATCCTCGACCAGGACCCTGGCGATGTCGACACGTCCGTCGACCACGGTGATCGATGCACTCCCGAGCTCCGTGCGATGCGGCGCCGCCCGCAGCGGGGCGGGTGTGTTGAGCGTGACGGCATACGTTCCCTTGTTCGCGAAGGTTTCGAGCGTTCCGCTCCAGCCCTTCTCGGTGGCGTTGCCATGCTTCACGTCGGTGACCCCGCCCGTCGCGGTGGCCGCGAGGTCGATGTCGGCACCCTTCGCGGCGATCGTCGCCTTGTGCTCGTCCAACGTACCCTCGACGCTTGCCGACGCGCTTGCGAGTGCCAGCTGCGGAACCGCCAGCTTGGTCGCCGTGGCCTTCAGCGTGACGGGTCGTGCAGCGAGGGGCACGGGCCCAGCGGCATTGCGGCCCGGTGCGAACGATCCCGCCACGTCGAGCGTGGCCGCGCGCAGGAGCGTGCCCCACACGAGGTTGGCCGCGTGCGCGTCCACCGTGACGCCTGGGGCCGCAGGATCGCCCGTGACCTTGCCACGCGCGCGCAACGATCCCGCAACCACCTCGGGCGATGCCGTCGCCGGCGCATAACGTTCGATCAGCGGTCGGAGCTCCGCGAGCTTGCCGATGACCACGTCGTAGGCGAGGCTGTCGGCAGGCGCCCCGAACGCACCCGTCAGCGTCACTCTTGTCGCGCCCAGGGTGGCTTCGAACTTCGCGTTGCGAACACTGGCCGGTGCGACATCTGCCGCGGCGGTGCCAGCGATGTCGAGTCCCGCGAAGCGGCTGCCCTTGGTCACCGCGACCTCGCCATGGAGCGCAAACGGCCGCGTGAGCGTGCCGCGCGCGACAAGCGTGCCGTGGAGTTTGGCCGCCGGCATGGCCACGAAGCGCGAGGGATCGAACCCACTCGCGCGTACGTCGACCGTGAAAGAGCGCGGATCGTCGAGAGCGAGGGTGCCACGGCCGGTCAGGGTACCGGTGCCGGCGCGCGCGCTCATGCGCTGTACGGTGACGCGACGTTGCGCGATGGTGGCGGCGAAGTCGACCGCGATGTCGTCCTGGCGCAGGTTGCCCTGCACCACCTGACGGGTTTCCTCCACGTCGGCGGCCAGCGTGCCGGAGAGGTGCGTGGAGATGAGCGTGGTGAGGAGCTTCGACAAGTCGACGCTGGCCAGCGTGAGGTCCAGGCGCACCGGGCCGCCGCCCGTGGCGACGGTAACGCTACCGGAGGCCCGACCCGCACTGCCGCGCTCGCCGAGCCGCGCATCGATGCCCGTCAACGCGAGCGTGCTGCCGTCCCAGGCAAAGCGCGACGCGAGCGCGGTGGCCGGGACGCGGCCTGCATCGATGGGCCCCGGTGCCTCGTTGCGCGCGTCGAGCGATCCGGCAAAGCCCGTGCCTTCCGGCCGTGCCCGCAGCCTGAGCGAGAGCGCGGTCGTCGGCAGGTTCGACATGAACTGAGCAAGGTCGACGGCCTGCGCCTCGATGTCGGCGGTGGTGAGAATCGTCTGCGCGAAGGGGGTGACCCCCGCCTTCACGCTCACGTCGGCGTTGCGCCACGTGCCTTTGGCCGCGATGCCGAGTTCCTCGAGCGTGCCCGAGGCGGCGAGAGCGGCGCGACCGCCTTGGTACGTACCGTCGCCCTCGTACGTGAGCGCGCCGTCGATCGCATACGGCGGCAGCGCAGCGAGCCTCGCATTGCCGCCCAGCGTGCCCCAGTCGGTGACGAAGCGCATGTCGCGAATGGCATGCTCGCGTGCACCACCCGCATAGCCGAAGGTGATGCCGCTCACGAAGCCGTTCTGGGTTGCCGTGCGCCAGTCGAGCCGCTGCACGCCGATGCTGCGCACGTCCACCTCGAGTGGCACCGCGAGGCTCGGGGGCAGTCCCGTGCCGGTCCCTTCCGATGGCTTGAACTCCAGCGAGAGCTGCTTGGCGCCGAGGCCCTGCACGATGAATTTGCGCGACAGGAGGTCCCACGGCGACCACGTGAGGGCGATCTCGCGTGCCTCCACGTTCATGCCCTCTCCGTTCCAGGCGATGCGGTCGACGAGCACGGTGGACAGCAGCGACCCTGTGGCGCCCTCGATCACCAGATGGTCCTCGGACCGGTCCATTGCGCGCTGCACCACGTAGTCGAGCGCGCGCTGGGTGCCGAGAGCGACGTAGGCCGCGACGATTAACACGACCACCAGCCCCACGAAAGCGCACAGTGCCAGCACCGTACCGAGCACATAGCGGCGGCGGCGGCGCGGCGGTGGCGGCGGCGGCGGTTCGGCGGGTGCCGCTGCGAGGGGCGTGGCGTGGGTGCTCAAAACGCGAGTCCTACCGAGAAGTGCAGGCGTAGGCTGTGGTCGTCCTGGCCGTACGCGACATCGAGTCGGAACGGTCCGATGGGCGTGCGCAGGCGACCGCCCACGCCGTAACCCAGGGCGAAGTCGAAGCCGGAAATCTCGTCCTTCGCGTTGCCGACATCGACGAACGCGGCCAGGCCCAATGATGGCGTGATCCAGTGGTTGTACTCCGCGCTCGCAAGCGCGTAGTAGCGGCCGCCCACCACGGCGTCGCCCTGCTGCACGCCCAGGTTCTCGTACGCATAGCCTCGCACGGTCGTATCGCCACCGGTGCGGAAGAGGAAGACCGACGGGATCCCCTCGCGCGACTGCGCGATCACCGCGCCCGCTTCCGCGCGGCCGACGAGCGCATCCTTGCGGGTGAGCGGCCACCAGCCGACGAGTTTGCCGATCACGCGTCCGAACTGCTCGGTGGACACGCCCGGCACGCCCCATCCCACCTGCACGTTGGCCATCCAGCCCTTGGTCGGGTCGAGGAGATCGTCGACGTTGCGCCACGTGTACTCGCCATCGATGAACAGTGCATGCGAAGACACGGTCGGCTGCCCGGAAGGCCGCTGGTCGTTGACGTAATAGCCCATGCCGAACGCAGGCGTGCGCCGCTCGTCCACGAGGCGGCGCCGCCACGTCACGGCTGCCGTGCGCGTGACGAGGTTCTCGATGTCGGTACGCTGCGCGCCGGTGGCGTAGGTGTCGATCCAGCCGCCGGGACGCGGCGGCAGGACGAAGCGAACGTCGAGTTGCTGGACGAGCGACTCGAGGCGCAGGCCCGTGTACATCTGCATTCCCGCGCCATCGACGTTCATGTCGCTGTACGTGGCGCTCGCGCGGTATTCGGTGTCGGTGGAATAGCCGAGGCCGAGCTCGAGGCGCCGCGGCGGAGCCTCGATGACGGAAATCGTGACCCTCGCATTGTCGGCCCGAGCCGCGTCGGGATCGATGGCCGCCTGCACGCTGGCAAAGTATCCGGACGCGAGCAACCGTCGCACGTAGTCGTCGAGGGACTGTCCGCTGTACAGGTCGCCGGCGCGCACGTTGGCGAAGTTTTGCACGAGGTCGGGGCCGTAGCGTTTGAGGCCCTGGATGTCGATCTGTCCGATCGTGAAGGCGGGGCCGCTGTCGAGCGTGACGGACAAGTCCGCGGTACGCAGCGGCGGGTTCACGAGCGCCTCGCTCGCCGCGAGCCTGGCCGCCGCGTAGGGGCTGGCGGCGAGCGTCGCCACCGCGCGTTGCTTGGCGGACGTCCATTTCTCCTGGTGAAACGGCTCGCCCTTTGGCAACAGCCACTGGTCGCGCAGGCGCGTGATGGCGGCGAGGCCCTGCGGCGTGTCGTTGGCCGGGCCATCGACGACGATCTTCACGTCGCCGATGGTGGTGAGGGGCCCGGGCGTCACCCCCAGTCGCACCGTTACCGGCGTGGTGGCGCGGTTGACCGTGATCTCGACGGTGGCCGAGAAGTAGCCCTGCGTGGCCGCGGCCTCGCGCGCCTGCGTCACGGCATCGCGCGCCAGGCGATCGAAGAGATCCTCGGTCATGCCTTCGAAGTTCTGCCACCGCACGAGGTCCACCGCACTCGTGATCGCCTCGGTGACCGGCCCGGGCGCCTCGATGGCGACGCGATAGCGCACCGGGTCGCCGGCGTTCAGGACGGTCGCGTCCGGCGCCGCGGAGGGGACTGGCGGATCGCCGGCCGGTGTCGGCGCGACGCCCGCCGGCCCGCTGCCAGTACCCGGTGGCGTGGCTGTGGAAACGCTCGTGGCGGCGGGCGCGGGGCTGGTCGAATCGGCGGCCGGCGCCGGCTGCGCGCTGGCGGTTGGCGGCCGTGCCGCCGCTGTCGCGATCGTCAGCGCGAGGAGCAAGCAGCGCCAGGCGCGCGGTCGTACCGTTGCAGCGGACACACCCGGCATTATCGCCGACGCCGACGAGGCGGGTCGCTGCTCGCTAAGGGCGCGGGCTTGTTCGTTGAATTCGTGCGGGCTGAGAGACGGCCACAGGTCCACTGACGCCCACCACTTCGGCAGGATCGGGAGGCGGCGATGGGTGTCATCGAGTCGCGAAGGGTGTGGTGGCCGAACGGCCAGACGTAGATCCCCGGCAAGTGCCGTCGTAGCATGGGGCCAGGCGCCGGGTGCGCCGGTCAAGGGAATATTTGACCGGGGCACGAGCGGTCTGGTATTGAGGCGGCACGTTGTGGCGCGAAGGGATCGCGATGACGCGGACGACGGCGCTGGGGGCGTTCGTGGCGTACTGGCTCGCCGGGTGCTCGGGCGTGGACATCCGCCCGATCTCGCCCGCGCTCGAAGCCCGGGCGCACCAGGAGGATGGCGTCGCGCGCGGCTACGTCGTCTACGGACCGATGGTGGTCGTCGAGGTGGCGTTGCGCGAGGTCTGCGTCGCGCGCAACGACAAGGGCGCATGCACGCAGGAGGAGTTCCGCTGCGCGGTGGGCGCACCCATGCTGCTTCCGGATCATTCGAAGCCGTTCCTGGTCGACGTCCGCTGGGGACTCGGCAAGGCGGGCGTCGACCTCACGATCGCCGACGGGTGGCGGCTCGCGGGGATCAAGGACCAGTCCGACAACTCGGCCATCCTCGGCGCAATCGAGAAGATCGCGGTCGCACGGCTTGCCGCCGAGCGCAAGGCCGCGCCGGACAAAGGCGCGTGTGCGAAGCCCGGCCTCTACCGCGTCAGGGTCGCGCCGGACGGGATCGACCTGGTGCCGCTGCTCGCCTACTAGCCCGCCCATCCTGCGCGGTGCTCCGGGTCGCGCCGCCACGCTTCCGGTGCGCGGTGCTAGGACTCGGCGCGGGTCGTCCGTCGACCTGCCGCTGGCAGGCGCTCCGCGTGTCGAAGTGCGGCAGCGCATCCAGGCAGATCGTCCTCGCCGGGTTGCGCAGCGAGGCGGTTTCGTCGGCGCGGCGGTAGCCGGCCTTTCAGGCGCGCTTCACGCATCGCCGTGCAACTTTCCGCGCGCGGCCTTGAGCTGGCCGCGCTTGACCTTGGTGTCGACGCGCCGCCGCTGCGACCCCTTGGTCGGTCGCGTCGGCTTGCGCACGCGTGGCGCATGCGATGCCGCGTCGACCAGCGCCTGCAGGCGCTCGATCGCGTCGGCGAGGTTGCGCTCCTGCGTGCGGTGGCGCTGGGCCTTGATGACCACGACGCCGTCCGGCGTGATGCGGCGATCGCCGCTGGCGAGCAGGCGTGCCTTGACGTCGTCGGGCAACCGCGCCGCGGGCACGTCGTAGCGGAGGTGGATCGCGCTCGCGACCTTGTTGACGTTCTGGCCCCCGGCGCCTTGTGCGCGGACCGCGGT
Source organism: Casimicrobiaceae bacterium (assembly GCA_035539315.1). Taxonomy (GTDB): domain Bacteria; phylum Pseudomonadota; class Gammaproteobacteria; order Burkholderiales; family Casimicrobiaceae; genus VBCG01. The sequence goes on from DATLIR010000013.1 coordinate 5,936, forward strand.
CCACGTCACGTCGGCCGGCGTGAGGCGCGGCGCGACGCCCATCGAGTCAGGCCTGGCTCAATGCGTGAGCGGGGCCCGATCCCACCTCCAGCTCCTCGAGCCACGCCTGTGCTTCGGCGAAGGCGTCGTCGAACGGCAGCGCACGGCCCTCGGCTAGGGCCGCGTCGTAAGCCGCGGGCGACAGCGCTGCGCGCGTGCGCGCGACCAGCGGGGCGACGAACGCCTCGTCGACGGGCTCGCGCTGGAACGCGATCGACTCGGAGGCGCTCGTGACCGCGCCCTGCAGGCGGGCGGCGAACGCCCAGTGGCCGAGCGTGGCGGCGAGCCCCATGACGCCGTCGAGCTGGGCGACGCCGGCGCGGCGCGACCCGAGCGCCGCCGCCAGCGCGATGCCCTCGCTCAAGAGCTCGCGCGCCCTCCCGGTCTCGCCAAGAAGGATCGAGGTCGCGGCGAGGTTGACGTAGCCGATGATGCAGCCGCCCCGGTCGCCGAGCTCGCCGTGCAGCGAGAGCGCCTCCTCGTAGATCGGCAGCGCGTCCCCGGGACGGCCGGCGACGCGATGCAGCTCGGCGAGGCCGTTGAGCGACCCGGAAAGCTGCAGCGGATCGTCCATCCTGCGCGCCATCGCGACCGAGGCCTCGAAATGCTCGCGCGCTCGCGCGAGGTCCCCGCGCGCGATCGACGCATAGCCGAGGAGCCGCGACGCCGCCGTGACGGTCGCGTCGTCGCCGACCTCGCGTGCGATGGCGAGGCTCGCCTCGGCGTAGGCCTGCGTATCGGCGTAGCGGCCGAGGAAGTACGCCGGCTCGCCGGCCGCGAGCAGGGCACGGCAGCGGTCGACGTCGCGTGCCTGCGCCCCCGGCCGTGCCAGCGCGTCGGCCGCCATGCGGTGCTGCAGGACCAAGAGGCCGCGATTGCGGAAGTACAGGAGCAGCGCGTAGACCAGCCGCAGGCCCAGCCGCGCGCCGCCCTCGGCGCGATCGCACCAGGCGTGCGCCGCGAGCAGGTTCTCGCGCTCGTGGTCGAGGCGCGCGAGCCAGTCGGCCTGGTCGCGCCGGACGAGCTCGGGCGCGACGCGCTCGGCGTAGGCGGCGAAGGTGGCGAGGTGACGGTCGCGCGTCGCCGCGCCTTCGCCCGCTTCGTCGAGCCGCTCCTGCGCGTACTGGCGCACCGTCTCGAGCATCGCGTAGCGTGTCGCGCTGCCGGCGACGTGCTGCGTGAAGACCAGCGACTGGTCGACGAGGCGCGCAAGCAGGTCGAGCACCGTGTACTCGTCGCGCCCGTCCCCCGCGACCGCGGTGGCGGCATCGAGCGTCCAGCCGCCGACGAAGACCGACAGCCGCCGCAGCAGCGCCTGCTGCGCGGGCGTCAGGTGGTCGTAGCTCCAGCGGATCGCCGCGAGCAGCGTCTGCTGGCGTCCCACCGCGCTGCGGCTGCCGCCGGTGAGGAGCCGGAAGCGATCGTCGAGCCGCGCGCGGATCTCGTCGACCGAGAGCATCTTCACGCGCGCGGCGGCGAGCTCGATCGCGAGCGGGATGCCGTCCAGCCGCCGGCAGATCTCCGCGACGGCGGCCGCGTTGCCGTCGTCCAGCGCGAAGCGCGGCAGCGCGAGTCGCACGCGGTCGACGAACAGGCGCACCGCTTCGCTGCGCATGAGCAGGTCGGCGTCGGGCACCGCGTCGGCGGCCGGGAACGACAGCGAGCGCACCGTCACCGCGCGTTCGCCCGCGACGGCGAGCCCCTCCCGGCTCGCCGCGAGCACGCTGACGCCGGCCGCCGCGGTCGCGATGCGGCCGACGAGCGCCGCCGTCGGCGCCAGCAGGTGCTCGCAGTTGTCGATCACGAGCAGCATGCGCTTGCCGGCGACGCCCGCGACGATCGTGTCGGCGATCGGCCGGCCGCCTTCCTCGCGAAGGCCGAGCGTCGTCGCGACCGAAAGGGCGACGCGCTCCGCGTCCTGCACCGGGGCGAGGTCGACGTACCAGGCGCCGTCGGGATACGACGGCAGCGCCCGGGCCGCGAGCTCGAGCGCGAGGCGGGTCTTGCCGCATCCGCCGATGCCGGTCAGCGTCAGCAGGCGCGTCTCGCCGAGCAGCCTCGCGTACTCGGCGAGGTCGTCGTCGTGACCGACGAAGCTCGTCAGCGGCTGCGGCAGGTTGTGGCGCGGCAACGCGGGGGCGGCCACCGCATCGTCGACGGCGCGCGCGAGCGGCAGCGTGAAGCGGTAGCCGCGTCCGGCCGTCGTCGTGATCGCGGTTGCACCCAGCACTTTGCGCAACGACGAGACCTGCACCTGCAGGTTGTTCTCCTCGACCACCACGCCCGGCCACACGCGCTCGAGCAGGTCGTCCTTGGGAACGAGATCGCCGGCCCGCTCGACCAGCGCCAGGAGCACGTCGAAGGCACGCTGGCCGAGCGCGACCGGCGCTCCATCGGTGCCCAGGAGCTGGCGCTGGTCGGGACGGAGCTCGAAGGTGCCGAAGCGGTAGACGGCGG
>DATLIR010000014.1:0-2319 GCA_035539315.1 Casimicrobiaceae bacterium
CGTCTGGCCGGGCTCGAAGCGGACCGCCGTCCCGGCCGCGATGTCGAGGCGAAAGCCGCGCGCGCGCTCCCGCTCGAACGCCAACGCGTCGTTGGTCTCGTAGAAGTGGTAGTGCGAGCCGACCTGGATCGGGCGGTCGCCGCGGTTCGCGACCGCCAGCGTCACGCGCTCGCGGCCGACGTTGATCTCGATGTCGCCGTAACCGACGAAGATCTCGCCCGGAATCATCGGTTGCCCCGTCAGGTCGCCAAGCTGACGGCGAACCAGACGCCCGCCCCCGCGATGAGCGCTCCGGCGATGCGCAGGCCCCAGAGCGACGCGATGCGCAGCATCAGCCCGACGCCCATGCCGGCGAGGTGCAGCAGCGCCGTCGCGATGACGAGCCCGGCGAGGTGCGCGTTGTAGGAGCCGCTGCCGCCCGCCTCGGTGCCGTGCGCGTAGCCGTGGAAGGCGCCGAACACGAGGCAGAGCGCCGCCGCGGCGTACACCGAGAACGCGTGGGCGCGCATGATCATCGCGCCCAGGATGATCACCGACGCGACGATCATCGTCTCGCCCGATCCGAGCGGTTCATGGTCGAGTGCGAGCCACGCTCCGGCGAGCATGGCGGCGACGAACGCCAGCGGCAGAAGCCACGAGCGCCTCCAGGGGTAGGCCATCGCCCAAAGGCCGACCGCGAAGGCCGCGAGCATGTGGTCGAGGCCCGAGGTCACGTGCACGATGCCGTCGCCGAGCCCGGCGATGTCGCCGTGCCCGGCATGCGCGTAGGCGGCGAGCGGCGCGCAGATCGCGACGAGCGCGAGCGTGCGCGCGGGACAGAAGCGGAACGTCGTCATGGGCAGCCTCACGGGATCGGATGGTGGACGGTGACGAGCTTGGTGCCGTCGGGGAACGTGGCTTCGACCTGGATGTCGGGAATCATCTCCGGCACGCCTTCCATCACGTCGGCGCGCGTGAGGAGCGTGGTGCCGTGGTGCATCAGCTCGGCGACGCTGCGGCCGTCGCGCGCGCCCTCGAGGATCGCCGCGCTGATGTAGGCGATCGCCTCGGGATGGTTGAGCTTGACGCCACGGGCCTTGCGTCGCTCGGCCACGAGCCCGGCGGTGAAGATCAGCAGTTTGTCCTTCTCGCGCGGCGTGAGGTCCATGCGACGATCCTTCAGGTGGCCCAGAGGCGCAGCGGCCGCGCCTCGCGGCCGGCGAGCGTCGGACGCAGCCGCGTCCACAGCGCGATGAACGCGTGGCGCACGGCTTCGGCCTCGTCGGCGAGGCAGCGCGCCATCAGAAGGCCCGGCAGGGGCATCGTAACGCCGATCCGCGCCGCCTCGCCCGCGACCGCGTCGCGGCACGCCGTGACGACGCCGGCATCCAGGCCGCGACCCGCGGCGAACAGCGTTCCGCACACGCTCGCGCCGGCGAGCCCCAGCCGCGAGCCGAGCCAGCGGTCGCCGCCCGCGAGGTCGAGCGTGTCGTCGACAATGAGACGCCCGGCGCGGCGTATCGCGAGCCGCTGGCGCCAGCGGCCGCGCCCGAACGCCTCGCCCCGGGCGCGGCGTCCAAGGGCGACGATGTCCCAGCCGAGAACGCTTGCGCCCTCGCCCATTTCGATCTCGAGCGACGAGCGCGCGTCCGCGCCGTCGAAGACGATCGTCTCCGGCGGGAGCCACTCGACGATCGCGGCGTCGTGGACACGCAAGGCGACGTGCTGACGCGCGCGGCGTCCGTGCGCCGGGTAGAACTTCGCGGCGCCCGGCATGGTGAGCACCGCGTGTGCATGCGCACGCACGTCGACGTCGAGGTCGAGCGTGTCGCCCCCGGCGACCCCGCCCGGCGGGTGTACGACGATCGCATGGCAGGTGCCGGGGCCCTCCGGGTACAGCGGCCGCTGGACGGTCAGCGGCCCGCGGTGGCGCACGTGCGCGAGGACCGAGGCGTGCGCGCGGCGCTCGAAGGCGAGCTCCAGCGTCGCGGCCCAGCCCTCCCCGGTCGCCGGATGCGGGTGCGCCGCGTCGGGAGTCGCGAACGGTCGCGACGGAGCCGGTCGGGCGTGGCGCAACGCGCTCATCCTGCCGCCGTGATCCCGCGGTGCGCCCAGCCGGTCATCCGGCGCTCGAGCACCGCGAAGAACTCGTACATCACCATCGCCATCACGCCGATCACGAACAGGCCCGCGAACACCAGCGGCATGCGCATCGACGAGCCCGCCGCCATCATCAGGTAGCCGATGCCGTCGTTCGACGCCACGGTCTCCGAGACGACGGTGCCGACGAAGGCGAGCGTGATCGCCACCTTGAGCGACGCGAAGAAGAACGGCAGCGAG
>DATLIR010000015.1:0-4642 GCA_035539315.1 Casimicrobiaceae bacterium
GCCGCCACGTGCCCGCGCAGACGCACCAGCGATCGCCGGGCTTGAGTCCGGGAAAATGGTATTGCGGCGCCGGCGTGACCAGGTCGTTGCCCTGCCGGCGCGCGAACGCGAGGAAGTCGCGCGTCACCCGCGCGCAGACCACGTGCAGCCCGACGTCGTCGGGGCCGGTGTTGCAACACCCGTCGCGAAAGAATCCGGTGCGCGGCGCCATCGAGCAGGGCTCGAGGGGACCCCCCAGCACATTGCGGTCGGTGGGCATGGACGCATGATAAGGCGTCGGCCGCCGGCGTGCGATAGGCGTGGGGACGCCAGGAAGAAATCGGCCCTCTCGCCGGTTACGGGGAGAGGGCCGCGATGAGGACGGCCGCGCGCGGCAACGAAGGCGGTCGCTCAACCGCGTCGTCCGCGAGCGTTACGCGCGCGGTTCGCCGTTCTCGTTGACGACGATCGTCGGGCCCGGAGGCGACGCTAACTGCGCGCGATGCGTCTGGCCGCGGAACACATAGGTCACGTCCCAGTAGGACGGCTGCATGTTGCCGGAAACGGTTTCGCAGCGCTGCACGTCCTGCGTGTAGTAGCCCGGTCCGCCCGCGACGTTGCTGCCGATCGCCGCGCCCGTCACCGCGCCGGCGGCCGTCGCGACATCCTGTCCGCGCCCGCCGCCGATCTGGTGGCCGAGCACGCCGCCGATGATGCCGCCGACGATCGCGCCGCCGATGTTGCGGTCGGTGTACCCGCCGCCGACGCGCTCACGCTCGACCCAGCAGCGCTGCTCGGGCGTGCTGCCGACGACGGCGCGCACCGAGGTCACGTCGGCCATGTAGGTTCGCTCGCCGTACTGCGGCGCGTAGCTGTAGGCCGGCGCGGCCGCCTCGGGCGCGTATGCCACTCGCGGCGCACCGCGCAGTGGCCGAAGCGACGAGACCTCGTTGCCCATGCCCATCGCCGCCAGCGAAGGATAGGTCCCGGGCCTCACGATGCGGCAGTCGCCGCGGAAGTAGGAGTCCGAGCAGATCTCCCATTCGCCGCGCTGCACGACCATCGACGACGCGCGGTCGTTGAAGCCGGTCCCTTGCAGGTTCTCGACGGTTCCGCCCGCGGTGAAGGCGCGGCCCTGAAGCCCCTCCTGCCCGTACAACGTTACCTGCGAGCTCGCGACGCCGGCGAACAGCATCGCCGCGACGCCGAGCGCGAGTTTCGAAGCCTTCTTCATCGTGACCTCCTCGAACGATCGGTTCGTTTCGCGCCGCGATTTTCCGCGCGCGAGCCTCGCGGGCGAACCGACCCGGTTGCAGACGTACCCTTTGTACCGCGCCGTCAGGGGCGACCGCGTCGGTGCGTATCGTCGCGAGGCGACGGTCGATGCGCGCCTTCAGCCGTCCGACTTCGTCCGACGATCGCCCGAAGCGTCGCCGAGCAGCGACGTGAGCGTCGCCAGCGTGTCGGCCTCGTCGACCGGCTTGTCGACGCGCCAGCGCAGCATGCGCGGGAAGCGCACCGCGATGCCCGACTTGTGGCGGGTCGACCGGGCGATCCCCTCGAAGCCCAGCTCGAACACCTGCGTCGGCGTGACGCTGCGCACCGGTCCGAACTTCTCGACCGTCGTGCGGCGCACGATCGCGTCGACGCGCGCGATCTCCTCGTCGGTGAGCCCGGAGTACGCCTTCGCGAACGGCACCAGGCGGCGGCCCTCGGGTCCGTCCTCCCACACCGCGAACGTATAGTCGGTGTAGAGGCTCGCGCGGCGTCCGTGGCCGCGCTGCGCGTACACCAGCACCGCGTCGACCGTCATCGGGTCGATCTTCCATTTCCACCAGGCGCCGTCGCTCTTGGTACGGCCGACGCCGTAGCGCGCGTCCCGGCGCTTGAGCATGAAGCCCTCGACGCCGCGTTCACGCGATTCGTCGCGCAGCGATGCGTATGCCTGCCACGAGCCGCGCTCGATCAGTGGCGACAGCACGAGCCGCGCATCGACGCTCGTCGTTACCAGCGCCTCGAGCGCGGCGCGCCGCTCCGCCTGGGGACGCTCGCGCAGGTCGAGGCCGTCGCGCTCGAGCAGGTCGTAGGCAACGAGCGCCACCGGCGTCGATGCGAGGATCCTCGCGCCGAGCGATTTGCGGCCGATGCGCGTCTGCAGCTCCGCGAACGGCCGCGGCGCGCCATCACGCCACACGACGATCTCGCCGTCGATCACGGTGCCTGGCGGCAGCCGCGCTCCCAGCTCCCCAAGCTCCGGGAACCGCTCGGTGACGAGCTCCTCGCCGCGCGACCACAGCCACACGCCGCCTTCGCGCACGACGAGCTGCGCGCGGATGCCGTCCCACTTCCATTCGACCATCCAGTCCGCCGGATCGCCGAGCGTCGCCGGGTCAGCATTGAGCTGGTGGGCGAGAAAGAAGGGGTACGGATGGCCCGCGGCGCCGCGCGCATCGCCTTCCGGAGCGATCAGCGCGCGAAACGCCTCGGCATCCGGCTGCGCGGCGAGGTGCGTGTAGCCGATGACGCGCTGCGCCACCGTCTTCGCGTCGACGCTCGCATGCGCGGCGAGCGCGCGCGTCACCAGGAGACGCGATACGCCGACGCGGAAGCCTCCCCCGATGAGCTTGATCAGCAGGAAGCGACCGTTCCAGTCGAGCTCGTTCCAGTAGCCGATGAGCCGCGCCTTCGCGACTGCCGGGTCGGCGCCGCGCAGCGCCGCCAGCCGCGCCACCCACTCGGCGAGCCCGACGTCGGACACGCGCGCGGCGGGCGCCAGCACGTGCGCGAGCGTCTCGGCGAAATCGCCGACCGCCTGGTAGCTCTCCTCGAACAGCCACGCCGGCAGGGCCGATGCCTCGAGGGCGGCGTCGCGCAACACGGCGGTGGGCACCGCCTGGCGCGGCTTGCCGCCCGCGAGGTAATAGGTCGCCCAGGCGGCGTCGTCGGGCGAAGCGGACGCGTAGTAGCGCGCGAGCGCGTCGAGCTTGCCGCTGGTCGACGTCGTTGCGTCGAGCTCGACGTACAGCCGCGCAAACGCCTTCACGCGCCCGCCTCCGCCGCGTCCTCGTCGTACTCGGTCGCGAAGGCGCCGGCGTCGAGCCCCTGCTCGGCGAGCCAGCGCACCATCACGCTCACCTGCCCGTGCGTGACGATGACGCGCGGCGCCCCGGTCGCCGCGATCGCGCGCAACAAGCCCGGCCAGTCGGCATGGTCCGAGAGCGCGAACCCGCGGTCGAGCGAGCGGCGCCGCCGCGCGCCGCGCAGGCGCATCCATCCCGACGCGAACGCATCGCTCGCGTCGCCGAAGCGGCGGAGCCACGGCGTCCCAGACGCGGAGGGCGGCGCCAGCACGAGCGCTCGGCGCAGCGCCGTGGCGTCGATGTCACCGACGCGATGCGTCGGCGGCAGCGCGACGCCGGTCGCGCGGTATGCGTCGTTCAGCACGTCGATGGCGCCGTGGCACACGACCGGGCCGGTGTCGAGCGCCGATGCGCCGGCCAGCCCGGCGAGCACGCGCTGCGCCTTGCCGAACGCGTAGCAATAGAGGAGGCTCGCGCGCCCGGCGTCGGCGTTGGCGCGCCACCATGCGGCGATTTCGTCGTAGGTGTCCTCGGGCGCCTGCCAGCGATAGATCGGCAGCCCGAAGGTCGACTCGGTGACGAACACGTGGCAGGCCTGCGGCTCGAACGGCGGGCAGGTCGGGTCGGCTTCGGTCTTGTAGTCGCCCGAAACCACCCACACGGCGCCGCCGTGCTCGAGGCGCACCTGCGCCGACCCCAACACGTGCCCGGCCGGATGCAGCGAGATCGCCACGCCGCCGTCCACGACACGCTCGCCGTAGTCGATCGCATCGAGCGCGATGCCGGCGCCCAGGCGAGCGCGCAGCACGCGCTCGGACGCTCGCGTGGCGAGGTAGCGGCGACTGCCCGGACGCGCGTGGTCGCCATGCGCGTGCGTGATCACCGCCCGGTCGACCGGTCGCCACGGGTCGATGTAAAAATTACCGGGCGGGCAATACAGCCCTTCGGGACGGGCGACGACGAGGTCCATGCGGGGTACAGGTAGCAGGTAACAGGTGACAGGAAAAGGCGGTCGGGGCATCGTAACGGTGTTGGCGGGCCGCCCCTCCTACGGACCACCGTTCCCTGCTCCCTGTTCCCTGTTGCCCGATGCCTGACCCGACTGCCCTGCTGCCGGTCCGCATCCCGTTCGGGTTCACGATCGCGTTCCACCTCGTGTTCCCGGCGATCACATCGGGCTCGCGACTACCTCGCCGTGTGCCCGCGCGCTGGACGCGCCGCAGCGCGCGGCTCGTCGCGTTGTGGACCGGGAGCATCGCCACGCTCGCGCTACCCGGGCGGCTCCCGCGGGCCGCGATGGGATGGGCGGGGCTGACGCGCTGGCAGGCACTCCGATGACCGTGCGAGGAAACCGACCGATGCAAGTGCTCGAAGCGTCGCGCCGTGCCCGCCGCGCGCTCGCGCGCGCAGTGCTGATCGCACTGGCCGGTTGTGCCGGGACAACGAGCGCGCGCGCGGAGGACGTGTCCTATCTCGCCGAGACGCTGGCGCCCGCGAAGCGCCAGGGCGCCGTCAGCGCCGGCAACGTCGCCTGGCAGTGCGACGATCGACGCTGCGTGGGCATCGGACCCTGGGCAACACCG
>DATLIR010000016.1:0-5225 GCA_035539315.1 Casimicrobiaceae bacterium
GGCCCGGCGACCCGGCGTTCTGCGAGACGACGCCGTACGCGCCGAACAGCCCGTATTCCGCGTCGAAGGCGGCGTCCGACCACCTGGTGCGCGCGTGGCACCACACGTACGGGCTGCCGGTGGTCACGACCAACTGCTCGAACAACTACGGGCCGCGCCAGTTTCCCGAGAAGCTGATCCCGCTGATGATCGCCAATGCGCTCGCGGGCAAGCCGCTGCCCGTGTACGGCGACGGCCGTCAGGTGCGCGACTGGCTGTACGTGTCCGACCACTGCGCCGCGATCCGCGCGGTGCTCGCACGCGGCCGGCCCGGCGAGGTCTACAACGTCGGGGGCAACGCGGAGATGCAGAACCTTGACGTCGTTCACACGATCTGCGCGGTGCTCGCGCAGGAGCGTCCGGGACGCGACTACGCGGCGCTGGTCACGCACGTGAAGGACCGCCCGGGGCACGACCGCCGCTATGCGATCGACCCGACCAAGATCCGCCGCGAGATCGGATGGCAACCGGCCGAGTCGTTCGCCACCGGCATCGCGAAGACGGTGCGCTGGTATCTCGACAACGGGCCGTGGCTCGCCGCCGTCCAGTCGCACGAGTACCAGAACTGGATCTCGCTGCAGTACGCACCGGCCTAGGGCGACATCGGCGATGGCGCGCAAGGGCATCATCCTCGCGGGCGGGTCGGGCACGCGGCTCTACCCGGTGACGCAGGTCGTCAGCAAGCAGCTGCTGCCGGTCTACGACAAGCCGATGATCTACTACCCGCTGTCGACGCTGATGCTCGCCGGCATCCGCGACATCCTGCTGATCTCCACGCCCGAGGACACGCCGCGCTTCGTGCAGCTCCTCGGCGACGGCTCGCGCTGGGGTCTCGCGCTCTCCTACGCGGTGCAGCCCTCGCCCGACGGCCTCGCGCAGGCGTTCGTCATCGGGCGCGATTTCGTCGGCCGCGACACGGCGACGCTGGTGCTCGGCGACAACATCTTCTACGGCCACGACCTGCACGTGCAGCTCGAGCGCGCGACGGCGCAGGAGAGCGGCGCCACCGTGTTCGCCTACCCGGTGGCCGATCCGGAGCGCTACGGAGTCGCCGAATTCGACGCCGCCGGTCGCGTGGTGAGCCTCGAGGAGAAGCCCAAGGTCGCGAAGTCGCGCTACGCGGTGACCGGGCTCTATTTCTACGACAACCGCGTGGTCGACGTCGCGCGCGAGCTTCGACCCTCGGCGCGCGGCGAGCTCGAGATCACCGACGTCAACCGCCAGTACCTCGCGTGGAACGAGCTCGCCTGCGAGGTGATGGGGCGCGGGATGGCGTGGCTCGACACCGGCACGCACGAGTCGCTGCTCGAGGCGTCGCAGTACATCGAGACGATCGAGCGGCGGCAGGGGCTCAAGATCGCGTGCCCCGAGGAGATCGCCTGGCGTCTCAAGTGGATCGACGACGCCAGGCTCGAGTCGCTCGGGCAGGCGCTCGCGAAGAACGGCTACGGCCGCTACCTGCTGGGCCTGTTGCGCGAGCCGTCGCTGCGCTGACACCGGCGAGGCGCGATGCAGGTCACCCCGACCGAGATTCCGGACGTCCTCGTCGTCGAGCCGCGCGTGTTCGGCGACCACCGCGGCTTCTTCTACGAGAGCTGGAACCGCCAGGCGCTCGCGCGGGCCGGCGTCGACGCCGAGTTCGTGCAGGACAACCATTCGCGCTCGACGCGCGGCGTGCTACGCGGCCTCCACTACCAGATCGATCACGCGCAGGGGAAGCTCGTGCGCGTGGTCGTCGGCGAGGTCTTCGACGTCGCGGTCGACCTGCGGCGCAGCTCGCCGACGTTCGGTCGCCATGTCGCCCTCACGCTCTCCGAGGACAACCGCCGCATGCTGTGGGTGCCGCCAGGCTTCGCGCACGGCTTCTGCGTCACCTCGGCGACCGCCGACTTCCTGTACAAGACCACCGACTACTGGCACCCGGAGCACGAGCGCACGCTCCTGTGGAACGATCCGGCGCTCGCGATCGCCTGGCCGGTCGCCGCGCCGGTGATCGCGCCGAAGGACGCGGCGGGCACGCCGTTCGCGCGCGCCGAGACCTACGCGTGATGGGTGGCCGGCCGATCCTCGTGACCGGCGCGTCGGGACAGCTCGGCGCCGAGCTCTGCCAAGCGCTCGCACCGCACGGCGCGGTCGTCGCGACCACGCATGCCGAGCTCGACCTCGCGGATCCCGACGCCATCGTCGCGACGATGCGCCGCGTGAGCCCGGCCCTGGTCGTCAATGCCGCGGCCTACACGGCCGTCGACCTGGCCGAGCGCGAGGGCGCACGCGCCGACGCCGTGAACGGCGTGGCGCCCGGCGTGCTCGCGGACGAGGCGCGGCGCGCGGGTGCGCTGCTGGTGCACTACTCGACCGACTACGTGTTCGATGGGATGGCCAGCGCCCCCTACGACGAGGATGCGCCGGCGCGTCCTCTTTCCGCCTACGGACGCTCGAAGCTCGCGGGGGAGCGCGCGATCGCGGCGAGCGGTGCGAAGGCGCTCGTGCTCCGGACCAGCTGGGTCTATGGGCGGCGCGGGAAGAATTTCCTGACCACGATGCAGCGGCTCGCGCGCGAGCGCCACGAGATCCGCGTCGTCGACGACCAGACCGGCGTGCCGAACTGGTCGCGGGAGCTCGCCCGCGCGACGTCGCGACTGGTGGCGCACGGCATCCCGTGGCTCGCCGAGCGTAACGGGTTGTATCACCTGAGTGCGCACGGCAGCACGACGTGGTACGGTTTCGCCCGCACGCTCCTCGCCGGCGTTCCGGGCGTCACGGTCGTGCCGATCACGACCGCGGAGTACCCGACGCCCGCCCGACGCCCGTCCTACGGCGTGCTGGGGACAGCGCGTTTCGAACGGACGTTCGGTTTCGCGTTGGACGACTGGCGAATCTCGCTCGCCGCCTGCCTGGCGTCCGACGCGGAGCCGGACCGCGAACGTGTCGGCGAACGACCGGGGTGAAACGTTTGCGCACGAACGCGCGCCCGCGACCCGCGGCGCGCGCCGACCAGGAGAGCTGTCGATGAGGCTTCGACTCGTAGTTGCCGCGTTCGTCGCGGCGCTGGCGTTCCCCGTCCATGCCGCGGACCCGGTCACCCACGTCGGCAGCGCCGCCTACACGCCGTCCACCGCGCAGAAGTCCGCGGCCGCGCCGCGGATGCGTCTCGAGGGCGCAGCCATGACGCACCGCGTCGAGCTGTCGCGTCCCGGCGCGGAAGAGCGCGCGAAGCTCGCGGCGCTCAACCGCACGATGGGCTCCGCGCTGTCGGCGCCGGGCACCGCCCAGTTCATCGGATTCGGGCGCGACCTCGCCGCCGAGAAGCGGCGCATCGCCCTGGCGTCGCTCACCTGGACGCCGCTCGCGGGCGGCGCGCGCGTCGCGCGCATCGAAGTCGCGTCGGTCGGCGCGCTCGGCATCCGCGTCGCGCTGCGCCTACCGGCCACGCATCCCGACATCGTCGTGCGCTTCGCCGCGGCCACCGCCGCCGAGGCGATGGCTTCGGTGCCGGCCAACACGATCGCGCAGGCCACCGCGCGCTTTGGCGAATACTGGTCGCCGGTGATCGACGGCGAGCGCGCCGCGATCGAGATCGAGGCCGAGGCCGGCGCGACGCTCGCCGGTACCGTGCTCGAGATCGCGCGCGTGTCGCACCTCGTCGTCGGCCCGACGAGCACGCGCCAGCAGGAAGCCAAACTCCTGTCCGACATCGACACTTCGGGCGCCTGCAACATCAACGTGAAGTGCGTGCAGCCGCAGGACGCGGTCACGCTCGGCCAGGCGGCCGGCACCGGCAAGCTCGTGTTCACGGTGCCTTCCGGCGGCACGGCGCGTTGCACCGGCACGCTGCTCAACGACCAGGGCACGACGTTCACGCCGTATCTGTTCACGGCGAACCACTGCTTCCAGAGCGCGTACGAGGCGTTCACGCTGAACGTGTGGTGGTTCTTCGAAGCGATGGCCTGCGGCACCAGCACGCCGGGGTCCTACGTCGTGCAGACCGGCGGCGCGATGCTGCTCGGCCGCAGCCAGGACTGGGATTGGGCGCTGCTGCGGCTCAACTCGGCGCCCCCGGGCGGCGTGTCGTTCCGCGGCTGGGACACGGCCACGGTGCCCTCCGGCTCGGGCGTCGAGATCTTCCACCACCCGTCCGGGGACCTCAAGAAGTGGAGCCAGGGCACGACGTTCGCGCAGCAGGCGGTCGACTTCGGCACGGCAGCGGGCGGCGGCGGCCTGTTCACACGCGTCGTATGGATCGACGGCACCACGGAGGGCGGCTCGTCGGGTGGAGCGCTTACGGTGTTCAACGGAACCGACCTCGTCGTGCGCGGCGGGCTGCTCGGCGGCGACGCGCTGTGCAGCAATCCGAGCGGCAGCGACTACTTCTCGCAGGTGGGCGCGATGGTGCCGCTGGTGCGTCAGTACCTGACGCCCGGCGACCAGGTGCCCGGCCTCGTGGTCGCCGTCGAGTACTACCACGCGGGGCTCAATCACTACTTCATCACGATCGATCCCAACGAGATCGCGGGGCTCGACTCGGGCGTGATCACCGGCTGGGAGCGCACTGGCTTCCGCTTCCTCGCCTATTCGTCGCCGGGCGCCGGGCGCAACCCGGTGTGCCGGTTCTACCGCAAACCTCAGTTCGGCGACTCGCATTTCTTCACGGCGGACCCGGCGGAGTGCGCGACGGTCGCGGTGGTCTACGCGCTCGACTGGGTGTTCGAGAATCCGGCGATCTTCTACATCGCGCTGCCCAACACGGTGACCGGCGCGTGCCCGGCGGACACCAAGCCGATCTACCGCTTCCTCAACCTCGCGGAGATCAACCACCGGTTGACGACCGAGCAGACGGTTGCGAACGAGCTCAGGACCACGCCGGGGTGGAAAGCCGAAGGCTACGGCTTCGGACCGCTGTTTCCGGTGATGTGCTCGCCGAACGGAAGCTGAGCGTCGTTCCGCCCTAGAACCTGAGCTCGCACGATGCGCGCGCGCCCACGGCGAGCGCGCGTCCCGCGCCGGCGCGCACGATCGCGTTCATGCCGAACGTGACGCCGGCGAGGCGGTCGTCGCGCCGGTAGGCCGATAGCGTGACCAGCGGCTCCGCGCCCTTGCGGCCGGACGCCTGGTCGACGGTGGTCACTTCGCAGCGCGTGCACGGCTTCACCGGCTCCAGGACCACGCCGTCGATCGCGATCGACGCG
>DATLIR010000017.1:0-4916 GCA_035539315.1 Casimicrobiaceae bacterium
CCACGCAGTGCTGCGTGAAAAACGGGCCCAGCTGCTCGTAGCCCGGAACGCCGGATGCCGCCACGGCGGCAGCGGGAGCAGCCGCAGCGGGAGCCGTAGCAGCAGGAGCAGCAGGCGTGGCCGCGCTCGGCGCAGGCTTGAGCCATACGGCCGTTCCCACCAGCACCAGCACGCCCACCAAGGCATACGGCCAGGGATGGCCGTTGCGACCGAGCTTGTAACCGTGGCGCAGGACGAAGAACTGGCGAATGGCCGCGCCGGCGAACATCATCAGGATCAGCACCAGCCAGTTCTGCGCATGGCTGTACAGCCAGCCATAGTGGTTGGACAGCATGGCAAACAGCACCGGCAGCGTGAAATAGGTGTTGTGCACGCTGCGCTGCTTGCCGCGCGCCGCGTGCGCGGGATCCGGGACACGGCCTTCGCTCTTGGCGAGCACCATCTCGCGCTGCGCCGGCATGATCACGAACAGCACGTTGCCGGCCATGATCGTGCCGAGCATCGCGCCGAAATGGATGTACGCGCCGCGGCCGGAGAAGAGGTGCGTGAGCGCATACGCGGCGAGCGTGCACAGCGCCAGCATCAGCGCGGCGAGCAGGGGCTCGCGCGCGCCGAGCGGCGAGCGGCACAGGAGGTCGTAGACGACCCACCCGCCGGCGAGGAACGCGAGGCCGGCCGCGATCGCCACCGGCCGCGACAGGTCGGCCACCGAGCGGTCGATCAGGTAGACCTCGGCTCCCAGGTAGTAGACGAGCCCGAGCAGGAACATGCCCGAGAGCCAGGTCGAATAGGCTTCCCACTTGAACCAGTGCAGGGGCTCGGGAAGCTCGGGCGGGGCGACCGCGAACTTCTGCGCGCGGTAGAACCCGCCGCCGTGCAGCGCCCACACCTCGCCGCCGATCCCCAGACGCTGCGCTTCGTCTCCGTAGCGCGGCGCATGCAGGTGCGCATCGAGCCAGATGAAGTAGAACGACGCGCCGATCCATGCGATGCCGGCAATCAGGTGGAGGCTGCGGCCGAGGAAGCTCAGCCACTCGACGACATAGGCGTCCATCGCGGCCCGGCCGGTCCTAGCTGCCGCGGTAGGTCGCGTAGGTCCAGGGCGTGCACACCAGCGGCACGTGGTAGCTGCCGCCGTCTTCGGCGATGCCGAAGTCGACCGGCACGACGTCCACGAACGGCGGATCGGGCAGCGCCACGCCCGTCGCGCGAAAGTAGTCGCCGACATGGAAGGTGAGCCGGTAGCGCCCGCGCCGCACCGCGTCGCCCTCGAGCAGCGGCCGGTCGGTGCGTCCGTCGGCATTGGTGCGCGTCTCGACGATCAGGCGCGCCTCGCGTCCCTCGATGCGGTGCAGCTCGACGCGCACGCCTGCGGCCGGGCGGCCATGGAGCGTGTCGAGCACGTGCGTCGAGAGCTTCGCCATGCTAGCGGGCCCGGTCCACCAGGTCGGCGATGCGCAGGCGCGCGATCTCGCCGATCTGCGCGATCGCGTTGGCCAGCTCCTGCTCGCGCGTGTTGGCGAGCCTTGCGCGCAGCGTGCCGAGGATGGCGTCACGGCGATTGAGTCGCGCGCAGATGACGAACGGGAAGCCGAAGGCCTCCCGGTAGCGGCGGTTGAGCTCGCGCAGCTCGGCCTTCTGGTCCGGCGTCAGCGTTCCGAGGCCGGCGGCCGACTGCTCGCGCGCCGAAGCTTCGGTGAGAGCGCCGGCGCCGGCTTCCTTACCGGCGAGCTCGGGATGCGCCTGGACGAGCGCGAGCTTCTCACCCTCGCTCGCCGCATGCACGACGCCGTAGAGGGCGAGCTGGAGGTCGAGCGGTGTGGCGAACGGCGCCCGCTCGAACGCGCGCTCCGCGATCCACGGCGAATGCTCGTAGACGGCGCCGAAAGTGGCCGAGAACTCGCGCGGCGTCAAGCCATTGACCTCGTCGAGCGTCGGCATGACCGCGAGGCTAGCCGGTTGCTAGAATGAAAGTCAAACGGCAAGCGAAGGGAAGCCACGTGCGTTTCGGCACCGACATCCTGCGCCAGGCGGATGCGCTGGCGGGGTTCACCGAGGATCCGCCGCGCCTGACGCGCACGTACCTGACGCCGCAGCACCGCCAGGCCGGCAACTACCTGCTCGCGCTGATGCGCGAGGCCGGCATGGAAGCCGCCTACGACGCGCTCGGTAACGTCGTCGGCCGCTACCGCGCCGCGGAGCCCGCCGCCCCCGTCGTGATGAGCGGCTCGCACATGGACAGCGTGCGCAACGCCGGGCGCTACGACGGCCTGTTCGGCATCCTGACGGCGATCGCCTGCGTGCGCGACCTGACGGCGCGCGGCAAGCGTCTCCCGTTCACGTTCGAGGTGGTCGCGTTCGGCGACGAGGAAGGCGTCCGCTTCGGTGTGACGCTCACCGGCAGCAAGTCGATGGGCGGCAGCTTCGACCCCGCCTGGCTCGACGCGAAGGACGCCGATGGCGTCGCGTTGCGCGAGGCGCTTGCCGCGTTCGGCGGCGACCCGGACGGCTGGCGTGCCCTCGACCGGCGCGGCAAGCGCGTCGTCGCCTACGTCGAGTCGCACATCGAGCAGGGGCCGGTGCTGCTGAACGAGGGCCTGCCGGTCGGCGTGGTGACCGCGATTGCGGGCGGCAGCCGCATGCGCGTCGCCGTCACCGGCCTCGCAGGCCACGCCGGCACCGTGCCGATGGGAGCGCGCCGCGACGCGCTCGCCGCCGCGGCGGAGATGGTGCTCGCGGTCGAGCGGATCGCGGGCGCGCCGGGGAGTGACGGCGCCGCCGTCGTCGGCACCGTGGGCGTGATGCAGGTGCGCCCCGGCGCGATCAACGTGATTCCGCAGGACGTCGATTTCACCGTCGACGTGCGCTCGGCCATCGACGGCGCGCGCCGCGCCGCGGTCGATGCGATGCGCGCGGCGTTCGACGAGATCGCCGCGCGACGCCGTGTCGCAGTCGTCGCCGACGTGTTCTACGAGCTCGTCGCCGCGCCCTGCGATCCGGCGCTGCAGGACGCGCTCGCCGCGGCGATCGTACGCCAGCGCCTGCCGGTGCGCCGCCTGCCGTCGGGCGCCGGGCACGACGCAATGGTGTTCCCGCCGGTGTGCCCGATCGCGATGCTGTTCGTGCGCTGCGGCGCGGGCGGCATCAGCCACCATCCGGACGAGACGATGACGGCCGAGGACGCCGAGGTCGCTACCGTGGTGCTGCTCGATTTTCTCGAGCACTACGTGCCCGCGGCGGCGTCATGAGCGCAGCAGCAGGCGCGCCACTGCACGCTTCGCTGGTCGCGCACGTCGACGCGCATCACGCCGGGCAGGTCGCCTTCCTGCGCGAGATCGTGCGCGTGCCGTCGGACACGCCGCCCGGCGACAACGCGCCCGCGGCCGCGCGCGCCGCGGAGCTGCTCGAGCGGATGGGGTGTACGGTCGAGCGGCATCCGGTGCCCGAGGCGTTCCTGCGCGACTACGGCATGACGAGCGTGGTCAACCTGATCGTGCGCCAGCGCTTCGGCACTGGCGGCCCGACGGTCGTGCTCAACGCGCACGGCGACGTCGTCCCACCGGGCGACGGATGGACGCGACCGCCGTATGAAGGCGTGGTCGACCACGGGAGGATGTACGCGCGCGGCGTCGCCGTCTCGAAATCGGACATCGCGAGCTACACCTACGCGCTCGAGGCGCTGAAGGCCGCTGCCCGCGAGGGGGCACGGCTGAACGGCACCGTCGAGCTGCACTTCACCTACGACGAGGAGCTCGGCGGCCTTGCCGGTCCCGGCTTCCTCTTCGAGCGTGCCTTGACGCGCCCCGACTACGCGATCGCCGCGGGCTTCTCGTATGCGATCGTCACCGCGCACAACGGCTGCCTGCAGCTCGAGGTCACGGTGCACGGCAAGGCCGCGCACGGCGCGATGCCGAAGACCGGCGTCGATGCGTTGCGCGCGACGAATGCGATGCTCACGGCGCTCTACGCCGAGGCTGACCGGCTGGAGTCGTCCAGGTCGGCGGTGCAAGGCATCGACTGCCCGACGCTGATCGTCGGTCGCATCGACGGGGGCATCAACACCAATGTCGTCCCCGACCGCGTGGTGCTCAAGCTCGATCGACGCATGATCCCCGAGGAGCGCCCGGCGGAAGTGGAGGCGCACTTGCGCGAGCTGATCGAGGCGGTCGCGCGAGCCCAGCCCGGCGTGCACGTCGACATCCGCGTGCTGCTGCTCGCGCGCGCGCTCAGCCCCCGCCCGGGGCACGAAAAGCTCGTCGCGGTGCTGCGCCGCCACGCCGAGCGCATCTTCGGCGTGCCGATCCCGGCCGTCGGCGTGCCGCTCTATGCCGACGCGCGCCTGTACGGCGAGCACGGCGTGCCGACCGTCATGTATGGCGCGGGCCCGCGTACGGTGCTCGAGGCGAACGCCAAGCGCGCCGACGAGAACCTGCTGCTCGACGACCTGCGCCGCGCGACGCAGGTGGTCGCGTGCGCGGTGGCGGACCTGCTTTCGGGGCCCGGCTAGCGTTCAGAACCGTTCGTGTTCCCGGCCCGGCAGGTGGCCCGGAAACGAAAACGCCGCAGCGGTAATCGCTGCGGCGTCGCGTCGGGGCGAAAGCTGTGGTCGGGGTGAGAGGATTCGAACCTCCGGCCTCTACGTCCCGAACGTAGCGCTCTACCAGGCTAAGCTACACCCCGAGGCCGCGGCGCAATTCGCACTAATAGCTGCGATCCGCCGAGAAAGTCGCCAATTGTAGCAGAGTCCGCGCGTCCGGCCCGGGGGGCAGGATGGCCAGCGCGTCGGCCGCCCGACCGGCCTCGTCGCGCGCCCGCGCCGAGGCGTAATCGAGCGCCCCCGAGCGGGCGAGCGCCTCGCGCACCGGCGCGAAATCGTCGAGCCGGCCGCCGCCCTCGATCGCATGCCGGATGATCGC
>DATLIR010000018.1:0-25317 GCA_035539315.1 Casimicrobiaceae bacterium
CGCGGCGTTCGGGCTCCTGCTCGTCGGCCTGCGACTCGCGCTGCTGCGTCGCGACCGCCTTCGCCCCGACGCGCCGCCGGCACGCATCCCGTCGTGGACGCTGGTGCTGTTCGCGATCGCCGCGGCGCTCGCCGTGCGCGCGTCGTATGGCTACCTGCTCGGACGCGACCCCTCGGTCGCGTTCCTGTTCATCCTGGTCGGCATCAAATTCCTCGAGACGCGCACGGTGCGCGACGGAACGCTGCTGGTCGCGCTCGCGTCGTTCCTGCTGGTGACGCCGTTCTTCCGCAGCCAGTCACCGTTCGCCGCGCTGGCCGCGCTGCCGGCGCTCCTGGTGCTCGGGGCGACCCTCGACGCACTCGCGCGCACGCCGGCGAGCCGCCTCGCGCGCACCCCGGCCGAGGCGTTGCGCCGCACGGCGCGAATGACGTTCCAGGGCATTCCGATCGCGGCCGTCCTGTTCGTGCTGTTCCCGCGCATCGCGACGCCGCTGTGGGGGGTGCCGGCCGAAGCGGGCGCGCAGTCGGGCCTCGCCGACACGATGGCACCGGGCTCGATCAGCGAGCTGTCGCTGTCGGACGCGGTCGCGTTCCGCGTCGACTTCGACGACGTCGTCCCGTTGCCTGCGCAACGCTACTGGCGCGGGCCGGTGCTCGGTCGGTTCGACGGCCGAGAATGGTCGCTGATGCCGCGGCCGGGCCTCGGCAAGCTCGCGCCGTGGACGCCCACCGGCATCTCGTACGCGGTGACGCTCGAACCGCACGGCAAGCCTTGGCTCTTCGCGCTCGACCTTCCGGCGAGCCTGCCGCGGCCGCACGGGGACGCGGCCGACGCACGCGTCGAGAACTACGCGTTCCTCACGCCCGACCAGCAGCTGATTGCGCACACGCCGATCACGCAGGTGCTGCGCTACACGCAGCTCTCGGTGCTGCGGCAAAGCTACCTGCCGGCCGATCCCGACGAGGGTCGCGACTACCTGCGGCTGCCGGCGCGCACCAATCCACGCACGCTGGCGCTGGGACGCGAGTTGCGGGCGAGCAACGAGGGCGACCGGGCAGTCGTCGACGCGGCGATCGCGTGGTTCCGCGCCGCTCCGTTCGTCTACACGCTGACGCCGCCGCTGCTCGATCGCGACCCGGTCGACGAGTTCCTGTTCGAAACGCGGCGCGGATTCTGCGAACACTACGCCGGCGCGTTCGCGATGATGATGCGCGCGGCGGGCATCCCGGCGCGGGTGGTGACCGGCTACCAGGGCGGCGAGGTCAATCCGCAGGGGCTCTACCTGATCGTCCGCCAGTCGGATGCGCACGCGTGGACCGAGGTGCTGGTCGACGGTGCCTGGCGGCGCATCGACCCGACCGCGGTGGTTGCCCCGTCGCGCATCGAGCTGGGATTGTCGCGCGCGGTCGCCGCGGGCGAGCCGGTGCCGTTGTTCGCGCGCCTCGACGGCGGCTGGCTCAAGAACGCGCAGCTCACCTTCGACGCGCTCAACCACGCGTGGCGCCGCCACCTCGTGGGGTTCAACCGCGACCGGCAGCGCGAGCTGTGGCGCGACCTCGCGATCGACCGCTACGCCGGTTGGCAGATCGCCGCGATCGCCGGCGCGCTCGGGCTCGCGTGGGCCGCCATCCTGCTCGCGGCGACCGGCGTGGCGCGCGCGCGCCGCGAGCGCGAGCAGGCGCTGTGGCACGAGGCCTGCAAGCGCCTCGCGAGCGCCGGACTGCCGCGCCTGGCGCACGAAGGGCCGATCGCCTATGCCGCGCGGGCGAGCCGGCGCTGGCCGCAGTTCGCGATAGCGTTCGTGGCCATTGCCGAATCCTATGCGGCGCTGCGCTACGGTCCGCCGCCGGCGCGCCCCGGCGAGCGCGAAGCGCTGGTGGCGACGCTCGCACGCGCGGTCGACGTACTGCCGCCGCCGGGCGAGCTGCGCACCGCGGCCGCCTAGAGGCCGCCCGTCACAACAACGCGTCGCGGTCCAGCCCCGCGGCGTCGAGCCGCGCGCGCAGCCGTTCGAGCGCCTCGACCTGGATCTGGCGCACGCGCTCGCGCGTGATGCCGAGCTCGCGCGACAGGTCGTCCAGCGTGGCGACCTCGGCGTTGTTGAGCCCGTAGCGCCGCTCGATCACGCGCCGCTGGCGCGCGGGCAGCTCCGAGAGCCACTCCGCCACCGAGCGCTCGAGCGCGTTGTGGTGGAGCAGGAGCTCCGGCTCGAGCGCATCCTCGTCCGCGAGCGCGTCGGCGATCGTCATCGACGGATCGCGGTCGAGCGGCGCGTCGAGCGACAGCACGTGCTCCTGCAGCCGCACCAGCCGCGCGACGTCGTTGACCGGCCGGTCGATCAGGTGTGCCACGTCCTCGATGGTCGCGTCGCGGCCATCGGCCGGAGGATGGTTCTCGAGGTGGCGCAGCGCGCGCTGCACGACGGAGAGCTCGCGCACGACGTGCGCGGGCAGCCGGATCGTGCGCGCCTGCTGCACGATCGCGCGCTCGATCGCCTGCCGGATCCACCAGGTCGCGTAGGTCGAGAAGCGAAAGCCGCGCTCGGGGTCGAACTTGTCGAGCGCGTGCATCAGGCCCAGGTTGCCCTCCTCGATGAGATCGGGCAGGGCGAGGCCGCGGTGCGCGTAGTGGCGCGCGATGCTGACCACCAGACGCAGGTTGCGCTCGATCATCTGCTGGCGCGCCGCGAAATCGCCGGCGCGCATCGCGCGCGCCGCCACGCGCTCCTCGTCGGCCGTGTAGAGCGGGTGCTGGCCGATCTCGTTCAGGTAGAGCTGCGCGACATCGGCGACGAAGTCGGCCGCGAGCCCGGGCTGCGGCTCGTCGAGCGGCAGCGGCGAGGTCAGGGTGTCGACCGGCGCCGGCTCTTCCGGGACGGAGCCGGGGGCGTCGGGGTCGTCGCCGTGCGCTAGCGGGTCGGTCGCGGCCATCGATCGCGGGGAGCGCGGCGCCGGAAGCCGCGCCCTAGGCCGGCGGCAGGAACCGGAGCGGATCCATGGGCTTGCCGAGCCGGCGGATCTCGAAGTGCAGCTTCACACGATCCGCGTCGGTCGAGCCCATCTCGGCGATCTTCTGGCCGCGCGTCACTGCCTGCCCTTCCTTCACGAGGATGTCGCGGTTGTGGGCATACGCCGTGAGGTAGGTCGCGTTGTGCTTGATGATGACGAGCTTGCCGTAGCCGCGCAGGCCGCTGCCCGCGTACACGACGCGACCCGGCGCGCTCGCGAGAATGGCGTCGCCGTTCCCGCCGGCGATGTCGATGCCCTTGAGGCTGGCGTTCTCCGAGAACTGCGCGACCAGCTTGCCCTTGGCGGGCCACACCCAGTCCAGCCCCTCGTCGTCGCCCGGCGAGGGCGCGGGCGCGGCACTCGCGGTGGGCGGTGGCGATGCGGACGCCGACGTCGAAGGCGTGGGGGGCGTTGCCGGCGGCGTCGATGGCGTGGCGGCGGGCGGCATCACCGGACGGACCGCGGTGTCCGCTCTCGCGACGACCGCGGCGTCGATCCCGGCGCCGCTTCGCGCAACGTCGCGCACTGCCTGCTCGGACCACGGTTCCTTGACCGCCTTGGGGCCGGTCCGGGTCATCGCGTCCCCGGGGCGCTGTGGCGCGGCCGGTGGGGCCGTCGCGACCGGCGCTCGCGAGTCGCCGGCCGCGAGCGGTGGCGCGCTGCGCAACGGCGTGACGGTGGTGCCGGGCGCAGCGGGGTTGCCGGCGACCGCGGCCGTCTCGCTGCCTGGCGCGGTGAGCCGCAACGATTGCCCGACGCGGATCACGTTGCTGTTCTCGATGCCGTTCCACGCGGCGAGCTCGCGCCAGTCGAGCCCGTGATCGTTCGCGATCTGGCGCAGCGTGTCGCCGCGCTTGACCACGTAGGTCGGCGGCGGCGCCGCGACGTCGGGAACCGGACGCGGCGCAGCGGCGGGCGGAGCGATCGTCGCGGGAGCGCTGCCGCCGGGCACGACGATCGGTGCAGGCGATGCAGTGCGATCGTCGATAGGCGCCGGTCGCCGCGATGCACAGCCCGCGGCGAGGAACGCGATCGCGACCAGCGCGATCACGCGCGGCGCGGCAAGGGATCGAGGAGGCGGTCGGTGCGTCGTCATCCGGATGCACGGACGCGGACGGCGACGCGCAGTCGCGTCAGGCGAGGCCGGGCAGCAGTGGAACGAATCTTACCGCATCGAGGCGCTGTTCCCGGAAGCCGCCGGGCGTCGCCTCGATCACGGTCAGGAACTGGACGCCGCGCTCCGCGTCGTCGGAGGCCGCCAGCGGGATCACCATGCGCCCGCCCGGCTTCAGGTAGCGCAGGAGCTTGGTGGGCACATGCGTCGCTCCCGCGGTAACGACGATCGCGTCGACCGCGAGCTCCTCGCCCAGGTCGGCGCTGCCGTCGCCGTGCTTGAGCGCGACGTTGGAGCACTTGAGCGCCTGCAGGTTGCGGCGCGCCTTCGCGACCAGCGCGGCGATGCGCTCGACCGTCCAGACGCGTTGCGCGATGCGCGCGAGCACCGCGGTCTGGTAGCCGCAACCGGTGCCGATCTCGAGCACGCCGTCGAGCTCGCGGCCGTTTCGCGCGAGCTCGGTCATGCGCGCGACGACCCAGGGCTGCGAGATCGTCTGGCCGTGGCCGATCGGCAGCGGCACGTCGTCGTAGGCGCGGATCGCGAGCGCCTCGTCGACGAAGCGATGACGCGGCACGGCGAGCAGCGCCGACAGCACGACCTCGTCGCGGATGCCCTGCTCGCGCAGCCGCTCGATCAGGCGCGCGTGCGTGCGCGCCGACGTCATCCCGCTCCTGTCCGTGCCCATCGTCCTCCCCGACGGCGAGCCTACCCCGTGATCCAGTCGCCGACCTCGCCCATGCGATCGTGGTGCGTCAGGTCGATCTGCAGCGGCGTGACTGAGACGTGCCGGCTCTCGATCGCGTGGAAATCGGTCCCCTCGCCCGCGTCGGCGGCGGGTCCGGCGGCGCCGACCCAGTAGACGGTCTCGCCGCGCGGGTTCTTCATCCGGATCGTATTCTCGGCCTTGTGGCGCCGGCCCAGTCGCGTGACCCGCGTGCCGCGGATGTCCGCGCGCGGCACGTCGGGCACGTTGACGTTGAGCAGCCACGCGCCGGCCGGCGCGCGCGCATGGCGCCGCACGAGGTCGATCGCGACGTCGCAGGCGGTCTCGAAATGGTTCGCGGTCTTCGAGGCGAGCGAGACCGCGATCGACGGGATCCCGAGCAGGAACCCCTCGGTCGCGGCGGCGACGGTCCCGGAGTAGATCGTGTCGTCGCCCATGTTGGCCCCGAGGTTGATGCCCGAGATCACCATGTCGGGCAGCGCGTCCAGGAGCCCGGTCACCGCGAGGTGCACGCAGTCGGTGGGCGTGCCGTTGACGAACAGGAAACCGTTCGCCGCGCGACGCACCATCAGCGGCCGGTCGAGCGTGAGCGAGTTAGATGCGCCGCTGCGGTCGCGCTCCGGCGCGACGACGGTGATTTCGGCGTGCGGCGCGAGCGCAGTGGCGAGCGCCTCGAGCCCGGGCGCGAAATAGCCGTCGTCGTTGCTCAGGAGGATGCGCATGGGAAGCGAAGGGCCGCGGGTCGCCGATGCCGCGAAACACGGCGTTGCGCGGGGACGTCGAGCGTCGTCCGAAGTATAGCGCGCTGACTATAATCGCCGGATGACACGCCGCAAGGGCCGCGCGGCCGATTCGCGCCTCCGGGCCCACCTCCGCTCCTCGCCCGCATGCGGGCGAGGAGGATTCGCGATCTCGCGATTTCGGTTGCTCTCACCCCTGCCCCTCCCTCGCACGCGGGAGAGGGGAGATTCGAGCCCGCGGTGATTGCACGACCGCGCGCGCTCGTCGTCGCTGCGGTCGCGCTGGCGCTCACCGCCGCGCTGCCGGTCGTGGCGGTCGTCGCGCGCGGCATCGCGCCAGGAGCGGGAGCGACCTGGGCGCACCTCGCCGACACCGTGCTGGCGCGCTACGTCGGCAACACGCTGGCGCTGGTGGTCCTGGTCGGCGCCGGCGTCGCGTTCGGCGGCACGCTGACCGGCTGGGCGGTCGCGCAGTTCCGCTTCCGCGGCAGCGCGTTCTTCGAGTGGGCGCTGCTTCTGCCGCTCGCCATGCCGGCGTACGTGATGGCCTATGCGTACACCGACCTGCTGCAATACGCCGGCCCGGTGCAAGGCGCGCTGCGCGAGGCGTTCGGCTGGTCGCGCGGCGACTACTGGTTTCCCGACGTGCGCTCGCTGCCGGGGGCCGCGACCATCTTCGTGTTCACGCTCTACCCGTACGTCTACCTGCTCGCGCGCACCGCGTTCCTCGAGCGCCCTGCGGCGTTCGTCGAGGCGGCGCGCACGCTTGGCCTCGACCGGCGCCGCGCGTTCTGGCGTGTCGAGCTGCCGCTGGCGCGGCCGGCCATCGCCGGCGGCATCGCGCTCGCGCTGATGGAGACGCTCGCCGACTTCGGCACCGTCGCCTACTTCGCGGTCGACACCTTCACGACCGGCATCTACCGCGCATGGTTCACGCTCGGCGATCGCGCCGCCTCGGCACAGCTCGCCGCGGCGCTGCTCGGCTTCGTGCTGCTCGCGATCATGCTGGAACGCGCGTCGCGGGGCCCGGCGCGCAGCGTCGGCAGCGCGCGCTCGCGCACGCCGGCCGCCGATCCGCGGCCCTGGGTCGGCGGCGGCCGCGGCGCGACGCTGGCGACGCTCTGCGCGATCCCGGTCGTCGTGGGCTTCGCGCTGCCGGTCGCGCTCTTGCTGCGCCTCGTCCATGCCGAGCCTGCAATGGCCCTGTCGCCGCGCTTCCTCGACTGGGCGTGGAACAGCCTGCGCGTCGCCGCGATCGCGGCCGTGATCGCCGTGGTCTTCGCGGGGCTGGTCGCGTATGCGCTCCGTCTGGCGCCGGGACGCGTCGCCCGCTCGGCGGCCCGCGTGCTCACGCTCGGCTACGCGGTGCCCGGGACCGTGCTCGCGGTAGGCGTGCTCTTGCCGCTCGGCGCCGTGGACGGCTGGATCGCGGACCTGGTTCGCGGCATCACCGGCGCCAGCCCGGGGTTGGTGCTCACCGGCACGACGGTCGCCCTGATCTACGCCTACCAGGTGCGCTACTTCGCGGTCGCATGGAACGGGATCGAGCCCGGGTTCGCGCGCATCACGCCCGCGATGGACGCGGCGGCGCGCAGCCTCGGTGCCGGGACGGCCGAGACGTTCCGCCGCGTGCACGCGCCCCTGCTGAGCCGCAGCGCCGCAGCGGCGCTGCTGCTGGTGTTCGTCGACGTGATGAAGGAGCTGCCCGCAACGCTCGTGTTGCGGCCGTTCAACTTCGACACGCTGGCGACGCAGGCCTACGCGCTGGCGCGCGACGAGCGGCTCGCCGAGGCCTCGCTGCCGTCGCTCGCGATCGTGGCGGTGGGGCTGATCCCGATCGTCGCGCTGGCTCGCGCGTCACGGCGGCCGTCGTCGTCCGCGGCGTTGCCGCCGCCGGTGGCGCTGGTCGGGACCGATCCCGCTGCGCCGCGCTAGCGCGGCGCCCCATCCGCCGGTTAACGCCAGCCCGCGCGGTCGACCAGCTTCTGCGCCGCCGGCGTGTTCCTGCCGAGCGCGGCGATCGACACCGGGTCGGCCCTGAACGGGCCCATCGCATCGAGCGCGGGGTTGCGCACCGACGCGCTCTTGACCGCCGGCCATTCGTTGTTGCCGTCGGCGAAGTAGCGCTGAGCCTCGTCACTCGCCAGGTACTCGAGGAACTTGACCGCCGCTTCCTTGTGCGGGGCGTTCTTCAACACGCCGGCGCCGGAGATGTTGACGTGCGTCCCGGCGCCGCCCTGGTTCGGCCAGGCCACCGCGGTGCGCGCGGCGATGTCGCGGTCCTCCTGCTTGGTGGAGCGCAGCACGCGCGCGTAGTAGTAGCTGTTGACGACCGCGACGTCGCACTCGCCGGCCGCGACGGCCTTGATCTGGTCGAGGTCGCCGCCCTTGGGCGCTCGCGCGAAGTTGCCGACGACGCCCTTCGCCCACGCCTCGGTCTTCGCTTCCCCGTCGTGCTCGATCATCGACGCGACGAGCGACAGATTGTACGGATGCGCGCCGGATCGGACGCAGATCTTCCCCTTGAGCTTCGGGTCGGCCAGCGACTCGTAGGTCGCGACGTCGGCCGGCTTGATCTGCGCCTTGTTGTAGACAATCAGCCGCGCGCGGCTCGAGAAGCCGAACCACTGGCCGGCGGGGTCGCGCATCGACGCCGGGATGCGCGAATCGAGCGCCGCGGACGACACCGGCTGGAACAGACCGAGCTGCTGCGCGTTGTAGAGCCTCGACGCGTCGACGATCAAGAGCACGTCGGCCGGGCTGTTGGCGCCCTCCGACCTGAGGCGCTCGAGGAGCTGCTCGTCCCCGGCCTCGATCCGGTTGATCTTGATGCCGGTGGCCTGCGTGAAGTTCGCGTAGAGCGCCTCGTCGGTCTGGTAGTGGCGCGCCGAGTACAGGTTGAGGGCGTTGTCCTGGGCCGGCGCGACGAGCGGCAGAAGCGTGGCGAACGCGGCGAGCGCCGCGCGCAGGATCAGGGCTTTCATGGGGCAAGTCCCGGCGGGAAGGTGAGGCGCCCACTCTAGCGGCGAGTCGGCCAGACGTCAATAAGAATACGAACTATTCCTATTCGCCTTGATCCTCCTCAACCCCCGCCCCCGGAACGTCGCGCGCTGTCCAGTCAAGCGCAGGAATGCCTCCAGAGGTGTCGAGCCTGCTCGTCGTGCGGCGGTGGGCTCGATGGACCAGCCGTCGCGCAAGCGTCGGCGAAGGTTCATTTTCACCCGGGATCCATTCCTACCCGCTGTTGCGCAGCCCCGCCGCCAGCCCGTTGATCGTCAGGTGGATCGCGCGGCGGGTCCGCTCGTCGGTCTGCCCGCCGCGGAAGCGGCCGAGCAGCTCGATCTGCAGGTGGTTGAGCGGGTCGAGATAGGGCACGCGGTTGCGCAGGCTGCGGGCGAGCGTGGGGTTGTCGGCGAGCGGGTGTTCGTGGCCGGTGATCTCGGCGAGCGCCGCCAGCGTGCGCGCATGCTCGGCGGCGATGCGCGCGAACACGGCGTCGCGCAACGCGACGTCCGGCACCATCGCGGCGTAGCGCGACGCCACGGCGAGATCGGTCTTGGACAGCACCATCGCCATGTTCGACAGCACGCTCGCGAAGAACGGCCAGCGCGCGTGCATCTCGCGCAAGAGCACCATGGCGTCGGGGCGCTGCGCACGCCACGCGGCGATCGCGCTGCCGACACCGTACCATCCCGGAAGCATCAGCCGGCACTGGCTCCAGCTGAACACCCAGGGGATCGCACGCAGGTCCTCGATGCGCGTGGACGCGGTGCGCGACGCCGGCCGGCTGCCGATGTTGAGCTGGGCGATTTCCGCGATCGGCGTCGACGCGCGGAAGTAGTCGACGAAGCCCGGCGTCTCGTAGACGAGCGCGCGGTAGGCCGCCAGCGCGTGCGCAGCGAGCTCGTCGAGCGCGCGGTAGTAGTCCGGCGCGCGCTCGCCGAGCTGCTCGGCATCCGAGAGCCCCGCTTCGAGCGCCGCGGCGACCAGCGTCTCGAGGTTGCGGCGGCCGAGCGCGGTGTCCGAGTACTTGCTGGCGATGATCTCGCCCTGCTCCGTGAGGCGCAGGCCCGCGGTCGCGCTGCCCCGGGGCTGCGCCAGGATCGCGTCGTAGGAAGGCCCCCCGCCACGACCCACGGTTCCGCCGCGGCCGTGGAACAGCGTGAGCGTGACGCCGGCCTCGCCGAAGGCGGCGACGAGATCGCGCTCGGCCCGGTAGAGCGCCCAGTTCGCGGCGAGGTAGCCGCCGTCCTTGTTGCTGTCCGAATAGCCGAGCATCACTTCCTGGCGCTCGCCGCCCGCAGCCACCAGCGCCCGCCACGCCGGCAGCGCGAAAGCCTCCCGCATGACGCGGCCCGCGCGCTCCAGGTCGTCGATCGTCTCGAACAGGGGCACGATGTCGAGCGCCGAGCGGCCGTCGCGGCAGAGCCCCGCGGCTTTCAGCAGCACCGCGACCTCGAGCAAGTCCGACACCGACTGGCACTTGGAGATCACGTAGTGCGGCACCGCGCGCGGGCCGTACTCGGCGTGCACGGCAGCTGCGGCGTCGACGATCGCGAGCTCGGCCACCGCTCGCTCCGAGTAGGTCGCGAACGGTGAGCGCAACGGCCGCGGGTTCGCGAGCTCGGCAGCGAGCAGCGCGACACGCGCCGGCTCGTCGAGCGCGGCGTAGCGCTCCACCACGCCGGCACGCTCGAAGAGCTCGCCGACGACCCCCTCGTGGACGTCGGCGTTCTGGCGCAGGTCGAGCGACGCGAGGTGGAACCCGAACGCCACGACCGCGTAGCGCAGCGGCTCCAGCCGTTCCTCGGCGAGCGCCGCGGCGCCGTGCGTCGCGAGCGACGCCGAGATCGTCGCGAGATCCGCCGCGAACGCATCCGGCGTGTCGTAGGGCGCGAGCGTGACGTGCGGCGCGCGCTGCGGCGTCGCCCCCGACTTGCGCGCCGCCGTCGCGGCGAGGCGCGCGTAGACGCCGATGAGCGCCTGGCGGTAGGGCTCGTCCTGGCGGTGCGGGTTGGCGTCGTTCGCCGCCTGCGCCAGCGCGAGCAGCGACTCGGTCGGACGCACCAGTCGCGACGAGAGCGAGAGCTCGCCGCCCAGGCGATGCACCTCGTCGAGGTAATGGCCAAAGACCACCGCCGCCTGCGCGCGCACCGCATGCACCAGCGTCTGCGCGGTCACGAACGGGTTGCCGTCTCGGTCGCCTCCGATCCACGACCCCATGCGCAGGAACGCGGGCAGCAGCGGCTGCCCGGGCGCGTCGCGGCCGAGCGCCTGCGCGAGCTGCAAGTAGACGCGTGGCACTTCCGCGAGGAACGTGTAGCGGTAGTACGCCAGTCCGTTCTCGATCTCGTCGGCGACCTGCAGCCGCGACAGCCGAAGCATCGCCGTCTGCCACAAGCCGAGCACGCGACGGCGCAATCGCCGCTCGTCGTCCGCGCGCTCGTCCGGCGCCTGCGTCCCGTCGTCGCGGTGCGCGAGCAGCGCGGCGATCTCGCGCTCGGCATCGAGGATGCTCTTGCGCTGCACCTCGGTCGGGTGCGCGGTGAGCACCGGCGACACGCGCGCGCTCGCGCACCAGCGCGCGACCGCGGCGGCGTCGACGCCGCCGAGCGCGAGCGTCGCGAGCGCGGCCGCGAGGCTCCCGCGCTGCGGCGGCGCCCCGGCGAGCCGGTCCGCC
Organism: Casimicrobiaceae bacterium; assembly: GCA_035539315.1. Lineage (GTDB taxonomy): Bacteria > Pseudomonadota > Gammaproteobacteria > Burkholderiales > Casimicrobiaceae > VBCG01. Next base: position 11,270 of record DATLIR010000018.1, read on the forward strand.
CGGCGGCGCCGGTTGAGGTGCACGTCCTCGGCGATGTTGGCGAGGTGCGAGAAATACGAGAACGCCCGCACGACGTGAAGCACCTCCGCGATCGGCAGTCCGTCGAGCAGCGCCGCCAGGTCGCGTCGCGCCGCGTCCGCCTCGGGACCCTGGCCGCGGCGGAAGCGGATCGCCGTCCGCCGTATCGCCTCGATGCGCTCGTAGCCGGACGCACCGGTCTGCTCGCGCAGCACGTCGCCCAGGATGCGGCCGAGGAGTCGCGTGTCGTCGCGCAACGGCCGCTCGAGCTCGGCCTCGTCGTCGAACGTGGCGAGCGGGCGGGGGTCGGGGGTCATCAGGGCGAAGCACGCATCGGGGATCGTGGATTGTAGTCGGTCGCGGAGCATCGCCGGCCGGCGCATGGGCGACGCCCACAATCCGCCTTCCACCCTCTACAATCGTCGTTCCCATGAACACCACCCGTCCGGCGCCACGATGACGCCCGCGCTTCCCGACGCGTTGCGCGGGATCGCGCGCGCGCTGGCGACAACGACCATCGGCGAATTGTTCGCGCGCGATCCGCGGCGGGTCGAGCGCCTTACCTTCGCGTGGGAGGACGTTCGCGTCGACCTCGCCAAGGAGCGCATCACGCCCGAGGCGCTCGCGGGGCTCGTCGACTACGCGCGCGACGCGGGCCTGCCGGCGTGGATCGCCGCGCTGTTCGCCGGCGAGAAGGTCAACGTCACCGAAGCGCGCCCGGTGCTGCACCCGGCGTTGCGGGACGCCTCGGGTGCCGCGATGGATGTCGACGGGGTCGATCTCCGCGCACTCGTGCGCGCGTCGCGCGAGCGCGTGGCCGCGCTGGCCGACGCGTTGCGGAACGGGACGCGCCGGGGCGCGACCGGCGTGGCGCTGCGCCACGTCGTGCACATCGGCATCGGCGGCTCCGACCTCGGGCCGCGGCTGGTGGTCGACGCGCTCCGCCCGGTCGGTGCGCCGGCGCAGCCGGGCGTGTCGTTCGTCGCCAACGTCGACCCGGTCGCGCTCGACCGGACGCTCGCGCCGCTCGACCCTGCGACGACGCTGTTCGTCATCGCGTCGAAGAGCTTCTCGACCCAGGAGACGCTTGCCAACGCGCGGGCCGCCCGTGCGTGGCTCGCGGCCGGGCTGCCGCCGGGGGCGGACCTCGGCGCCCATTTCGTCGCCGCCACGGCGAATGCTCCGGCGGCGGCCGCCTTCGGCGTGCCCGACGCGTCGATCCTGCCGTTCCACGAAGGCGTCGGCGGGCGCTTCTCGCTGTGGTCGTCGGTCGGCGTCACGATCGCCGCTGCGCTCGGCAACGACGTGCATGCTGCCCTGCTCGACGGGGCGCACGCTCTCGACCGCCATTTCGCTACAGCGCCGTTCGAGCACAACCTGCCCGTGGTGCTGGCGCTCGCGGGCCTGTGGAATGCGACGGCGCTCGGGTACCGGCAGCGCATCGTCGTTCCCTACGCTGAAGCGCTGGCGCTGCTCCCCACTTACCTGCAGCAGCTCTCGCTCGAAAGCAACGGCAAGCGCGTGACGCGCGACGGGTTGCCCGTCGACGGGCGAACGGTTCCCGCGCTGTGGGGCGGCATCGGTACCGACGGCCAGCACGCGTTCTTCCAATGGCTGCACCAGGGCACCGATGTCGTGCCGGTCGAGTTCATCGTGCCGGCGCTTCCGGTGCATGGCGAAACGAGCCGGCACGCGCTGTTGGTCGCGAACGCGCTCGCGCAGGCGCAGGCGCTGGCGCTCGGGCGTCCCGCGGCGGAGGTCGAGGCCGACCTCGTGCGCCGCGGGCTCGCGAGCCACGCCTCGGCGGTCGCGGCACGCGCTTCACCGGGCGACCGGCCGTCGACGACGATCGTCGTGCGGCGGCTCGACGCGCGCGCGCTGGGCGCGCTGCTCGCCCTCTACGAACACCGCACGTTCGTCGAGGGCATCCTGTGGGGCATCAATCCTTTCGACCAGTTCGGCGTCGAGCTGGGCAAGATCCTCGCCGAGCCGATCGGCGCAGCGCTCGGCGGCGCAGGCGAACTCGCGCCGGGCACCGATGCCTCGACGCGGGCGCTGGTGGCGCACGTCCGCGCCTTGATGCGAGGCTAGCGACCGGCGTCACCTCCCGTTGCGCAGGGCCTCGGCGAGGAACACGACTGCCGACGCGTAGAGCCGGCTGCGGTTGTAGCGCGTGATCACGTAGAAGTTCGGGCAGGCGATCCAGAAGCTCGCGCCGCCGTCGCGCTCCTCGAGCATCAGCAGGCCGACCGGCTCGTCGACCGGCTCCATCAGCGCTGCCGGCTCGACGCCGTCGGCGGACCACGCGTCGAGCGGGCGCCGCTCGCTGATCCCGCCGTCGAGCCGACGCAGCACGGTGTCGAGCTTCGCCGGATCGATGCGGGCCGGCAGGAGCAGCGGGCCGCCGCCGGTCCAGTCGTGACGCGCGAGGTAGTTCGCAACGCTGCCCGCGACATCGGCCCCGCTCTCCCACAGGTCGATGCGCGCGTCGCCATCGAAGTCGACGGCGTAGCGGCGAAAGCTCCCCGGCATGAATTGCGGCACGCCCATCGCTCCTGCGAACGAGCCCTTCGGCGCGAGCGGCGAGACGCCCTGCTCGCGCGCCATCAGCAGGAATTCCTTGAGCTCGCCGCGGAAGAACGCGGCGCGGCGCGGATAGTCGAACGCGAGCGTCGCGAGCGCATCGATGACGCGGTACGACCCGGCGACGCGCCCGTAGTAGGTCTCGACGCCGACGATCGCGACGATGATCTCGGGCGGCACGCCCCATTTCGCTTCGGCGCGCGCGAGCGCGTCGGCATTGGCCTCCCACCAGACGCCGCCCATCGCGGTGCGCTCGGCGGACAGGAACGGCGGCGCGTAGTCGAACCATTTGGGCGGGTCGACGAACGGCTTCGACATCAGCGCGACGACCTGCGGCAGGTAACGGGCCGCGCCGAGCCAGCGCTCGATCCGGGCGCGGTCGAGCCCGGTGTCGGCCGAAACCTCGGCGGCGAACGCGCGCACGTCGGCGCGCGCGCCGTAGGGCGTGCCGCGGCGCTCGTCGGCGGGCTTGTGCAGGTCGAACGAGCGCTGCGCGTGCGCGATGCCGGGAAGTGCCGTCATGAGCGCGACGGCCGCGAGAACGGCGAACGGGATCTGGCGCATGGACGGACGCGGTGCGATGGCGGCGAGCGCGCCGGACGTCGCGCAATCGCGATGGTATCATCGCCGCGCATTCCCATGCTCCGCGCCAGTGCGCACGCTTGCGCGCGCGTCGATGCTCTACCCGTTCCTCCGCCCCGCACTGTTCGCGCTCGACCCCGAGCGCGCGCACGCGCTCGCGTTCGCCGCGCTCGATGCAGCCGCGTCCGCCGGCGTCGCGCGCTTCGCCGTGCCGGCGCTACCCGCCGATCCGGTGCGCGCGATGGGGCTCGACTTTCCCAACCGCGTCGGCCTCGCCGCCGGACTCGACAAGGACGCGGCGCACCTCGCCGGCCTCGCCTCGCTCGGCTTCGGCTTCCTCGAAGCGGGGACCGTGACGCCGCACGCGCAGCCCGGCAATCCGAAGCCGCGCCTGTTCCGGCTGCCGCGGGCCCAGGCGCTGATCAATCGCCTCGGGTTCAACAACGGCGGCGTCGAGCGTTACGTCGCCAACGTGCGCGCGTCCCGCTACCGCGGCATCCTCGGCTGCAACATCGGGAGGAACGCCGGCACGCCGGCGGAGCGCGCTGTCGACGACTACCTCGCCTGCCTGGCGGCCGTCGCGCCGGTGGCGAGCTACGTCACGATCAACGTGAGCTCGCCCAACACCGCGGGGCTGCGCGACCTCCAGTCCGAAAGCGCGCTCGATGCGCTGCTCGCGCGCCTCGTCGTCGCGCGCGACGAGCACGTGCAGCGGCTCGGCCGCGCGCTGCCGCTCGTCGTCAAGATCGCGCCCGACCTCGAGGACGACGCGATCCGGGGCATCGCGCGCGTGCTGGCGGCCCGCGGCATCGACGGCGCCATCGCGACCAACACGACGGTCGCGCGCGATGCCGTCGCCGCGCTGCCGCATGGCCAGGAAGCCGGCGGACTGTCCGGCCGGCCCGTGTTCGCCCGCGCGAACCACGTGCTGCGCACGCTGGTGCGCTCGCTCGACGGGGCGCTGCCGGTCATCGGCGTCGGCGGGATCCTGTCGGGCGCGGACGCGCGCGAGAAGATCGACGCGGGCGCGACGCTGGTGCAGCTCTACACCGGCCTCATCTACCGCGGGCCGGCGCTCGTCGCCGAGTGCGTGCGCGCGCTGGCGCGCTGACGCCGGCGGGCGGCTTCGCGTAGTTCGCGAGCCACGCGCGCGTCGCGTGCACGAGCATCTTGCCCTCGCCTTCGGCCACCGTCGCGCCGTCCTGGTTGACCGCGACGGAGCGCATCGTGACCACGCCGCCGCCGTGCCGCGGCTTGTCGGCCTTGCCGGTCACCGTCCACGTCGTCGTGACGGTGTCGCCCGGCCGCACCGGCGCGACGAAGCGCGTCGTGTGCTCGAGCATCGCGATCGCGGTCCCGTGGAAGATCATGCCGAGCGCCCCGCCCATCATCGCGCTGGTGAGCATGCCGTGCAGGATGCGTGTGCCGAACCGCGAACCGGCGGCATAGCGGTCGTCGACGTGGTGCGGATTGAAGTCGCCGATGAGCCCGGCGCCGATCACCAGGTGCGTGTCGGTCACGGTCAGCGAACGGCGAAACGACTCGCCTTCGCGCACCTCGTCGTAATGGCGTCCGCTGCCTTCCATGCCGCCTCCCGGCGTCACCTCACGGAGCCTTCGCCTCGAGCGGCTCGAAGCGGAAGCCCGCCTCGCGCACGCCCGAGACCAGGTGCTCGAGCGCGCGGTCGGCCTCGTCGCGCGGTCCGCGCACGCCGAGCTCGATGCGCCGCCCGCCATCCGGCAGGAATGCGGGCAGGCTGAAAAGCTTGACTCGCGGGAAGCGCGCCACGTTATCGTCCATCAACGGCAGCAACTGGCTTTCGCCCGCGTCGTAGACCGCGATGGCGCGCTCGACCGGCTTCTCGCGTCGCAGGTCGGGATAGTGCGTCGCGAGCACCCAATCCATCATCGGCCACGCCATCTGCGGGAAGCCGGGCAGGAAATGGTGGTGCTGCACGGAGAACGCGGCGATGCGGTTGAACGGATTGGGCACGATGCGCGCGCCCGCGGGGAACTCCGCCATCAGCACGCGGTGCGGATACGCGTCGGCGCCGAAGCGCGCCTCGATCTCCGCCACCGCCTCCGGGTGGCGCGCGAGCGGCACGCCGAGCGCGGCGGCCGCGGCCTGGCGCGTGTGGTCGTCCGGCGTCGCGCCGATGCCGCCGAACGAGAACACGAGGTCGCCGCGCGCGAAGCTCGCGCGAAACAGCGCCGTGAGGCGGTCGCGATCGTCGCCGACGTAATTCGCCCAGTCGATCGCAAGCCCGCGCGCGGCGAGCGCCTCGATCGCGTGCGCGAGATGGCGATCCGCGCGCTTGCCGGACAGGATCTCGTCGCCGACGATCACGACGCCGATCGACGGCGGGAAGGCGCGCTCCGCCGTCACGCCGGCTCGGCCGCGAGCCGGGTTTCGAGCTGACCTATGACCGTGGTGAGCGCACGGTCGAGCAGCGGCTCGGCCTCGACCGGGCGCGCACGATCGGCGCGGAAGCGCTCGGCGAGCTCCTCGGCGGTCATCGACAGCGCCTTCTGGCCCTGCCGGTTGGTGAACAGGTAGGTGCCGCGCAGCGGGCTGATCCACGCGAGCTTCGCGAACGCGAGCTGCCCGTCGTCGCCCTCGAACTCGATCCACATGCCGCGCTCGAGGCTTCGCGCGATCTCGAGGTACTGGTCCTCGAGCACGACCGGCTCGGCGACCGGCGGCGCGGGCTCGGCCGGCCCCATCGCGTCGGCCAGAGCTTCGGCCTGCTTCGCGGCGCGCTCGTCGCCGGCGGCCTTCGCGACCTCGGCCTGCACCTTGGCGGCCTCGGCGACGGCCGCGGTGGGCGACTCCACGTGCGCGTAGGTCGGCTTCACCGCCGCCGCGTGCGCCTCGACCAGGTTCGACATGAAGCTCTCGCGCACTTCCGGCGGCCACGACTGGCCGTGCACGCCCGCGGTGAGGCGCTTGAGCAGCGACGGCAGCAGGGCGACCAGGTGCTTCCGGTCCTCCGCGGTGCGCTTGGGCTGCACACTCCACACGAGGTCCTCGAGCGTCGACACCGCGGCGCCCCACGCCTCGCTGTCGTCGCCGGCGGCGGCGTACACCCGCCCCATGGCCGGCTGCCAGCGGTCGCGCAGGAAGCCGGCGAGGAACTTCGGCACCGGCGAGGCCTCGATGCGCCGCTCGACCTCGCCGCGCGCGACATTCGCCGCGATCTCGGCGCGGTCGCGGAGGTTGATCTCCTCGGCCGACGAGTTGATGTTGGCCTCGGCGTTGCGCTCCTCCTCGGCGAGGAACGCCTCGAGGTCGACGCGCAGCTCGTCGAAGATCGCGAGGTCGTCGGAGAACCCGTCGAGGATCCGATGGACGATGACGTCGAGCTTGCGGTAGAGCGGGTCCTCGTTGCCCATCGCCGGCGACCAGCCCCGCCCCGCCTCGGCCAGCGCGTTGACCAGCAGGCGCGACGGGTGAGACTTCTTCGCGAAGAAGGCGCCGTCCAGCATCGCCGCCTTCAGCACCGGGATCTGCAGCCGCGCGAGCAGCGCCTTGATGCCGTCGGGCAGGTCGCGCGTCTCGAAGATGAAGTCGAACAGCATCGCGACCATCTCGATGGTCATCGACTCGAGCTGGTTCGCCTTCTTGCCGAGCGGGGACTCCTGCAGGTCGCGAAGGACGTTGTGCAGGCCGTCGGGAATGCCGGAGAAGTGGACGGTGGCCCCGCCGCCCAGGTCGAAGCTCGACTGCCCGGCCTGCAGTCGCGTCAGCCCCTCGTGCAGCACCGGCGTGGCGATGATCGGCGCGCCGGGCACGTAACCCGACGGCGTCGGCGCCATCGGCGCGAAGCTCACCGGCGGCAGCCCCCCCGGCATCGCGATCTCGGGGAACTCCCCGTAGCCCGCGCCTCCCGTCGGCGCGCCGCCGTCCATCGGCATCCGCGGCATGCCTTGAGGCATCCCCTGCGGCATCTGAGGCATGCCCTGCGGCATCCCATGGCCCATGCCCTGGGGCAGCCCGCCCATCGGCGTGCCGTGCGCGAGGCTCGACGCGTTGCCGAACATGCGCCGGAACAACGCCATCACGTCGACTTCCGCGGCCGCGGTCTGCTCGGCCTGCGCGCGCTCGCGCGCCTCGCGCATTTCGCGCATCTCGCGCGCCTCGGCCGCCTGCTGGCGCCGGTGGTCGCCTGCCGCGCGGTTGACGAGGTTCGGGCGAGAGGACGGCATCACCCGCAGGTTGGCGAGATGGCGGTTGATGTCGCCGTAGATCGACGCGATGTCGCCGAGCGAGGCCTGGTTCAGCTCCTTCAGGATCTGGAACTTGATGCGGCTCTCCGTCTTGACCTGGCGCAGCGCGTCGGTGAACGAATCGACGATCGCGGCCGGCGCGATCGGGTTGTCGGCGGTCTCAAGGTCGGGCTTGCCGAGCAGGTGGCCGAGGCCGCGGTTGAGCAGCGCGAGCTCGTCGTGGCAGGCGTTCTCGACGATGCGCGTGATGTTGCCGGTGACGACCGACTCGTCCATCGCCGAGTTGTCGACCAGCGTGAGCTTGGTGGGGTCGACGTTCGCGAAGTCGGTCTTCGGTTCCTCGCGGCCGGCGATGCGGTCGTCGACGCGGCGGCGCAGTCGTTGCTCGAACTCCGCCATCAGCGACGAGCGCTCGCTCTTGAGCAGTGCGCGCGCGTCGAGGTAGAGCGTCTGCTCCTCGCGGATGTCGGTCCGCGACGCGCGATCCATCAGGAGGTCGCCAACGCGATCGAGCATCGAGCTGAACGCGAGCATCAGCCGGTGCACCGCGAGATCGCGGCAGTCGGACAGGATCTTGGCGAGCTCGCGCGGCGGCGGCCGCCGCGTCACGTCGGGAGTCGGTGCGGTCAAGCGTGGATCTCGAGGCGCCGCAGGGGCTTCCACGATAGCGCGTCCTTTGAGCGGTGCCGCCGGAGACGAAGGCCGACCCACGCGGGCCGGTTCGCCAAAACACTGGAGCAGCGAACGCCAACCCACTGTAGCACAGGGGGTTTTCGCGTGCCAACGACCCGGCGCGGCGCTAGCCGCGCTCGAGGGACGCCCAGGCCTTCTCGACCCGCTTGAGCGAAACCGGGACCGGGGTGCGGAGCTCCTGCGCGAACAGCGACACCTTGAGCTCCTCGAGGAGCCAGCGGAATTCGTCGAGCGCCGGGTCGTGGCGACCCGCCGCGCGGTCCCGGTCGCGACGCTCGCGCCACCGGCGGGTCCACGCCTCGACCTGCGGTCCGTGCCGGGCTTCGCGCTCGGGATGCTCGCGGGCCTTGGACCAGCGTCGCGCGATGGCCTCCAGGTAGCGCGGCATATGTTGCAGCTGCGTCCACGAGGTGCCCGACGCGAAGCCCGGAGCGACCAGCTCGTCGCGCTGCGCCCTGAGCTCTGCGGCGAGCCGGGCGAGCCCCGGCGGCGCTGCGCCGAGGCGCTGGCCGAGCGCCTGGTGGGCCGTCGCAATAGTCGCCAACAGGCGGAAAGCCGACTCCGCCACTGCCGGCAACCGGGTCCGGGCCCGCTTGACCTGCTCGTCGAACGCCCTGGCATTGCGCGGCAGCGGATCGTCGGCGAGGAAGGCGCGCTCGGCGATCGCATCGAGCAGGTCGCCCAGCAGCCGGTCGGTGGGAATGGCGGTCTTGAGCGCGAGCGCGGCCTGCGCGAACCCCGGCCCGCCCTTCTCGTGGCGCGCGAACGCCTCGGCGAGCGCGAGACGGATGAGGCGCACGATGCCGCGCCGCGTCGACGCTTCGGCGGCGGCACGCGTGTCGGCGAGCGTGAGCGAGACGCTGGTGCCGTCGTCGACGAGCGCCGGGTAGGCGGTGAGCCGCTCGCCGCCGCGCTCGACCGCGAGCGTTTCCGGCAGGTCGCCGATGTCCCAGCGCTTGAGCCCCGCGCGACCATACGCGGGTCCGGACGCGGCGAAGCTCGCCTTCGCCGCCTCGCCCAGGCGCTCCCTCAGCGCGGGCAGCGAGCGATCGGTCGCAAGCTCGCGGCCCGCCGCATCGACGACCGCGATGGCGACGCGCAGGTGCTCGGGCATCGCCACGCCGTCCCAGGCCTCCGGAGGCGGCGAATCGCCGAGGGTCTGCTGCAGCCAGGCGCGGATCGCATCGGCCAGCGGCTCGCGCCCGGGAACCGCGCACTCCAGGAACGCCGTGACGGCAGGGGCGAGCGGCACGAGTCGGTGGCGGAACGCCTTGGGCAGCGCCTTCAGGTACCAGGTGACCTTCTCGCGCACGAGGCCGGGAACGACCCACGAAAGCCGCGCGTCGTCGAGGCGATTGAGCAACGCGAGTGGCACCGTGAGCGTCAGGCCGTCGAGCGGATGGCCCGGGGCGAAGCGGTACTTGACCGGCAGCGTGGTGCCCGCGATCTCGATCGACTCGGGGAAGAGCTCGGGGGTGACCTCGGCTGCCGCGTGGCGCATCAGCGACTCGCGCGTCAGGTACAGGAGCGTCGCGTCGCGTTGCTCGGCTTCGCGGCGCCAGCGCTCGAACGACGCCGTCGTCGCGACCTCCTTCGGCACGCGCTCGCCGTAGAACGCGGCGAGCGTCTCGTCGTCGACCAGCACGTCGTGCCGCCGCGCCTTGTGCTCGAGCTCGGCGATCTCGGCGACGAGCCGCCGGTTGTGCGCGAGGAACGGCCCCGTGGTCGCGAGCGCGCCGGGCACGAGCGCCTCGCGCACGAACACGTCGTGCGCGAGGGCCGGGTCGAGCGCGGCGAGCGATACCGGCCTCGACGCGACGAGCGTGAGGCCGTAGAGCGATACGCGCTCGCGCGCGACGACCTCGCCGCGCTTTTCGTCCCAGACCGGGTCGAACCACTCGCGCGTGACGCGATCGCCGGCCGCCGCCTCGATCCACTCCGGCTCCACGCGCGCCGCGCAGCGCGCATACAGGCGCGTCGTTTCGACCAGCTCGGCGGCGAGGATGTAGCGCCCGCCCTTTTTCGCGAGCCCGCTGCCCGGGTGCAGGTGGAAGCGCAGGCCGCGCGGGCCGCCATAGCCTTCGCCCTCCCCGTCGCGCAGCCCGACATTGCCGAGCAGCCCGGACAGCAGCGCCTCGTGGATGGCGCGGTAGCGCGGCGCGTCGACCGTCGCGGGAAGCGCGGCGCGCCATTGCCAGCCGCTTTCGGCCAACTGCGCCGCGAGCTCGCGGTGCACGTCGCGCCACTCGCGCATGCGCAGGTGGTTGACGAACACGTCGCGGCAGCGCTCGACCTGCCGGCGGTGCGACAGCTTCTCGCCCCCGAGCGCCTCGAAGAACTGCCACAGGTGGACCAGCGACAGGAAGTCCGACCGCTCGTCGCGGAAGCGCAAGTGCGCCTGGTCGGCTGCCTGCGCCTTGTCGAGCGGACGCTCGCGCGGATCGGGCACCGACAGCGCGCTCGCGATCACCAGCGCCTCGGCGAGGCAGTCGCGCTCGCGCGCCGCCAGCACGATCCGGCCGACGCGCGGGTCGAGCGGCAGGCGGGCGAGCTCGCGCCCGATGTCGGTCAGCGCGCGGCGCTCGTCGACGGCGCCGAGCTCGGCGAGCAGCTGGTAGCCGTCGGCTACGGCGCGCGCGCTCGGCGGTTCGACGAACGGGAACGCGTCGACCGCTCCGAGGTCGAGCGCCGCCATCTGCAAAATCACGCTCGCGAGCGAGCTGCGCAGGATTTCCGGCTCGGCAAAGCGCGGACGCGACGCGTAATCGGCCTCCGCATAGAGGCGCACGCAGATGCCGTCCTGCACGCGCCCGCAGCGTCCCGCGCGCTGGTCGGCATTCGCCTGCGCGACCTTCTCGATCTTGAGGAGCGTCGTCCTGTTGCGCGACGCATAGCGCTTGATGCGCGCGAGCCCGGTGTCGATCACGTAGCGGATGCCCGGGACGGTGAGCGAGGTCTCGGCGACGTTGGTCGCGAGCACGATGCGTCGGCCGCGCGACGGGGCGAACGCGCGCTGCTGCTCCTCGGGCGACAGGCGCGCATACAGCGGCAGGATCTCCGCCACCGCGCCCCACGGACGGCGCCGCAGGTCGGCGCGCAGCCGCTCGGCGGTCTCGCGAATCTCGCGCTCGCCGGGAAGGAACGCCAGGATGTCGCCGGGACCTGCGCGCCACAGGTCGCCCGCCGCGTCGACGATCGCCTCCTCGATGTCCTCCTCGTCGTCGGTGGCCTCGTCCTCGAGGTCGCCTCCGCTTGCGCGGTAGCGGATCTCGACCGGGTACAGCCGGCCGGACACCTCGATGACCGGCGCGGGATGCGCGTCGTCGCGGCCGAAATGGCGCGCGAACCGCTCGGCGTCGAGCGTCGCCGACGTGATCACGAGCTTGAGGTCGTCGCGCCGCGCCAGCAATTGCTTCAGGTAGCCGAGCAGGAAGTCGATGTTGAGGCTGCGCTCGTGCGCCTCGTCGACGATGATCGTGTCGTAAGCCAGGAGATCGCGGTCGCCCCGCGTCTCGGCCAGCAGGATGCCGTCGGTCATCACCTTGACCCACGCGCCCGGCGAGCTCCTGTCGGCGAAGCGCACCTTGTAGCCGACCGCGCCGCCGAGCGGGCTGCCCATCTCCTGCGCGATGCGCGTCGCGACGCTGCGCGCCGCGAGCCGCCGCGGCTGCGTATGCCCGATCAGCCCGCGCGCCCCGCGCCCGGCCGCGATGCAGATCTTGGGAAGCTGCGTCGTCTTCCCCGAGCCGGTCTCGCCGCAGACGATGACGACCGGATGCGCGCGAATCGCGGTGGCGATCTCGTCGGCGCGCTGCGCGACCGGCAGCTCGGCGGGATAGGCGAGGCGCGGACGCGTCGCGAGCCGCGCGTCGCGCCGCGCCGCCGCGCGCTCGACCTCGACGGCGATGCGCCGCCACGCCTGGGCACCCGCCCGGAGCCGGCGCGCCTCGTCGATGCGCGCGGCGAGGCGCACAGCGTCGGCGACGAGCAGGTCCGGAAGGCGCGCGGCGAGGTCGATCGCGGGAGGGGCGGCGGCAGCCATGGCGGTGCGGGCGATGCGGGAAGGGGCCGTCGCGGGCGCGAAGCGGGCGCGGATTCTACCGTCCTACCACGCGGAGCGACCCTCCGCTATGATCCGCCCACGTCGCGCCCGCGCGTCCGCCCGCGGGAGTAGCGCGCCCAAGTCGCCTGGAGGAAGCTCATGTCGAAGACCGCCGCCCCGCCGTCCCGGTTCACGCACCTCGCGCTCCCAGTCGCGCTCGCCGCCTCGCTCGCCGTCGCGTCGATCGCCGACGCCAAGACGCTCCGCTGGGCCGGGCGCGGCGATCCGCAGACGATGGATCCCTACTCGCAGAACGAGAACCTCACCAACAACATCAACAACCTGATCTACGACACGCTGGTGATGCGGGACAAGGACCTCAAGGTCATCCCCGGCCTCGCGACGTCGTGGGAGCAGCTCAATCCGACCACCTGGCGCTTCAAGCTGCGCGAGGGTGTCAAGTTCCACGACGGCACGCCGTTCACGGCCGACGACGTCGTGTTCTCGATCCAGCGCGCGGCCGAGGACACCTCGCAGATCCGCGCCTACGCGAACGCCGCCGGCAAGCCGCGCAAGATCGACGACATGACCGTCGAGTTCGTGACCAGCGGGCCGAACCCGATCGAGCTCGAGCACCTGGTGACGATCTTCATGATGTCGAAGGCGTGGTGCGAGAAGAACAAGGCCACCAAGCCGCTGGATTTCAAGAACAAGGAGGAGATGATCACCTCCCGCAACGCCAACGGCACCGGCGCGTTCTCGCTCAAGGCGCGCGAGCCCGACGTCAAGACGCACCTGGTGAAGAATCCCGCGTGGTGGGGATGGAAGGACAAGAAGTTCGACGGCAACGTCGACGAGATCGTCTACACGCCGATCACGAACGACGCCACGCGGCTCGCCGCGCTGGTCGCCGGCAACGTCGACGTGATCAACGACCCGGCGCCGCAGGACGTGCCGCGGCTGCAGCAGACGCCCGGCATCAAGGTGATCGAGGGCGTCGAGCAGCGCATCGTGTTCATCGGCATGGACCAGGGGCGCGACGAACTGCTCTACTCGAGCGTCAAGGGCAAGAATCCGTTCAAGGACCGGCGCGTCCGCGAGGCGCTGTACCGGTCGATCGACATCGACGCGATCCACAAGGCGACGATGCGCGGGCTGTCGAAGCCGTCGGGCGCGATGACGCCCTCGCCGGTGCAGACGACGCCCGAGATCGAGAAGCGCTTGCCCTACGATCCGGCGGCCGCGAAGAAGCTCCTGGCCGACGCCGGCTATCCGAACGGCTTCGAGGTCCAGCTCGACTGCCCGAACAACCGCTACGTCAACGACGAGCGCATCTGCCAGACGCTGGCGTCGATGTGGGCCAAGGTGAACGTGCGGGTGCGCGTCAACGCGATGCCCAAGACGACCTACTTCCCCAAGCTGGAGAAGCTCGACACCTCGATGTACATGCTCGGCTGGGGCGGCTCCATCACCGACGCCGAGACGACGTTCACGCCGATCTACCGCAACCGCGGCACCGGCGGCGTGGGCTTCTACAACTACGGCAACTACAAGGACGACAAGCTCGACGCGCTCGCCGCGCAGTCCAGCACCGAGGCCGACGCGGCCAAGCGCAAGGCGCTGATCAAGCAGGTCTTCATGCTGCACAACGAGGCCGTGCACCACATCCCGCTGCACCGCCAGTTCATCCCCTGGGCCGCGCGCAGCAACGTGAACGTGGTGCACCGGGCGGACAACTGGCTCGAGTTGCAGTGGGTGACGGTCAAGTAGCTCTCCCCGGGCGCCGGTAGGTCGGCGCCCGGGGCGCCGGCGCCCCACCCGTTCGGGCTGAGCCTGTCGCCCCGTTCGGGCTGAGCTTGTCGAAGCCCTTGCGTGCATGCCTGCTCTGGCGCTCGCAAGCCTGC
>DATLIR010000019.1:0-20370 GCA_035539315.1 Casimicrobiaceae bacterium
CAACATCGTCGGCCAGGGCGGCAAGGTTGCGAGCCCGGTGCACCTGCCGGGCGGCGCCGCGAACGCGGCGCTGATGCTCGCCACCGCCGGCCTCGCGGCGGCCTACGGGCCGAAGGGCGTGCGCGTCAATGCGATCAATCCGGGCGCGACGCTGACGGGTCGCGTGCAGGAGGGCCTCGACGCGGAGGCGCGCATGACCGGCCTCGCCGCCGACGAGCTGTTGGCACGCATGCAGCAGCGCATCCCGCTCGGCCGGCTCGGCACGCCGGAGGAGATCGCCCGCGTCGTGGTGTTCCTCGCGTCCGACGCGGCGAGCTACGTGTCGGGCGCGATCATTCCGATGGATGGCGCGTCGAATGCGGTGATCTGATCCGCCGCGGCATCGGGCGTCAGCGCCTGGTCTCGCGCACCGTCAACGACGCCAGCGCCCCGAGCGCCGCGGCGCCGGCGAGGATCGCGATGCCGGCCGTCCAGCCGGACGCCGGATTGCCTCCGGCGGCACCGAGATCGATCGCCCAGCCCACGAGCGGCTGCAGCACGCCTGCCCCGAGGAAGATGGCGGTGTTGGCGACCGCCGTCGCGATCCCCGAGTGCTCGGGAGGGTTCACCTCCTTGGCGATCGTCCACGTCAGCGTGAAGCCGGGGATCACGAGCCCGGTCGCGAAGAACCACGCGAGCGTCGCCGGCAGCGGCCACGCGACCTGCGCGAGCCACGGCAGCCACGACAGCGCATAGGCGACCGTGCACCAGCGCATCACGACACGGCGGTTGCCGATGCGGTCGGAGACGACGCCCATGAGCACGGCACCGACCGCGACGCCGAGCAGGAGCAGGCTGGTGTGCTCGGCCGCGACGATGCGCGACACGCCGTGCGAGCGCTCGAGCCATGGCACCGCCCAGAGTCCCGCGAAGGCCAGGTAGCTGCCGCCCACGCCGAAGTTGACGACGAAGGCGGGCCAGGTGAGCGGGTTGGCGAGCACGTTCGCCAGCGCACGGCGCCACGCCTGCGGTGGCATCTGCGTGGCGGGCGCAGCCGGTCCGACCGGTGCGTATCCCGCGAGCTCGGGACGGTCGCGCACGCGCCGCCAAGTCGCCGCGGCCAGCACAAGCGACATCACGCCGAGGACGGCGAACACCGTGCGCCACGACGCGTGCGCTACGACGAGCGCGAGCGGCGCGCCGGCGACTACCGCGCCGAGGTTGCCGGCGAACATCGTGATCCCGGTGATCGTCGCGAAGCGCCGCGGGTCGAACCACGCCGCGTTGAGCTTGAGGATCGCGATGAACGCGACCGAGACGCCGATCCCCACCAGCGTGCGTCCCGCGGCGGCCACCGGCCAGCTCGGCGCGAAGGCGAACGCGAGCGACCCGATGCCTGCGACCAGCGCGCCGCCGGTGAGGAGCCGGCGCGGCCCCGCCGTATCGGCGAGCACGCCGACCGGGACCTGCAGCAGCGTGTAGACGTAGAAATAGGTCGCGGCGAGCGTGCCGAGCACCGCGCCGGACAGGTCGAACGCGCGCGTTAGCTCGCCGGCGATCGCCGCCGGGGCGGTGCGATGGAAGAACGACAGCAGGTACGACGCGAGCGCGAGCACGAAGACCACGTTGCGCGCGCGGGCGATCGAGGCGGGACGGGTCGACACCGGACGATTCTAGCGGGGTGTGGGCTGCGATATCGGCGTCGATACGCCTGCAGTCTAGAATCTCGTTTCCCCGGGACCGCCGATGGCCTACCGCGACCTCCGCGATTTCATCGACCAGCTCGAGCGCGACGGCGAGCTCGTGCGCGTTCGTGCGCGCGTCGATCCGCGCCTCGAGATGACCGGGTTCTGCGACCGCGTGCTCAAGCGCGGCGGACCCGCCATCCTGTTCGAGGCGCCGGCCGGCGATTTTCGCGCGCCGTCCGGGCGCACGATCCCGGTGCTCGGCAACCTGTTCGGGACGCCCGGGCGCGTCGCGCGCGCGATGGGCGCCGATCCGGGGAACTGGCGCGAGGGCCTGCGCGAGGTTGGCAAGCTGCTCGCGTTCCTCAAGGAGCCGGAGCCGCCGAAGAACCTCAAGGACGCCTGGCAGACCACGCGGCCGGTGTTCATGAAGGTGCTCGACATGGCGCCCAAGGTGCGCGCGAGCGCCGCGTGCCAGGAGGTCGTCTGGGAAGGCCCCGACGTCGATCTCGCACGGCTGCCGGTGCAGACCTGCTGGCCCGGTGACGTGGGGCCGCTGATCACGTGGGGACTCACGGTCACGCGCGGGCCGCACAAGACGCGCCAGAACCTCGGCATCTACCGCCAGCAGGTGATCGCGCGCGACAAGGTGATCGTGCGCTGGCTCGCGCATCGCGGTGGCGCGCTCGACTTCCGCGACCACGCGCGCGCCCATCCCGGCGCACCGTTCCCGGTGGCGGTCGCGCTCGGCGCCGACCCGGCGACGATCCTCGGCGCCGTCACGCCGGTGCCCGATTCGCTGTCGGAGTACCAGTTCGCTGGACTGTTGCGCGGGAGCCGCACCGAGATCGTCCGTTGCGTGACGCACGACCTGCAGGTCCCAGCGTCGGCGGAAATCGTGCTCGAGGGGTTCCTCCGTCCCGACGCCGGCGACCCGTCGGGCTACGAGAGCGCGCTCGAAGGCCCGTTCGGCGACCACACCGGCTACTACAACGAGGTCGAGCGCTTCCCGGTGCTCACGATCGAGCGCATCACGCTGCGCCGCGACCCGATCTACCACTCGACGTACACCGGCAAGCCGCCCGACGAGCCCGCGATGCTTGGCGTCGCGCTGAACGAGGTGTTCGTGCCGCTCCTGCAGAAGCAGTTCCCCGAGATCGCCGATTTCTACCTGCCGCCCGAGGGCTGCAGCTACCGGCTCGCCGTCGTGTCGATGCGCAAGCAGTACCCGGGGCACGCGAAGCGCGTGATGTTCGGCGTGTGGAGCTTCCTGCGCCAGTTCATGTACACCAAGATGATCGTCGTCACCGACGACGACGTCGACGTTCGCGACTGGAAGGAGGTGGTCTGGGCGCTCACGACGCGTGTCGATCCGGCGCGCGACAGCCTGATCGTCGAGTCGACGCCGATCGACTACCTCGACTTCGCCTCGCCGGTATCCGGGCTCGGCAGCAAGCTCGGCATCGACGCGACGGCGAAATGGCCGGGCGAAACCGCGCGTGCGTGGGGTCGCCCGATCGCGATGGACGCCGCCGTCGACGCGCGCGTCGACGCGCTGTTGCGCGAGGCGGGCCTGTTGCCCTAGGCCGGCTCGTCGCGCGCGGGGACGCGTACGTCCGCCGCCGCGCGAGCTTCGACGGCGCGGCGCACCAGGCGCTCGACCGCCGCCAGGACGACCGGCATCGGATCGGCGGGAGGGGCGTCGGTGTAGCGCAGCCGGATGTCGCCGAGGAAGCTGTCCGCGCCGGCGTCGCGCTCGGTCCACGCCGCGGCGAACGCCGGGTCGTCGACGACCACATGCGTCGACAGCATCGCGGCGGGCGACAGCGGCGCGCCGCGCCTGATGGCGTCGAGCGCCGCGTGTATCGGCGAGGCGGGCGGGTAGTCGCGGTTGGCCGCGACGCGCGCCATGCGCTTGATCACCGTCTTGATGACGAACTGTCGGGCGCTGCGCACCGGCACGTGGCACACCTCGACTAGGCGCGCCGGCAGATCGACGTGCGGCATCGACGGCGAGGTGCGCGGGTCGCGACCGAGCATCACGCCATGGTTGCCCATCGTGAGCGTGGCCATCGGGTTGCGCGCGAAGTGGCCGGTCAGGACGACCTTGCCCTGCACGCGCTGCGCGAGCGGGAGCTTCGCATCGCAGCGCCGCGTCGCCCGCAGCAGCGCGACGATGTCGTCGGGCGCGCCGTCGAGCGGCGGAACGTAGGTCGGCCAGGCGATGCGCCCGAAGTGGCCGGGCGGAAGCGCCGCGAGCGCGGCGACGAGCTCGGCGGGCACGCGCACGCGCAGGAACTCGTCGGCGTCCAGGGGGAACACCGCGTCGGCACGCAGGCGCGCGAACGCCTCGCGCACCGCGCTGGTGACGATCTCCGCCTGCAGGTAGCCGACCGTTTCGCTCGCGAGCACCACCAGCGGAAGGCGCTCGGCGCACAGCGCGGCAAGGATGCGCGGCGTCGCGTCGGCCGACCCGTGGTCGACGACGACGAGACCGTCCAGGACCGTCAGGTTGTGCCGGACGAACGCCTCGATGATGTCGGCCTCGTTCCGCACCATCGCGACGCCCCAGAGCTTCACGACGTCGGGGTCGGCGCGGCGGCGGTCGGAGGACGGGCGGCTCCCGCGCCGCGGCGCGCCGCGACCAGCCGCTGCACGAGGCGGTCGGCGGCCGATAGCACGAGCGGCAGCGGATCGGCGGCCGCGGGCGGCGTGTAGCGAAGCGTGATCGGCGCGAGGAAAGGGTCGTCGACCAGCTCGATGTCGGCGCGCGCCGCCCAATTCGGCTTGGGCACCGACCAGTTGATCGCGTGCTCGAGCAGCAGGGCATCGTCGACCGGCCGGCCGGCGAGCACCGCCTCGTAGGCGGCCTGCGACGCGGCGTCGGGCGTCCAGTCGTACTGCGCGGCGATGCGCCCGAGCTTCTTGACCGCGACCTTGGTGACGAATTGCGCGGCGCTGCGGATCGGCACGTGCGCGAGCGCGGCGAACTCGTCGCGGATGCGCGCGTGCGGCTCGGCGTCCTCCGAACTGCCGTGCAGACGGCGCGCCACGAAGTGGTTGCCGTTGGCGAGCATCGCCTCGGGCCGTTCGAGCAGGTAGCGCGACATCAGCGCCTTGTGGAAGGCCTGCCGCTCCTTCGCCATCCGGCGCGCGCTGCGGAGCAGCGCGAGCATGCCGTCCTTCGCCGCCGCGAAGTCGGGGACGTAGGTGAGCCAGTGCAGCAGCCCGTTCATCGCGGGCGGGATGGCCAGGAGCGCCCGGTCGAACTCGTCGCGCGAGCGCACCTTCAGGAACTCGTCGGCGTCGAGCGGCATCACGAAGTCGGCGCCGGTCTGGCGGAACACGTCGCGCGCGGTCGCGGTGGTGATCTGCTCCTGCAGGTAGCCCGGCGTCGCGCTCTTGATCAGGATGATCGGAAACCGCTCGCGCGCGAGGTCGGTGAGGATCGCCAGCGTTCCGTCGATCGAGCCGTGGTCGATGATCGCCATGCCGTCGAGGATGGCCGCGTTGTGACGGACGAACGCCTCGACGATGTCCGCCTCGTTGCGGACCATCGACACCGACCAGACCTTCGGCTTGCGGCGCGGGGCGCCGCCGCTGCCGCTCGTCATAGCCCGCCGGTGGTGCGTGCGACCTCCGCCGCGACGCGCTCGCCGAACGTGAGGATGCGCGCCAGCGGATTGGGTGGGTGCATCGGTGTGTAGCGGAGCTCGATGCCGGCGATGAACGGGTCCTCGACCCATTGGACGCCGGCCGGATCCACGCGCCGGGAAGGCGCGACGCTGTAGTTCGCGACGATCTCGGCGAGGCGCTCCCGGGTGATCGGCCGGCCGGCGACGATCGCGTCGAATTCCTCGCGCCAGTGGAAGGCGACGTTCGGATCGTCGAGGTTGGCGAGCCGCAATGCCAGGCTGCCCACGGCGACCTTCCCGGTGAACTGGCCGACGCTGCGAACCGGCACGTGCGCGAGCGCGACGATGTTGCCAGGCAGCGCCTCGTGCGGGATGTGCGCGCGGCCGTCGTGCGGCTGGATTCGGTGGTTGCCCGCGCCGATCGTCGCGCGCGGCGTGTCGAGCAACGAGCGGCGCACGACGACCTTGTACAGGCCGTGCCGCTCGGTGGTCATGCGTCGCGCATGGGCGAGGCGCGCGACGATGTCGCCACTC
The DNA here is from genome assembly GCA_035539315.1 of Casimicrobiaceae bacterium. Lineage (GTDB taxonomy): Bacteria > Pseudomonadota > Gammaproteobacteria > Burkholderiales > Casimicrobiaceae > VBCG01. The sequence continues at coordinate 5,834 of DATLIR010000019.1, forward strand.
CCGTCGAGCGGCGGCAGGTACGTGAGCCACGGCATCACGAGGTGGATCGCCGGATCGGCGGCAGCGACGGTGCGCTCGAACGCCGCGCGGGAGGGCATGCACAGGAACTCGTCGGCGTCGATCGGCACGCACAGGTCGGCCCCGCCCTCGAACAGGCGCCGCGCGTGCTCGGTGGTCACCTCGGACTGGCGCATCTCGAGGCTTTCGTCTCGCCGGATCTCGAGCGGGAGCCCCTCGCGTGCGAGCGAGGCCAGGATGTCGGGTGTCGCGTCGTCGGAGCCGTGGTCGACGACCGTGAGGGCGTCGAGGGAGCGGAGGTTGTGGCGGATCGACGCCTCGACGATGTCCTCCTCGTTGCGCGCCAGCATGAATCCGACGATGCGCACCCGAGCTCCCGCCCGACTCAGCCGAGCGAGCGCCACGCGCGCGTGGCGCGCCAGATCACGAGCGCGGCGCCGGCGACGCGCAGCAGGCGCCCCATGCGCCGGATGCCCAGCAGCGGCAGGCCGTACCGAATCGCACCCACGACGTAGGGGCGGAAGCGCGAGCGGCGCGCAAGATCCGGCGCGGGCGCGATCGCATGCCGCACGTCGCGCCAGGCGAGGCCGAGCTTCAGGCGCTCGAGGTCGGCGGTGGCGACGAGCTGCGCGCGGCGCTCGGCGAGGGTGGCGGCTTCACTCACGGCGCGGCGCCACCGGTGGGCGGCGAGATGTCGTTCGGGTGGCCACCGGCGAAGCGCCTGCGGTCCTTGTCGAATTCCGCGATCGTCGCGGCGAACGGCGTGGGCTGCCGCTTGACCACCGCGGCGGCGCGCATGAACGCGAACGCGGCGAGCGTGGCGTAGACGACGACCAGCGCACCGATCGCCTGGTAGCGGTAGCTGTCCCAGAAGTACGCGACGATCCCGAGCGTCAGCGCGACGACCGCCAGCGTCGCGAGGACCGCGCCGGCCGCCGCGAGGACGACGATCGTCGTGAGGCGTCCGCGCTCCTCCGCGAGCTCGACGCTGGCGAGCTCGAGGCGCGTGCGCGCGAGCCCGATCGCGCCGGCGAGAAGGCGCATGGCCGCGGGCTTGAGCCCGCCGACCTGCTCCTCCCCGTCGGAAGCGTCCATCCGGGGCTCAGCGGCGATTCATCATCAGGCCGACGAGGAAGCCGACGGCGACCGCGGCGCCGACCACCTGCCACGGGTTCTCGTGCACGTAGTCGTCGGTGAAGCGGGCAGTGGCCTTCGCGCGGTCGACCGCCTCCCCCTGGAGCTCCGACAGGCGGAGCTTCGCGGACAGGAGCTTGGACTCGACCTGCGAGCGCAGGTCGCGGGCGCGGTCGCCGGTCTCGTTGGAGGCCTTCTTGAGGAGATCCTCGGCCTCGGCAAGCACGGCGGAGAAATCGTCGACCAGCTGGTCGCGGGTGCGTTCGAATGACATGGCGAACTCCTTGATAGGATCGTTGTGCCGCCGGGCGACCTCCCCGGACGCCGGACCATTGATTATACGAGCGGGCCGCAAGTTCATGGCGGTGCGATACTTGCACGATGCCCTCGCCCGTGCCGCCGGCCCTGGATCCGGCCGACCTTCCCGAGCAACGCGGCTCGACCTACCCGGAGCCGTTCCGCTCACGCATGGGCGAACGCGCGAAGCGCCGGCTGGGCGACGCGCTCGGCCTCACGCGGTTCGGCGTCAACCTCGTCCTGCTGCCGCCCGGCGCCCAGTCGGCGCTGCGCCACTGGCATACGCTCGAGGACGAGTTCGTCTGGATCCTCGAAGGCGAGGTCGTGCTCGTCACCGACGCCGGCGAGCAGGTGCTGCGCGCCGGCCACTGCGCCGGCTACCCGGCCGGCCGCCGGGACGGCCACCACCTCGTCAACCGCGGGACTTCGACCGCGCGCTACCTCGAGGTCGGCAACCGGATCGAGGGCGACAACGCGTTCTACCCGGACGACGACCTGTTGTGGTGCGAGGACGAGCGCGGCGTGTTCGCCGCGCACAAGGACGGCCGCCGCTATCCGTCGGGCTGACGCGTGGCGCGGCGGGGCCCGGCGCCATTCGTCCGTGCGCCATTGACCCCGGCGCCTCCCGCTCCCATGTTGCGTTCCGCACCCCGGACCGGGGCGTTTCACTGAAGGAGAACACGATGGCCGAGACCCTGCCGCCCGCCGGCACCACCGCGCAGCCGCCGATCACCGCCGCGCTCGTCGTCTACGCGCTGTTCGGGGTCGCCGCGATCGGCGGCGTGATCTCGTCGGGGCTCGTGCACTTCGCTCCGCTGGTGGCGCTCGCCGGGATCATCGGCGTGATCGTCGCGTACGTGAAGCGCGGCGAGGCGCAGGGCACCTGGCTCGCGTCGCACTTCGACTGGCTGATCGGCACCTTCTGGTGGTCGCTGCTGTGGAGCGTCATCGTCGGCGTGGTCGGGACGCTTCTGATGCTGGTGCTGATCGGCTTCGTGCTGCTGCCGATCGGGCTCGCCGCGGTGTCGATCTGGGTGATCTACCGCGTCGTGCGCGGCTACCTCGCGTTCAAGGACAGCCAACCGATACCAGGCTGATCCGCGCGCGGGCCGGCGCCGGCAGGGGCTGACGCCCCTGGGGCCGCTAACGGCCCAGCTTGTCGAGCAACGCGCCGCGGTAGGACGCCGGCAGCCCCATCCCGGCGCCCACCGCCTCGCGGCGCGCCTCGAGCAGCGCGAGGCGAGCGGCCGCACGGCGGCGCTCTCCGTCGTCGTCGAGCGTGGCGATGAGCCGCGCCAGTGCGACGCGCTCGCGCCGCTCGGCGAGCTCGGGTGGCACGAAGCCGGCGTTCTTCAGGAGGCGCCAGGCGACCCGCAGCTCCTCGGGGATCAGCGGGTCACCCCCGAGGTCGAGCGGCTTGCCGGCGCCTGGAAGGTCGTCGAACGCGCCCGCTTCCATGGCGGCGGCGATCTTCTGGTCGGCGAGGAGGTCGAGGAGGATCACGCCGTTCCGTGTCATCGCACCGCGGGCTCGACGTAGGTCGAGGCGTTCCGGTACGTCCATTGGACCAGCAGATCGAGCGCGGGTTGCGCGCGCGCGGCGTTCGGGTGGTTGACGATCGCCGCGACGATCCAGCGGCGACCGGCGTGGTCGATCACGTAGCCCGCGAGGCCGCGAACGCCGTCGAGCGAGCCGGTCTTCAAGAGCGCCTGTCCGGCGACCGTGCCGTTCTGGAAGCGCCGCTGCACGGTGCCGTCGAGCGCGGCGACGGCGAGCGAGCTCGCGAACTCCTCGCGCACCCGGCTCGCGTCGGCCGCGGCGAGCAACCGCGCCAGCCCGCTCGCCGAGATGCGCTCGGTGCGCGACAGGCCGGACCCGTTCTCGATCACGAGCCCCGGCAGCGCGAGGCGACGCCGCGCGAGCCAGCGGGTCACCGCGTCGCGCGCCTTGTCGATCGTCGCCGGCGGTGGCGCGCCGGTCGTGCCGAGCGCGAGGAACACCTGGCGGGCCATCACGTTGTTGCTGAGCTTGTTGATGTCGCGCACGATCTCCCACAGCGGCAGCGACTCCAGCACGGCGAACGGCGCAGCGCCGGCGGGTGCGCGCCCATCCCGCACGGTGCCGTCGAAGGTCCCGCCCGCCGCCGCGAACGCGGCGCGAAACATGCCGTGCACGTAGTTCGGGTGGTCGAGCAGCGCCAGGTGCCAGTCGCGCTCGCCGCAGTCGCGCGGATAACGGCCCGGGAAGCTCACCGCCGCGACGCGCGTCTGCGCGACGAACGCCGCGGAGACGCTGGTGCGCCAATCGCCGCACGGTCCGTCGATCGGCGTCGGCGTCGCGCCGAGCGCGAGCTGCGGCAGCGCGGGTTCCGCGATCACGCCCACCGTGTTGCCGTCGGCGGCGGGAACGAAGCGGAAGCGCACGCTCTTGAAATTGACGAGCAGCGCGTCGGGTCCCACGTTGTAGGGCACGAGCGGCTCGCCGTCGAACGCGGCCGGGTCGTACGGCGGCAGCCGAAACGCGCTGCGGTCGAGCACGAGGTCGCCGCCCACGTCCGCGAGGCCGCGCTCGCGCAGCGTCGCCATGAACGCCGTCCACTGCTCGATCGTGATCTTGGGGTCGCCACTGCCCTTGAGGACCAGGTCGCCGTCGAGGCGGCCGTCGGCGAGCGGCCCGCCGAGGAACGCCTCGGTGCGCCAGCGGTAGTCGCGCCCGAGGAGCTCGAGCGCGGCGAACGTCGTGACCAGCTTCATCACCGAGGCCGGATTCATCGGCTGGTCGGACCGGTGCGAGAACAGCGGGCGCGGCCCGCCGGTTTCCTGCACGACGATGCCGACGTCGGTCAGCGGGATGCCCTGGTCGAGGAACGCCCGGGTGATCTCGCGGGGCAGAACGGCCGACGCCGCGAGGGGGGCGAGCGCCAGCAGCGCCAGCGCCGCCAGGCGCGAGACGCCGATCACGCGCGCTCGACGATCGCGTGCGTGCGCTCGCACAGGAGCGCGAACGCGTCGTCGGGAATGACGTAGGGCGGCATGAAGTAGACCGTGCGGCCGATCGGCCGCAGGAGCAGGCCCGTCTCGAGGGCCTGCGCGAAGCACCAGCGCGCGAAATCGGCTCGGTCGGTGTCGACCTCGAAAGCAACGATCATGCCGCAGCGACGGAAATCGCGGACCTTCGGGTGCGCGGCGAGCGGCGCGGCCATCGCGTCCCAGCGCGATGCGCGCGCGCGGTTGGCCGCGACGACGTCGTCGTCGCGGAAGATGTCGAGCACGGCGAGCGCCGCGCGGCAGGCGAGCGGATTGCCGCTGTAGGAATGCGAGTGCAGGAACGCGCGTGCCGTGTCGTCGTCGTAGAACGCGCCGTAGATCGCGTCGGTCGCGAGCACGCAGGCGAGCGGCAGGAACCCGCCGGTGATTCCCTTCGACAGGAGCATCAGGTCGGGCGCGATGCCGGCCTGCTCGCACGCAAACATCGTCCCGGTGCGGCCGAAGCCGGTCATGATCTCGTCGGCGATCAGGTGGACCTCGTAGCGCGTGCACAGCGCGCGGGCACGCGCGAGCCAGGAGGCGTCGTACATGACCATCCCGGACGCGCCCTGCACGAGCGGCTCGACGATCAGCGCGGCGACGTTGTCGTGGTGCGCGGCGAGATAGCGCTCCAGCGCGTCGCCGGCGGTGCGCGCGACGTCGGCACCCGTGCGGCCATCCCGCGCGAGCCGCGCGTCCGGCGTCGGGACCGTGTCGCTCACCTGAACCAGCGGCGCGTAGGCGTCGCGGAAGATCGCGACGTCGGTCACCGAAAGCGCCCCCAGCGTCTCGCCGTGGTAGCCGCCGGCGAGCCCGACGAAGCGGCGCTTCGCCGGCCGCCCGCGATTGCGCCACGCGTGGTGGCTCATCTTGAGCGCGATCTCGGTGGCGGACGCTCCGTCGGACGCGTAGAACGCGTGGCCGAGGCCCGCGGGGGCGAGCGCGGCGAGGCGCTCGGCGAGCTCGACCGCCGGCGCATGCGTGAAGCCGGCCAGCATCGCATGCTCGAGCTGCGAAAGCTGCGCCGCGATCGCCGCGCGGATGCGCGGCTCGCCGTGGCCGAACAGGTTGACCCACCACGACGAGACTGCGTCGAGCAGGCGACGCCCGTCGAAGTCCTCGAGCCACACGCCCTCCGCGCGCGCGAGCGGCACGAGCGGCAGCGTCTCGTGCGCCTTCATCTGCGTGCACGGGTGCCACACCGCGGCGAGGCTTCGCGCGAGCCACGCGGCGTTCGCGGCAGCGGCAGGAGCGCCTCGGGGCGGATCGTCGGCGCTCATGGGATCCCCCCGAACGCGCTGCGCGCGCTCCCCCCGTGGGGGCGAGCGCCTCGGGGCGGCCCGTCGGCGCTCATGGGATCCCCCCGAACGCGTTGCGCGCGCTCCCCCCGTGGGGGCGAGCGCCTCGGGGCGGCCCGTCGGCGCTCATCGCGCTCTCCGTCAGGGCGCGGCGAGCCGGCGCTTCAGGCGCTCGACGGCGGCCACCAGCTCGCGTGCGATGCCCGGCTCGCGCACCGAATGCCCGGCATCGGGCACGATGACGAGCTCCGCCGCGGGCCATGCGCGCGCGAGCGCATGCGCGGTCAACGGCGGGCACACGACGTCGTAGCGGCCCTGGACGATCGTGCACGGCAGGTGCTCGATCCGATGGATGTTGCCGATCAGCTCGCCCTCGGCGAGGAAGCCGCTGTGCACGAAGTAGTGCGCTTCGATGCGCGCGATCGCCAGCGCGATCGCGTCGCTCTCGAACGCCGGTGGCCCGTCTGCGCGCGGCAGCAGCGTCGAGCAGTCGCTTTCGTAGGCGTCCCACGCCGCGGCGGCCGGTGCGTGCACGGCGGGATCCGGATCGACGAGACGGCGGTGGTAGTTGGCGAGGAGGTCGGTGCGCTCGTCGGCCGGGAGGAACGCGGCGAAGCGCTCCCACGCCTCGGGGAACACGTGGCGCATCCCGGTCATGAACCACGCGATCTCCTCGGGCGAGGCGAGGAAGATCCCGCGCAGCACGAGGCCGGTCGAGCGCTCCGGGAACGATTCGGCATAGGCGAGCGCGAGGGTCGAGCCCCACGAGCCGCCGAACAGCGCCCAGCGCTCGATTCCGCGGTGCGACCGCAGGCGCTCGAGATCGGCCACCAGGTGCCAGGTCGTGTTGTCGGCGATCTCGGCGGTCGGCGTCGAGCGTCCGGCGCCGCGCTGGTCGACGAGCACGATGCGCCAGAATGCCGGGTCGAAGAAGCGGCGGTGGTGCGGCAGGCAGCCGCCGCCCGGGCCGCCGTGCAGGAACACGATCGGTACGCCCTCGGGGTTGCCGCATTCCTCCCAGTACAGCGTGTGGCGTGCGTCGACCGACAGGCGCCCGGCGGCGTGCGGCTCGAGCTCCGGGAACAGCGGGTCGGCGCGGTCGCTCGGGCGTGCGGGATCGTCGCCGCCGATGCTCACCGGCGAAGCGCCTTCCTGCGCGTCATGCGAGCGGCGAGCGGAAGCGCTCGTCGACGTCGATGCGGTAGCCATTGGCGAGCCGGTTGGTCTCGTTCGCCAGCGCGACGACGGCCATCAGCTCGCGGAACTGCGCTTCGCTCATGCCCTTGCCGCGCGCGGCGGCGGTGTGCGAATGGATGCAGTACTCGCAGTTGTTGGTGACCGACACCGCGATGTAGACCAGCTCCTTGACGAGCGGGTCGAGCGCACCGGGAGCCATCACCTGCTTCGCGCCGGCCCAGATGCGCGCGAGCGTCGGCGGGTCGTGCGCCAAGACCCGCCAGAAGTCGTTCACGTAGTCGGTCTGGCGCGACTGGCGGATGTCATCGAAGACGGCGCGAGCGTCGGGGCCGAGCGCGGCGTCGTCGAGGGGAGGCAGCAGTGCCATCGCGACGGGAAGTATATCGCGCACCGCTGCTATGACCGTCGCTCGTCAGGATCGGGCGGCGCGCGCGCAGCGCCCGGACGCCCGACCCTGGCGATCTCGAGGCGGCTAGCGCCGCGCTTTGAACGGAACCACGCGCTGCTTCTGCACGCCCAGGCCGTCGATCCCGAGCTCGATCGTGTCGCCCGGCTTCAGCCACTGCGGCTCCGGCTTCATGCCCAGCGCGACCCCCGGCGGCGTGCCGGTGGTGATGAGGTCGCCAGGCTCGAGCGTCATGTACTGCGAGACGTCGGAAACGAGCCGTGCGACGCCGAAGATCATCGTGCTGGTGTTGCCCGTCTGCCGGCGCACGCCGTTGACGTCGAGCCACATGCCGAGCTTCTGCGGATCCCGGACCTCGTCGCGCGTGACCATCCACGGGCCGATCGGCCCGAAGGTGTCGCAGCCCTTGCCCTTGCTCCACTGGCCGCCGCCCTTCTTGATCTGGAAGTCGCGCTCCGAGACGTCGTTCATCAGGCAGTAGCCTGCGACGTGGCGCAGCGCGGTCTTCTCGTCGACGTTGCGCGCGCGCTTGCCGATGACGATGCCGAGCTCGACCTCGTAGTCGAGCTGCGTCGAGTCCTTGGGCTGCATGACCGGATCGTTGGGGCCCTGGATGCAGTTGGTCGTCTTGAAGAAGACGATCGGGTGCGCTGGGATGGGCGAGCCGGTCTCCTTCGCGTGATCGACGAAGTTGAGGCCGATCGCCACGAACTTGCCGCTGCCGGCGACGCAGGCGCCGAGGCGCGGCTTGCCCTTCACCAGCGGCAGCTTGTTCGGGTCGAGCTTGCGCAGCGCGGCGAGCGACGCGTCGGACAGCGCGCCGGGACCGATGTCCTTCACCTTGCGCGACAGGTCGCGCAGCTTGCCGTCGGCGTCGATGAGGCCGGGCTTTTCGCGGCCGGGCGGGCCGTATCGAACCAGTTTCATGTGGAGCTCCTCGTGGACAAAAAAGCGGCGATGGGCGATGGGCGATAGGCGATAGGCGAACTGGGATGGTAGCGCGCGCGGTCCTATCGCCTATCGCCGCCGTTCAGATCGTCATTCCGCCATCGACCGAGTACACATTGCCGGTGGCGAACGCGCTTTCGTCGGACGCGAGGAACACGACGACCGGCGCGATCTCCTCGGCCTTGGCGAGCCGGCCCATCGGCTGGCGCGCGATGAACATCTTGCGCGCCTCGACCGGATCGTCGAACGCGCCGATGCGCTCGCCGAGCGACGGCGTGTCGACGGTGCCCGGCGCGATGCAGTTGCAGCGGATGCCCTTCTGCACGAAATCGGCGGCGACCGCCTTGGTGAGACCGATCACCGCCGCCTTCGACGCGCCGTAGGCGAAGCGGTTGGGGATCCCCTTGATCGAGCCGGCGACGCTCGCCATGTTGATGATGCTGATCCACCGGCCGGTCTTCTGGTGGTGCTCGAGCATCTTCGGCAGCGCCGCCTGGATCGCGATGTACATCGCCCGCGCATTGAGCGCGAAGCTGAACTCCCAGTCTTTCGGCTTGCAGTCGAGCACGGTGCCGTGGTGGACGTAGCCCGCGCAGTTGAACATCACGTCGAGTGGCGGCAGCTCGCCGATCATGCGCTGGACCGCCGCGTCGTCGAGCACGTCGAGCATGCGCGCGGTGAGGTTGGGCGTGCCCTTCAGCGCGTCGACCAGCTTCGGGTTCACGTCGGTCGCGATGACCTGGGCGCCTTCGCGCGCCATCGCGATCGCGCTCGCGTGGCCGATGCCCTGCCCGGCAGCGGTGATGAACGCTGTCTTGCCGGCGAGTCTTCCTGTCATGGGACGTTGGCTCCGTGGGGGTCGTCGAAGGGAATCAGGGGCGAAGCGACGGCACGCGCGCATCCGAAGGGTCGGCCCACTGACGGTTCGGCACGTGGGCGAACCAGCCGGGACGGCCGGGATCACGGTCGTAAGGATAGCCGCCCAGCTCGCGGAAGAGCTCGTGGTAGCGCGCGAGCCGGTCGCGGTCGAGTGTGACGCCCAGCCCCGGCGCGTCGGGCACGCGGATCGCGCCGCCCTCGTAGCGCAGCGGGCCGCCCACGATCACGTCGTCGGCCAGGTGGTGGTAATGCGCGTCGGCGGCATAGCCCAGGTTGGGCAGTACGGCGCCCAGATGCAGCATCGTCGCGAGCTGGATGCCTAGCTCGCCGGAGCTGTGGACCGCGACCTGCACGCCGAGCGTCTCGCACACGCCGGCCGCCTTGATGCACGGCCGGATGCCGCCCCAGAACGTCGTGTCCAGCAGCACCACGTCGACCGCGCGCGACATCGCGTTCGCGGCGAGCTGCTCGAAGTTGACTACGACGGTGTTGGTGGCGAGCGGGATGCGCACGAACTCGCGCAGCGCCTTCATCGGTGCGATGCCGTAGACCGGATCCTCGAAATAATCGTTGCGGAGGTCCTCGATCGCCTGGCCGAAGTGCACGGCATCGTCGAATGGCAGCGCGCCGTTCGGATCGTAGCGCATGCCCTCGCCGGGGAGCGACTGCGCGACCGCGCGGTAGCAGGCGAGCTCGTGCTTCGGCGGGAACACGCCGCCCTTGAGCTTGTGCGACGTGAAGCCGTGCTTCGCCTTCAGCGCCTTGGCGTGCGCGACCAGCTGCTCGGCGGTGCGCACCTCGCCCTTGCCGGACGACGGATCGGCATAGCGGAAGAACAGGTAGCTCGCGAACGCGACGCGATCGACGAGCTTGCCGCCGAGGAGCGCGTGCACCGGCACGCCGAGCTTCTTGCCCATGATGTCGAGGCAGGCGAACTCGATCGCCGCGTGCAGCTGCGTGCGGTTGTTGTAGAGGCTCGCCGTCGGGTTGCAGATCTTGAGGCGCAGCGCCTCGAGCGCGAAAACGTCGTGCCCGCCCAGATAGCCTTCGAGCGCCGCGAACGCGCGCGTCGCGTCCTCGCCGCCGCCGCCCATCTCGCCCAGCCCCGTGTAGCCGTCGGCGGTCTCGACCTCGACGATCGTGCGCACGAAGCGGCCCCAGTGTGCGCCGTTGCTGTGGCGCAGCGGCGCTTCCAGCGGCACCGTGACCGGCGTGGCGCGGATGCGGGCGATCGTCGTGGCGGGCATGGTGTCGGTCGGCTCGGGGAGGTGTCGCGGGGACGCAGCGGGCGCGCGGGAGCCGGGCCGGCGGAGCGAAATTGTACCGCCTGCCGCGGCGTGGCCGCCGCCCTCGATCACATCAGCAGGTTGGGCAGGAACAATACGATCTGCGGCACGAACGCCATCACGAAGATCAGCACGACCACGGCCGCGATCAACGGCAGCGCCTCGCGCGTGTACTCGTCCATGGGCGTGTCGAGCAGCCCGCACACCGTGTACATCGCGACGCCGACCGGCGGCGTCATGCCGCCCAGCGTGGTCGCGGTCATCATCACCAGGCCGAAATGGACCGGGTCGATCCCCGCCTTGGTCACGATCGGCACCAGGATCGGCGTCAGCAGCAGGACGATCACGGTGCTCTCGAGGAACATGCCGAGCACCAGGATGAACACGACAAGGATCGAGACCAGCACCTGCGGGTTCTGCGTGACGCCGACGATCCATTCCGCGGCATTCTGCGGCACGCGCTCGAGCGCGATCACGTAGCCGATCATCGCCGACAGCATGATGATCAGCATGATCATCCCGATGTCGTGGACGCTGTGGCGCAGCGCGTCGTTGATCCGCCGCCAGTCGAGCTCGCGGTAGGCGAACACGCCGACCGCGACCGCGTACGCAACCGCGAACGCGCCGACCTCGGAGGGCGTGAACACGCCGAAGCGGATGCCGATCACCAGGAACACCGGGAACAGCAGCGCCCACTTGCTGCGGTTGGCCTGGCGCAGTACCTCGCGCCATCCCGGGAACGCGGCCAGGTCGCTCGCGTAGCCGCGACGTCGCGCGATGCCCCAGGTCGTGCCCATCAGGACGAAGGTCATCAGGATGCCGGGGATCACGCCGCCGAGGAACAGGCGGCCGATCGACACGTTGCCGAGGAAGCCATAGAGAATGAGCCCGATCGACGGCGGGATCGTCGCGGTGATCAGCGAGCCCACCGAGATCACCGCGGACGTGAAGCCGCGCGAGAAGCCATGCTTCAGCATCGACGGCCCGAGGATCCGCGCTTCCATCGCGGCGTCGGCGACCGCGGAGCCGGACACTCCGCCCATCAGCGCGGAAACCACGATCGCGACCTGCGCGAGGCCGCCGGTGATCCAGCCGGTCAGCACCCGCGCGAGCGCGATGATCCGGTCGGTGATGCCCGACGAGTTCATCAGGTTGCCGGCCAGCACGAACAGCGGCACGGCGAGCAGCGGGAACGACTGCGTCGCCGTCGCGATCCGCTGGATCCCGATCTGCGCGGGGATGGTGTCGGACGCGAGGTAGTAGACGAGGCTCGCCACGCCGACCGCGAACGCCACCGGCATGCCGAGGAACATGAGCGCGAGGAACAGCAGCGACAGCGCGAAGGTCACAGCGGGCTCTCGGTCGCGCCGAACGCGAGCCTCGGGTTGCGCCAGAACTCGACCAGCTGGCGCACGGCGGTGAACGCCATCAGCAGCGCCCCGATCGGCACCGCCGCGGTGACGTAGGCGTACGAGATCTCGGTGTCGCCCATCGGACGCTCGACGTTGAGCATCGTGAGCTCGGTCCCCAGCACGACCAGCGTCGCGAGGAACGCGACCATCACCGTCCAGTGCGCGATCAGCAGCGCCCGCTGCACGCGCTGCGGGAACATCCGCACGACGATGTCGATGATGATGTGCTGCTTCGCGCGAAGCGCCGCGTCGGCGCCCAGGAACGAGCACCAGATGAACAGGAGCATCGCGATGTCGATCGCCCACAGGATGGGCGAGCCGAGCGCGCGCGAGACCGCGGCGACGAACACGAGGATCGAGCAGCCCGCGAGGCACACGCGCGCGGCCACGTCCTCGGCGCGGCGCAGCGCCGCGATGAGCGACTTCATGGACGTCCTCCCGGTCGGGCGCGGGCGGTGGTGGCCGCCCGCGCCCGCGCGTGCCTACTTGCCGAGCGCCTTGTCGACGTCCTTGCGCAGCTCCGCGTAGCCGAGCGTCTGGTAGACGCCCGCCGTCGCGGCCTTGAACGGCGTCTTGTCGATCTCGGCGACCGTGACGCCTTTCTCGCGCAGCTTCTTCTCGTAGTCGGCGAGCGAGGCGATGGTCGCCTCGGAGGCCCACTTGCCCGCGGCGAACGATTCCTCGGTGAGGATCTTCTGCTGGTCGGCCGGCAGCTTGTCGAACCACGCGCGACTCGTGACGATGCCGGTGATCAGGTAGATGTGCTCGGTCTTGGTGATGTACTTGACGACCTCGTAGAGGCGCGCGCCGTAGACGGCAGGATGCTGGGCCTCGGCACCGTCGATCACCTTGGTCTGCAGCGCCGAGTACACCTCGGACCACGGCATACCGGTCGGCGTCGCGCCCATCGCGCGCACCGTCTCGAGCCACACCGGCGCGCCGGGCGTGCGCATGCGGATCCCCTTGAGGTCGGCGGGCCCCTTGACCGGCACGTTGGTGAGCACGTGGCGGTGCCCCTGGAACCAGTCGAACGACAGGACCTGCAGGTTCGCCGCACCGCGCAGCTTCTCGACCCAGCCCTTGAACAGCGCGCTGTTCTCGAGGCGCAGCACCTGGTCGAAGTTGTCGACCAGGTAGGGCGCGCCCAGGATGCCGAAGTCCTTGACGAACGGCGCGAGCCGCCCCCCGTCGACCAGCACCGCGACGTTCGCGCCGGCACGAGCCTGCTCGAGGACGTCCTCGTCCTTGCCGAGCTGCGAGCCGGGGAAGATGCGGATCGTAAGCTTGCCGGCGCTGCGCTGCTCGATGGCGGTCTTCATGCGCTCGAGGCCGGCGTACATCGGGTCGTCGGTCGTGAGCGCCGTGTTGACGTTGAGCACGGTCTGCGCCGCCACGGGCAGCGCGAACGCGCAAAGCGCGATGGCGACGCCGCGCGCGGCGGCATGCAGGACGGACTTCATGGTTGCCTCCTGGCCGAGTCGGCCGGTCGTGGTGCTGCGGGTGCGGGGCCCGTGGGGCGTGCCCCCGTGCCTCCGCGGAAATAGCCCGGGTCGCAGCCCGCGATCGCGTCGATCGACGCGAACACGCTCCGCAGATGGGTTTCCATCGCGCTGGCGGCGGCGTCGCCGTCCCCCGAGAGGACATGGTGCACGATAGCCTCGTGCTGGGCGTGGATCGAGGCGAGCCAGCTCGGGTCCTCGAGCGAGAGCACGCGCACGCGGTCGAGCTGCGCCTTCACGTCCTCGACCGCTCGCCAGACGTTGGGGTGGCCCGCCATGGTGACGATCAACTGGTGCATCCGATCGTCCAGGACGAGGAAGCCCGCCTGGTCGTTGCGCGCGACCGCGCGGGCCTGCTCGCGCAGCAGCGACTTCAACGCTCGCGCATCGGCGAGGCGGACGCGGCCGGCGGCGAGCCGCGCGGTCCGGCATTCGATCGCCTCGCGCAGGAATTGCCCGTCCGCGACCTGGTCGACGTCGATCGGGGCAACCACCGTGCCCACCTGGGGCCGGACGTTGAGTAAGCCTTCACTCTCCAGCCGGATGATCGCCTCGCGCACCGGCGTCCGGCTGACCCCGAGCCGCGCGGCGACCTCGTTCTCCGAGAGCGTTTGCCCCGGCCGCATTCGTCCGGCCAGGATCTCTCGCTTGAGCCACGTGTACGCGGCCCCGGCCGCGCCGCGCCGTACCGGGGGCAGGTCGATCGAAGCGGCGGCGGCACGGGCGGGGCTCAAAGGAGGAAGGCGGCTCGCATTGCTACACTAGTATACAAGCATGGTTGTCAGGGTGCGTCAATTGGTCGGACCAGTTGACCACTCACTCCGCCGGGATTAGGCTCCGGGATCGCCGCGGAACGGACTGCGGCGCCCCCGCGCGTTCCCCATGCCGTTCCAGAGCATCGAGCCCCGCCGCCTGTACCGGCAGATCGCGGACCAGATCCGCGGCCTCATCCGTTCGGGCGAGTTTCCCGCGGGCGCGCGCCTGCCTCCCGAGCGCGACCTCGCCAAGCAGCTCGGCGTTTCGCGCCCGTCGGTGCGCGAGGCGCTGATCGCGCTCGAGGTCGAGAAGATGGTCGAAGTGCGCATCGGCTCGGGCATCTACGTGCTCGGCGCCGGGGGCGAGGCATCGGGCGCGGGG
>DATLIR010000020.1:0-3116 GCA_035539315.1 Casimicrobiaceae bacterium
GTCGTGCACCGGCGCCGCCGGCAGCGGCATGGGAAGGGGGGCACCATGCACGTTGGTCGGCTGCATTTCCGTCTGGCCGCGCGCTCGCGCGCGGCCGCGCTCGCGCGCTTCGATCCGGCCGCCTGCTATGCGGGCCTGCGCAAGCTCGCGCGGAGCCTCGACGGCCACGCCTGGATGGTCGTGTCCGGACTGGTCGAGCCGCTCTTCAGCGGCCGCTTCGCGCGCGCGCACAGCGACATCGACATCGCGGTGCCGGTCGACGCGCTCCGCGCCCTGGCCGACGCGGTGCACCGCCACGGCTACGTGCTGACCATGCGCGTGCTGCGCACGCACCTCTCGACTCGCGCCGACGTCGAGGCGCACCTCGTCGTCGCGCCGTGGATGCTCGACCATCGCTGCCGCCATCTTCGGCTGTGGCGCCTGACGCCGCGCGGCGACCTCGACGAGACGACCTTCCCGGCGTACGTCGACGTGTTCCCCTACGCGCTGGTCGGCCAGGAGATGCACATCCTCGACAGCGGCCAGCGCCTGCCGCTGCGCGCTCCGCTGTGGCACGACGTGCCGTTGCCGGACGGCGCGCGCATCCCGGTCGAGGATCCGTCGTACCTCGATGCGCTGAAGGCCGCGCGGCGGCGCGCGCGCATGCGCGCAGCGGAGCGCGACGCGGCCGGGTCGGCGGCGGCCTCGCCGCTCGAGCCATGACCGGCGAGGGCAGCGCGCTCCTCGGCGGACTCGTCCTCACGCACCAGGCGGTCGGCTACACGACCGCGTTCGTCATCGCGCCGCTCGCATTGTCGCGCTACGCCGATCCGCAGCGACACCGCCCGTGGGGCAAGGCGTACGTCTACGCGATGATCGGCCTGTACCTCACCGGCCTCTCGTTCACGCTGCGACTGCACGACCCGGCGAGCTTCATCGGCGCGCGCAATCTGGCGTTCAACTTCACCGGCTTCTTCCTGGTGCTGGTCGGCTGGCGCGCGATCCACAGGCGGCGCACCGGGCAGCTCGCCCCGCGGCCGCTCGACCATGCGATGCGCGCGACGCTCGCGGCCGGCGGCGCGACGCTGGTCGCGCTCGGCGTGATGCATCATTTTCCGTCGTTCGTGCTCGGCGCGCTCGCGCTCGCCTTCGCCGCGCGCGCAATGCGCGAGGCCGCCGATGGGCCCGCCCTGGTCCTGCGGCACCAGCGCGCGATGCTCGCCGGCTATTTCTACCTGTTGACCGTGCTGTCGCTCGTGCACGTCCGCGCGCCGACCGACGTCAAGTGGTTGTGGCCGACGCTGCTCGGGGCGCCGATCGTGTTCTACGCGACGCGCGGAGGATTCGACGCGCGGCGGATGCGCGCCGTCGTGCCGGTGGTCGTATCGATCGCCACGGCGTTCGCGCTCTACATTGTGCTGGTGAGCCCGCCGGTCGTGCAGCTGCGCCGTTGAGCGTCGGACGAGGTCGGAGCGGGACGGGCCTGCGCGAAAGTTTCCCGGCGGGGCGTCAGCGTCGATCGACGCGGACCTTCACGGTCACGCGCAGTGGCACCGGCTGATCGCCCGCGCCGCGGGCGAACGCCTCGAACTGGAACTCGTCGTCGCCGGCAAAGCCCGGTGCGGGCAGACATGTTGCATTGGGCGCCGCGTCGGCGCTCACCGCGCGCTGCGCGATGCCAGCGCCGCGGAGAACTCGCGCACGCGCTTGGCGTTGGTGCCGAAATCGCCGCGTCCGACGCGCGCCACCGAGCGCACGTCGATCCGGCTGCCGCGCCCCTCGGGCGCGATGCGGATGACGACGTCGTCGCGGAAGCCGAACCACGGCGTCGTCGCCGTTGCCTCGATCCGTCCGGCGATGGCATCGGCCGCGACGATGATCCAGCCCATGCCGCGTGCGACCGCCATCGCATTGGCGAACGCGGCGGTCGGGACGTCGCCCACGATCACCGGTGCGATGTCGGGATATCCCTGCTTCTGGAGGTCGGCGCTCGCGTTGCCCGCGTAGGTCGCCGGCACCGTGGCGTTCGCTCGGAGCGGCAGGATCGCCACGAACGCCGGCGGGTTCGCCGTGTCGGTCGTGATGTCGTTGACCGGGGGCAGCGAGCGGGCGCCCTGCATCCACGCGAGCGGCACCACGCCCGCGATGCCCGCGACCACGAGCGCGATGCCCAGCGCGATCACGCCGCGGGCGCGCGTGCGGGGCACCAGCAACAGGACCAGCGCGACGACCGCGATCGCGACCTCGGCGTACGCGCCCCCCCTGAGCATCGCGAAGCCCGACCGCAGGTCCCAGGCGCCGAACCGGACTCCGTACCCCGACGCGACGACGGCGAGCGCGACGACGACGGCGAGGGTCCCGAGCGCGCGCGGCGACGCGGCCAGCGCCCTGTCGACGAACGGACGGGCCATGTCGGCGCTCACCGGGCGGCCTCTCGGTCCTCGCGAACCCGCTTCGCGGCGAGCGTGCGCGTCGTGCGCTCGTAGCTCGGGAGCTCGCGGAAGCTCACGATCTCGCGACCGCGGTAGGCCGTGTAATCGTCGAGGAAGGCGCGCGTGCTCGCGTAGGGCCCGGCGAGATGGCCGGGCCGCTTCGAATCCGCGAAGAAATAGCGCCGGCCATCGCGCTCGATCCCGACCAGCCAGTGACGCCGGAGCACGCTGCCCGCGATCACGACCGGCGCGAACTCGATCATCACGTAGACCGGCTTCGCGGACGGATCGATCGCGCGCAGCGTCTCGACCCCGAACCGCGCGAGGTCGACGCACACGCCGCTCGGCGCGGCGTACAAGTCGTCGGGACGGTGGATGTCCATGCGCGTGTTCTCGCGCTGGGATTCCGAGAGCCGCATGGCGCGGGCAGCGTCGTATCTGAACGACGCGCCGATCCAGGCATTGACGTCGTCCACGCCGTGCCAGGCGCGCAACGCTGCGTCGTACGACGCCGGCGTCGGCACGCCGGCCGCTGCCACGACGCGCTCCTCGGGCGCATCGGAGCGCGGATCCGCGGCGCATGCGGCGAATGGAACGGTCGCGACGATGGCGGCGAGCCCGAGGCGGGCGGCGAAGATCATGACGTCATGCGCTTCTCGCTCGGCAGGCGAACCGGAGTGCGGGGCCACGCAACGTCAAGGCGCC
>DATLIR010000021.1:0-4070 GCA_035539315.1 Casimicrobiaceae bacterium
CCCTGGCGGTCGGGGTGCGTGCACACGCCGCTGATCTCGCGCAGCGACCCGGCGTGCATCCGCTCACCGGCCATCGCGACCAGCCGCTCGCCTTCGAAGAAGCCGAAGTACTCGCCCAGTCCCGGCGTCCGCGGCCCGAACGGGCCGGGACGCGTGAGCGCCGCGAGCTCGAACGCCTGCGAACCGTGCTCGGGGCGAAGCGGAAGCGCGTCGGGCGCGTCGTCGCCCGCGGGCATCGGCGCGTCCCACACCATCTTGTGCATTGTCGTCTCGGCGTCGAGCCGCCAGCCCTCAGGCGTCGGGCCGGTCCACCCGTCGCAGAAGAAATGCTCGCCGCTTTCGCAGTATCGGGCCAGCGCGGCGAAATTGGGCCGCTCCTGCGACGCGAAGCCTACGATGGGAGAAAAGCCGGGCGCGTAGCGCCGTGCGTCGTCGGACCCGGTCGCGAAGCGTGCCTGCGGGCCGGACAGCGCGTGCCACACGATGTTGTCGAGCAGGTGCGTCATCGAGGGCGGCCAGCATACCGCCCTTTCAGCGCAGCGGCACGCGGCTCAGGCGGCGGGCGTTGGCGACCGCACGCCGATGCATGGGCGCGGTCGCCGCGGCCATCATGGCGAGCGCCGCCCGCTGGTAGTGCGACGCCACCGGGCGCTTCCCGCGTCGAGCGGACCCCCCGGGCATCGCCCAGAAGGCCGGCGACGACCACATTCCGAGCCAGGCGCGGTGCATCTCGACCGCGACGGCGCTCCACGACTCGGTGATCGCTTCCGCTTTCTCGTGACCCATGAGCAGGAATTCGTCGCGGTCGCGCGTGCTCGGCACCGCGGCGGCGAGCGACAGGCGCGCGAGACGATGCGCGACGACCTGCGGGACCGCCCACGCCATCTCGACGGCCTGGACGGCGGGGTGCAATTGACGACGGCGGCGCTTGGCCATGGACGGGAACTCCGAACGGGAAACGCCGAGCATAAGCCGTGGCGGCCAACGCGCCGCGCCTCGAGTGCGCAACGCGCCATCGTCCGACGCCGAAGATCAGGCGCACCTACCGCCGGTCGCGGCGTTGCCGCGTTCGCAGCGGCCCGGCCACTGTGCCCCACGAGCGTTCTTCGCCCGACATGGCCGTTGTGCTGCCGCCACGCGCTGCACCAGCGCGAGCACGGCATCGGCGTCGCCGGTCACGCGGCTGCGATGCCTATTGCCGGGGTGTCCTCGAGCAGGATGGCGTCTCCGGGGGCTCGGGTGCTGACGCGACCCGCTAGGGTTCCCTCGCGGCGTCGAGCCGCTCGCGAATGAACGCCGCCCACACCGGATTGGGTTCCCACACATCGCGCATCAGCTCGAACGCGCGCTCCTCGGGCCAGCCGAGGCGCAGCTGCCGGTACAGGCCGAGGAACGCCGTCACGCGGAGATTCGCCGCGCAATGCAGCCAGACGCGCTTCCCACGCCGCGCGTCCATGGCGTCGAAGAACGCGACCAGATCGTGCTCGGTGGGCGCGTCGAAACGCACCGGGATGTGGACGTACTCGAGCCCGAGCGCGCCCACCGCGCCGGCCTCGTCGTCGAGCGAGTAGCGCGGATCGTCGTGCAGCGCAAGGTTGATGACGACCTCGTAGCCGGCCGCGGCGATGGCGGGAAGCTCGTCGTCGCGCGGCTGGCCCGATGTCGCCAGGCCGGGCGCCGCCTGCCGGTACTGGTAGATGCCGTTCGCGGCGGTCACGGCGTCGTCATCGATCGGTCACACGGCGGGAGCAGGGGGTGCTCAGGCCTGCTGCACCGCCGGCTTCACGTTCATCAGCACGTTCGCGGCGAAGAGCACGAGTCCGGTGAGCATGACGATGGCCGACACACCGACCACCGGCCCCGCCCACTCGCGCCCCATCAGCAGGCACGCCAGGCCAAACATGAAGACCGGCAGCGCGAGGTTGTGCACCCAGAAGTGGATGCGCGCGAGCAGGGTCTGCGCCGCGTCCGGGTAGAGGTGGTAGATGAGGCCTGCGAGCGCCATCGACGCCCAGCCGAGCAGGAGCAGGTGCGCGTGCACCGGGGCGAGCGCGAATTGCTGCGTCAGGCCCATGAACAGCCCGAGCAGCGCGCCGAGGATCAGGTAGACGACGGCAATCTTGAGGAAGCGAAGGCCCATGAAGTTCTCTCCTGCGGGAGGGTGGGTAGCGGCCGCTAGGGTACCCGATTGACGGGTGAGAAGGCGACCCCTCGGCGAACGCGTCAGCCGGCGGATGCCGTCGACGATGGCGCTTGCGCGCTCCAGAAATACTTGACGTCGTCGAGCTGCCACATCGGCTCGAAGCCGCGCGCGATCGCGACGAAGCCGTGCCGCTCGTAGAACGCGCACGCGCGGTGGTTGCGTGCGAACGTGTACAGCCACAGGCTGCCCGACGACTGCCGCTTCGCCCACGCGAGCAGCGCGCGCCCGATGCCGCGTCGCTGCCATCCGACGCGCACATACAGCTGCGCGACCGACATCGCGTTCGCCGCGACGAATCCCACGAGCTCGTCGCCGGCGAGCGCGACGCGCAGGTCATGATTCGGCAGCACCTGCTCGAGAAGATAACGCTTCTGCTCGGCGATCGGATGCGGATCGACGATGCCCACGCCGTCCTCGAAGCTCGCGCGCCACATCGGCACCAGCTCGTCGACGCGGTCCGCGTTATACGGCGCGAGGACGACCGGCGCGTGGAGGCTCACGCCAGCGCCCGCTAGCCGACGAGCCGGTTCGCGCGGAGCAGAATCGGTTGCGGCAGCACGAGGTCGAGCTGCTTCGCCGTCGTTGCGTTGACGACGAGGTCGAAGCGCGTCGGCTGCTCGACCGGCAAATCGCCGGGTTTCGCGCCCTTCAGGATCCTGTCGACGTACGCAGCCGCGCGCCGGTAGGCCTCGACGATGCTCGGGCCATAGCTCATCAGCCCGCCCGCGTCGACGAAGTCCTCGCTGAAGTACATCGCCGGCAAGCGGTGCTCCGCCGCGAAGCGGACCAGCCGGTCCTGCTGCGAGGCGGCGAACGGGCTCGGCGTGACGACGAGCCCCTGCGCGCCGCTCGCGGCGATCGCTGCGAGGGCCATGTCGAGTTCCGCTGGCTGCGACGCGTGATGGGCGTCGAGTCGCACACCCTCGCTGCGCGCCGCCTTGTCGAGCTCCCTGACGAACGCCGCGGCCGCCGCGTTGCTCGAGCTCCACAATGCCGCGCCATGCGCCATTCGCGGCGTCACCTCCTTCAGCCAGGCGAGCCATTGGCCGGCGGCGCCGTCTCCGTAGGCGAGGGACACGCCCGTCACGTTGCCCGCCGGTCGCGCGAGGTTCGACACGATGCCGCCGGCGATCGGATCGCTCGAGCCGGCAAACACGATCGGCAGCGTGGTCGTCGCGTTGCGCGCCGCGCGTGCGCCGATGGTCGACCCGACGACCAGAACGTCGACGCCCGCGCGGATCAGCTCGTCGACCAGCGGCGCGAGCCGTTCGGGGCGCCCGTCGGCAAAGCGCAGCACCACGGTCGCGGTCCGACCCTCGACGTAGCCCAGCTCGCGCAGGCCTTGCAGGAAGGCGATGTCGCGGGGCCCGCGCACCGTCGGCGACAGGAACCCGATGCGCGGGAGCGCGGGCGGTTGCTGCGTGCAGGCAGCGAAGGGCACCGCCAGCAGGCTCGCGGCAGCGGTCAGGAACGTCCGGCGACCCAAGCGGTGCATGCCGCTCCCCCAGGCGACGAGCCGTGCGCGAACTCTACCCCGAATGCCCGGACCCGCCGGGCCGCGCCCGGCGCCGAAGCGGATCAGCCGGCGAGGCGGCCACGTACCGCCCACGCGCGGGCGATCAGACCGATCGATCCATCGGCGGCGGTCGGGAGCTGCGCACGCAGGCGCTCGCGCAGCCGCGCGCGTTGCTCCTCGTCGAGCGACATCGCGTACGACGGCGCGGGGCCCTGGCCGCCGAGGAACGGCTGCCAGTAGTCGTCGAAATCGACGAATGGCGTCGGTGTGTCGATCGCGTGGACGGCGACGTCGGCGAGACCGGCACCTGCAAAGAGCGCTTCGAGCGCCTCCGGCCGGCACAGCGGGAAT
>DATLIR010000022.1:0-3762 GCA_035539315.1 Casimicrobiaceae bacterium
GCCCACGCCGACGAGCATCAGGTGCTGACCCGTCTTGATGCGTCCGTCGCGGACAGCGACGTCGAGCGCAAGCGGGATCGAAGCCGCCGACGTGTTCGCGTGCAGATCCACCGTCGAGATCACCTTGGTCAGCGGCAATTCGAGCTTGCGCGCCGTTGCATCCATGATGCGGATGTTCGCCTGATGCGGAATGAGCCAATCGATGTCGGCGACCGTTTTGCGATTGGCGGTCAACGCCTCGTGGGCCACTTCGGCCAGCACCTTGACGGCGAACTTGAACACCGCGTGACCGTCCATTCGCACGAACGGGCTTCCCGTTACGGCACCCTGGTTCACCTGGCCTGGTACGCACAGGATGTCCTTGTAGCGTCCATCGGAATGCAGATGCGCCGACAGGATGCCCGGCTCCGTCGAGGGCACGAGCACCACTGCACCCGCACCGTCGCCAAACAGCACGCACGTGCCGCGGTCGTTCCAGTCGAGGATCCGTGAATACACTTCGGCGCCCACGACGACGGCGTTGCGCGCAATGCCGCCGGCGACCATCCGATCGGCGATCGCCAGCGCGTAGACGAAGCCGGAGCACACGGCCTGCACATCGAACGCGGGTCCGCCCGCAGCGCCAAGCTTCGCCTGCAGGATGCTGGCCGTGGACGGGAAGATGATGTCGGGCGTCGTCGTCGCCACGACGATCAGGTCGACGTCGGCTGGGGCCAACGATGCAGCGGCAAGCGCGTTACGCACCGCGGCCAGCGCCAAGTCCGACGTCTGCTCGCCGTCGGCGGCCACGTGGCGCTGACGAATGCCGGTGCGTGAGCGAATCCATTCGTCGCTCGTCGCGACGCGGTCGGCCAGCGCGTCGTTGGTGACGATGCGCTCCGGCAGGTACGAGCCGGTGCCGGCGATGCGGCTATGGCGCATCGACAGCAACCACCGGCGCCTCGCCGAGCGCGCTCGCCGGCATCGTCGCGATGCGCAGCGCGATGCGGTCGAGCACGCCGGCGACGATCTCGGCGTGCGCCTTCAGGAGCGCATGCTTGAACGCGAGCACGTCGGCGCCGCCGTGGCTCTTGACTACCACGCCCTTGAGGCCCACCAGCGTGGCGCCGTTGAGGCGGCGCGGGTCGATGCGCCGCTTGAAG
Organism: Casimicrobiaceae bacterium; assembly: GCA_035539315.1. Classification (GTDB taxonomy): domain Bacteria; phylum Pseudomonadota; class Gammaproteobacteria; order Burkholderiales; family Casimicrobiaceae; genus VBCG01. The sequence goes on from DATLIR010000022.1 coordinate 1,143, forward strand.
CGCATCAGCACCGGGTAGGCGACGATCGCGGCCGCCTTCGACAGCAGGCCGTGCGTGAACTCGGCCTTCAGGAAGTCGTACAGCATCTGCGCGAGCCCCTCCGCGGTCTTCAGCGCGACGTTGCCGACGAAGCCGTCGCACACGACCACGTCGGTGGTGCCGCGGAAGATGTCGGTGCCCTCGACGTTGCCGTGGAAGTTGAGGCCCGATCCCTTCAGCCGCTCGGCGGTCTCCTTGACGAGCTCGTTGCCCTTGATGTCCTCCTCGCCGATGTTGAGGAGGCCGACGGTGGGGCGCTCGATGTGCTCGACCGCGGAGACCAGGGCGCTGCCCATCGCGGCGAACTGCACCAGCTGCTGCGCGGTGCAATTCACGTTCGCGCCGAGGTCGAGCATCGTGACGACACCCTTGCGGGTGGGAAGCTGCGACGCGATCGCGGGACGATCGATGCCGGGCAGCGTCTTGAGCACGAAGCGCGCGATGCCCATGAGCGCGCCGGTGTTGCCGGCGGAGACGCAGCCGTGCGCCTCGCCGTCGCGGACCAGGTTGATCGCGACGCGCATCGACGAGTCCTTCTTGCGGCGCAGCGCGTCGGCCGGCGCGTCGTCCATCTCGACGACCTCGGACGCCGCGCGGATGCGCACACGGCTCTTCGCCGGCGAGCGCGATTTCGCGAGCAGCGGCTCGAGCACCTCGGCGCGCCCGACCAGCACGACCGACGTGTCGCCCGTCTCCTCGAGGAACACGAGCGATGCGGGGACGGTCACGGACGGGCCGTGATCCCCGCCCATCGCGTCGACGGCGACGATAACGCTCATCGGCTGGCCTTCCCGGGGCGGGCGGCGTCGCCGCGTCGCCGGCCGCCTCGTGGCGGCCGCGTCAGGCGCACGCGCCCGGCGTCACTCGTCGGCCTTGGTCTTTACGACCTTCTTGCCGCGGTAATAGCCGCTCGGGCTGATGTGGTGGCGGCGATGCGTCTCGCCGCTCACCGGCTCGACGCCGAGCGTGGGGACCGCGAGCTGATCGTGCGCCCGGTGCATGCCGCGCTTCGACGGCGACTTCTTGTTCTGCTGGACAGCCATGTCGTCTCTCCTTGCCTCAATCGCGTGCCGGCTTCGCGCCGGCCGCCATCATCCTGCATTCGCGCACCGGCCGGAACCGTAGCCGTAGCGCCCGTCGATCCTGCCTTCCGCCGCGGGACCGCTCACTACCGCGCCGGACAGGCGCCTTCGTGGCGCGGCGCGAACGGCAGCGTCAGCACCAGCTCGTCCTCGACCAGCACCGACGGGTCGAGCGGCCCGTCCGCGAGGATCACCTCGACCTCGCACTCGGCATCGAGCGCCGCGAGCTCGCGCTCGTCGGCGGCCAGGAGCATCTCGGTCGCCTGCTCCACGGGCCAGTCCAGCCGGCCCAGGCAGCGCTGGCACACCAGCGGCACGCTGCCCGCGACGTCGAGCGCGAGCGACGGCCGCCCCTCCGCGTTGCGCCGGCCTTCGATCGACCACGCGATCGGCACCGGGTCGTCGCCCGGCGCGAGGGTGTCGGCGACGTTGTCCAGGTCGCGCGCGTCGAGCGACCCGGCGATCCGGCCTTCCCGCGCGGACAGCCGGAACGCGTCGAAACGGGAAGCGGAGCCGCGACCGGTCATGCGGTGCGCGCCGCGCCTAGTCGGACCTTCGCGAGACCCGCCGGGCGCCGGCAGCACAAACGTCGGATAATACGTCGAATCCGGTCGTGTGTCAAAAAAGCGCCGATAAAACAACGAGGAACCGATTGCGCCCGCTCGTGCTCGCCTCGACCTCCCGCTACCGCGCCGCGCTGCTGGACCGGCTCGGCGTGCACTACCGCGTCGACGCCCCCGGCGTCGACGAGTCCGCCGGGCCCGGCGAGCAGGCGGCGGACGCCTGCGTCCGGCTGGCCGAAGCCAAGGCGCGCGCGGTCGCGCCGCGCCATCCCGATGCGATCATCATCGGCTCCGACCAGATCGCCGACTGCGACGGCCGCCACGTGGGCAAGCCCGGCTCGCTCGAACGCGCGCGCGAGCAGCTCGCCCTGCTGTCCGGGCGCACCGTCGTGTTCCACACCGGCGTGGCGGTGCTCGACGCCGCGAGCGGCCGCTGCGCCGTCGAGCGTGTCGACGTACGCAGCACGTTCCGGCAACTCAGCCGTGGCGACATCGAGTCCTACCTCGCCCGCGAAGCGCCGTTCGACTGCGCCGGCTCGGTGCGGTCGGAACGGCTCGGCATCGCGCTCTTCGACGCCATCGCGTCCGACGACCCGACCGCGCTCGAGGGCCTGCCGCTCATCGCGACCTGCCGGCTCTTGCGCGACGCGGGCTTCGACGTGCTCGCGCCATGACGCCAGCCGGCTCGCTGCTCCTCGTCCCGTCGCTGCTCGGTGACGTCGCGCCGGAAAGCGTGCTGCCCGCTCGCACGCTCGCGCTCGCGCGCGGCGTCGAGCATTGGGTGGTCGAGACGCCCAAGGCGGCACGCGCATTCCTGAAGGCGATCGGCCATCCGCGGCCGATCGCGCAGCTCGCGATCCAGGCGCTGCCCGAGCGCGCCGATGCCGCGACGCTCGCGGCCCTGCTCGCGCCGGCGCGCTCGGGCAGCGCCTGGAT
>DATLIR010000023.1:0-18908 GCA_035539315.1 Casimicrobiaceae bacterium
GAAGCCGCCCGCGGTGCCGAGCCCGAAGATCGCCGGCGGGCCGAACGCGAGCACCAGCGCCTCCTTGATGCCCATCGTGCGGCCGAACAGCTCGCCGACGAGTTGCTGCGTGCCCACGGTCCGCTGGTCCCACGGGATCTGAGTCACGAAGATCGTCGCGGCGTTGTTGCGGAACCCGCCGCCGATGAAATCGAGGCCCGCGAACGAGACGATGTCCTTGTTCGCCGGGTTCGCGCGCATCTGCTCCTCGACCAGCTTCACGACCTTCTCCGTGCGGTCGAGCGACGCGCCGTCGGGCAGGATCACCGCCGCGATGTAGAAGCCCTGGTCCTCGTCGGGCACCAGGCTCCCGGGCGTGATGCGCCACAGCGTCGCCGTGAGCGCGACCATGCCGAAGAAGAGGATCGCGCCGATCACGCCGCGCCTGATCATCCAGATCACGCCGTCCGTGTAGCCGTGCGTGACGCGCGCGAAGAAGCGGTTGAACGCCGAGAAGAACCGGCCGGGTGGCCGGTGCGAGTGCGACAGCATCAGCACGCACAGCGCGGGAGACAACGTAAGCGCCATGAGCCCTGAGATCACGACCGAGATCGCGATGGTCACGGCGAACTGGCGGTAGAGCTCGCCGGTCAACCCGCCGAGGAACGCGATCGGCACGAACACCGCGGTCAGCGTCAGCACGATCGCGATGATCGGCCCGGTCACCTCGCGCATCGCCTTGATCGCGGCGTCGCGCGGCGGCAGCTGGTCCTCGCGCATGATCCGCTCGACGTTCTCCAGCACGACGATCGCGTCGTCGACGACGATGCCGATCGCGAGCACCATGCCGAACAGCGTCAGCGTGTTGATCGAGTAGCCGAGGACCTGCAGGCCCGCGAACGCGCCGATCAGCGACACCGGGACGGCGAGGAACGGGATCACCGCGGCGCGCCAGCTCTGCAGGAACAGGTACACGACGAGGAACACGAGCAGCATCGCCTCGCCGAGCGTGAACAGCACCTCCTTGATCGACACCTCGACGAATCGCGTCGTGTCGTACGGGATCGAATAGGCGAGGCCTGCGGGGAAGCGCTTCGCGAACTCGTCGACGCGCCTGGTCACGCTCTGCGCGACCTCGAGTGCGTTGGCGCCCGGCGAGAGGAAGATGCCAATCAGCGTCGCCGACTTGCCGTTGATGCGGCCGTTGAACTCGTAGTCCTTGGCGCCGAGCTCGACGCGCGCGACCTCGTTCAGGCGCACCGTCGAGCCGTCCGGGCTCGCGCGCACGATGATCTCGCCGAACTCCTTCGCGTCGGTGAGGCGGCCCTTGGTCGTGATCGTGTAGACAAGGTCCTGTGCCGGACCGATCGGCGCCGCGCCGACCTTGCCCGCGGCGAATTGCGCGTTCTGCTCGTTGATCGCCGCGACGACGTCGCCGGGGGTCAGCTTGAGTTGCGCAAGGCGGTCCGGCTTGAGCCAGATCCGCATCGCGTAATCCTTCGCGCCGAAGATTTGCACGTTGGTCGTGCCGGGCAGTCGCTTCAGCTCGTCGAGGACGTTCAGCGTGACGTAGTTCGAGATGAAGAGATCGTTCTTGCTGCCGTCCGGCGAGTAGAACGCGAGCACCTGCAGGAACGCGCTCGAGCCGCGCTCGACCGTGACGCCCTGGCGACGCACCTCGAGCGGCAGCCTCGACTCGATCTGCTTGGTGCGGTTGCTGACGTTGATCGCGGCCTGGTCGACGTTGGTGCCGATCTCGAACGTGACCTGGATCTGCACGAGCCCGTTCGACGCCGAGTTCGAGCTCATGTAGATCATGCCGGGTACGCCGTTGATTGCGTTCTCGAGCGGCGCGGCTACGGTCTGCTCGACGACCTCGGCGGACGCGCCCGGGTAGATCGCCTGCACGGTCACGACCGGCGGCGCGATCTCCGGGTATTGCGCAATCGGCAGCACGCGCATCGACGCGAGGCCGGCGAGCACCAGGAAGATCGAGATGACCGCCGCGAAGATGGGGCGGTCGATGAAAAAGCGCGAGATCATGGGCGGCGCTCGCGTCGTCAGGATTTCGCGGGCGGCGCGGGCTTCGCGTCGTCCTTCTTCTCGTCCTTCGCCTTGGGCACCGGCGTCCCCGGTGCTCCCGGCCCGCCGGGCGCGCCCGGCGGCGGCCCGGTCATGATGGGCGACCCCGGACCCATCACGCGCGCAACGCCGTCGACGATCACCTTGTCGCCCGCGGCGAGCCCGCTCTCGACGATCCACAGGTTCGCACCGTCGGCGACGACCCACGGCCCGAGCGTCACCGGCCGCGGTTGCGCGATGTCCTTGCCGTCCTTGTCCTTGGCCGGCACGTAGACGAACTTGCCCTGCGGGCCGTCGAGGACCGCGGTCTGCGGCACCGAAACCGCGTTCTTGCGGATCGCGCCCTTGAGCTCAACGCGCACGAACTGGCCGGGCTTAAGCGCCTGGTCGCGGTTCGGGACCTCGGCGCGCATCTCGTAGGTGCCGGTCGCCGGGTTGATGCGCGTGTCGGCGAAGTTGATGCGCCCGCCGCGCGGGAACGTCGTGCCGTCGGCGAGCTTGATCACGACGTCGAAGCCGTTGTCCTTCGGCAGCACGAGCCGCCCGGCCGCGACCTGCTTGTTGACCTCGAGCTGCTCGTTCTCGGAGATGTTGAACGGCACCCAGATCGGGTCGACCTGCGAGATCACGGTGAGCAGCGTCTCGTTCGCGTTGACGAGGCTGCCTTCCGACTTCATCGCGCGGCTCGACAGCCCCGCCACCGGCGCGTTGACCTTCGTGTAGCCGAGGTTGAGCTGGACCTCGGCCGCGCGCGCCTCGGCGGCCTTCAGGCCCGCGCGCGCGAGCTCCGCCGTGGACACCGCGTCGTCGGCTTCCTTCTGGCCCACCGCGCGACGTTCGGCGAGCGGCTTCAGCCGCGCCGACTCGCGTTCGGCCTGCGCGACGGCGGCCTGCGCCCGCGCCACCTCGGCGAGGACCGCGTTGTACTGCGCCTGCAACGGCTTGGAATCGATCTCGAACAGCGGTTGGCCGGGCCGCACCGGCCCGCCTTCGGCATAGAGCTTCTTTTCGAGGATCCCGGTCACGCGCGCGCGCACCTCGACGTCCTTCGATCCGGTCGTCTGCCCCACGTACTCCCACGACACCGGCAGGTCGCGGGTGGCGACCGTGGCGATCGTCACCTGGGCGGGAGGAAAGCCGTGGCCGCCGGCGGGCTGGCCCTGGCCGCAAGCGGCGAGGCCCGCGGCGAGGGCGGCGAGCACGAGGACGGACGCCGGGCGAGGAAGCGCGGCGCAAACGAGCGGGAGGGCGCGGGGCATGGGCGAGCTCACGAAGAGGGTTGCTGCAGCGCGACTTGACGGAACGCGACAAATTACATACATTCATGAACGTTTGCAACCCCCCTCCCGTCCGGGCTTTCCCCGCCATGGTCCGCCGTACCCGCGAAGCCGCCGCCGCGACGCGCGAGCAGCTGCTCGACGCCGCGGAGCGCGTCTTCCGCGACCGGGGCGTGACGCGCACGTCGCTCGCGGAGATCGCCGCCGAGGCCGGCGTGACGCGCGGAGCGGTGTACTGGCATTTCCGGGACAAGGCCGACCTGTTCGCGGCGATGTGCGAGCGCGCGACCAGCCCGATGGACGCGCTGGTCGACCAGGCGCACGGGGCAGCGGCGGCGTCGCCGCTCGCGACGCTGCGCGACCTGTGCGTCGATGCGCTCACCCATCTCGCCGAGGACCCGCGCACGCAGGCGGTGTTCGAGATCATGTTCCACCGCAGCGAGCTCGCCGGCGAGATGTCAGGCGTCGCCGACCGGCACGACCGCGACTGCTGCAACGCGCGCGCCTGCGTCGAGGCGGTGATCGCGCGCGCGGTGGTCGCGGGCGAGCTCGCGCGCGACACCGACGTCGCGCTGGCCGCGCAGGCGATGCACGCGTTCGTGACCGGCGTGATGCACGAATGGACGCTCGATCCCGCCGCCTACGATCTGCGCGGCACGGCGCCGGCGCTCGTCGACATGTTCGTCGCCGGGCTTGCCGCGCGACCGCCGCGCGTGACATTGGCCGCCACGCCTGCCGGCGACAAGCCGCGCGCGGGCGCCGCTCCCGCGGCCCGCGCGTCCGCCGTGCGTCGCTCGCACAAGTAGCGCTCGCCGCGAGCACCCCGGCGCCGCCCGCGACGCGCGGGGCATAATCGCGGTCCGAAGCTTCCAGTACGGGAACCGCCATGAGCGCAATACGAACCGTCGGCGTGATCGGCGCCGGCACGATGGGCAACGGCATCGCGCAGGCGTGCGCCGTGTCGGGCGTCCGCGCCGTCATGATCGACGTCTCCGACGCGGCGCTCGAGAAGGGTCGCGCGACCATCTCGGGCAGCCTCGACCGGCTGGTCAAGAAGGACAAGCTCACGCAGGCGCAGCGCGACGCGGCGCTCGCGCACGTCCACCCGACGACGCGCTATGACGACCTCGCGGGCGCCGACCTCGTGATCGAGGCCGCGACCGAGAATCCCGCGATCAAGTTCGACATCCTGCGCAAGGTGGACGCGATCGCGAAGGACGGCGCGGTCGTCGCGTCGAATACTTCGTCGATCTCGATCACGCAGCTCGCGGCGGTCACCGGCAAGCCCGAGCGCTTCATCGGCATGCACTTCTTCAACCCGGTGCCGATGATGGCGCTGGTCGAGCTGATCCGCGGCCTGCAGACCAGCGACGCGGCGGTCGCGCTCGCCGAGGCGTTCGCGAAGCGGCTCGGCAAGACGCCGATCATCGTGAAGAACAGCCCGGGCTTCGTCGTCAACCGCATCCTGTGCCCGATGCTGAACGAGGCGGTCTTCGCGCTGCAGGAGAACCTCGCGAGCGCGCAGGCGATCGACGACGGCATGAAGCTCGGCTGCAACCACCCGATCGGGCCGCTGGCGCTCGCCGACATGATCGGCCTCGACGTGCTGCTCGCGGTGATGAACGTCTTCTACGCCGATTTCAACGACCCCAAATATCGCCCGGCGCCGCTGCTGCGCGAGATGGTCGCGGCCGGTTGGCTCGGCCGCAAGAGCGGCAAGGGGTTCTACGACTACCCGGCGAGGTAGACCCGGGGCGAGCGGCAGGAGGCGGGCATCGAAAATGGAGCGTGGGCGCCGGGCGGCGCACGTCCCGTCTCCCGGCTTGCACCTCCGCTGCCGAGTTACATCGACAGATTGACGGCCCCGCCGTCGATCAGCAGGTTCTGGCCGACGATGAAGCCCGCGTCGGCGCTGCACAGGAACACGCAGGCCTTGCCGAACTCGTCTGGCGTGCCGAAGCGCCCGGCCGGCACCTCGGCGCGCCGCGCCGCGGCGAAGGTCGCCACGTCGATGCCGGCCTTGGCCGCCCGCTTCGCCAGCCCGTCGACGGTGCGCGCGGTCTCGAACGGGCCCGGCAGCAGGTTGTTGATCGTCACGTTGTGCTTCGCCACCTGGCGGGCGAGGCCCGCGACGAAGCCGGTGAGGCCCGCGCGCGCGCCGTTCGACAGGCCGAGGTCCGGCAGCGGCGCCTTCACCGAGCGCGACGTGATGTTGACGATGCGCCCGAAGCGGCGCGCCACCATGCCGTCGACGACGGCGCGGATCAGCATGATCGGCGTGATCATGTTGTCGTTGACGGCTTTCTGCCAGGTGCGCTCGTCCCAGTCGCGGAAGTCGCCGATCGGCGGTCCGCCCGCGTTGTTGACCAGGATGTCCGGCGCCGGGCACGCGGCGAGCACCTGCGCCCGTCCTTCCGGCGTCGTGATGTCGCAGGCGACGGCGGTCACCTTAACGCCGGTCGCGCGGCGGATCTCGTCGGCGGTCGCGTCGAGCGTCGCCGCGGTGCGCGCGTTCAGCACGAGGCTCACGCCTTCGCGCGCGAGCGCGAGCGCGCAACCCTTGCCCAGGCCCTGGCTCGAGGCGCAGACGAGGGCGGTCTTGTTGCGGAGACCGGTGTCCATGGGGTCGGGCGGCGGTGGGCGATAGGCGATAGGCGATGGGGAATCCCGCGGCGATCGGTGGCGCCGGGATTCGACCGACCGCAACTCAGTGTTTCAGCAAGCGGCGGCGATGTCGAGGCCGAGGACGACGAGGCGCGGTTCCATCGCCTATCGCCTGTCGCCGATCGTCAACGAAGGCTTGCGATGCCACTCCCCGCCCTTCATGACCCCCGCGATGCGCCCGCGATCGGCGAGGATCGCGACGTCGGCGAGCGGATCGCCGTCGACGACGAGGAGGTCGGCGAGGTAGCCGGGCCTAAGTTGCCCGAGCTCGTCGCCGCGGCCCATGATCTCGCCGCCGAGCCGGGTCGCCGCGACGATCGCCTCCATCGGCGTGAAGCCCATCAGGTCGACGAAGAACGCGAGGTCGCGCGCGTTGTTGCCGTGCGGGTTCCAGCGGAAGCCGTAGTCGCCGCCGGGCAGCACGCGCACCCCACGGCCCTTGAGGTCGATCATGCACGCGATCGTGAGCTCGAGGTCGCGCGCGATGCGCGAGCGCATCGCGGGCGACGACGGCAGCCCGTAGTTGCCCGCCTCGTGCAGGCGCGTCCAGGTTACCGAGAGCGCGGGCGCGACGAACACGCGGTCCTTGACCGACTCGAGCAGGTCCTTCGCCTCGTCGTCGGCGTAGGTCGCGTGGTAGACGACGTCGACGCCGTGGCGCACGCACATCTTCACCGACTCCGCGCTGCGAGCATGCGCGGCGACGACGCGCTCCTGAGCGCGCGCCACCTCGCACACCGCCGCGACCTCGTCGTCGGTCATCAGCGTGCGCGCGGACGGGACGGCCGGCGTCGACGTGTCCCCGGACGGCACGATCTTCAGCACGTCGACGCCCTCGCGGCACGCCTCGCGCGCGGCGCGCCGGAAATCGACCGGCCCGTCGCAGGGCAGCGTGTACATCGCCTCGCCCGGGTCGAGGTGCATCTGGCGCAGGTCGCCCACGCCGCCGGTCACCGTGAATTGCACGCTCGCGGCCTTGAGGCGCGGGCCCGGATGCTCGCCGCGGTCGATCGCGTCGCGCGCGACGATGTCGAGGCGCGGCTTGGTGGCGGCCGCGGAGAAGCACGACGTGAAGCCGCAGTCGAGGTAGAGCTTCGCGTGCTTGAGCGTGAGGAGCAGGTGCTCCTCCACGGGAATCGTGCTGAAGGCGTGCGGCGTCGCCTGGTCGACGAACGAGAGGTGGGCGTGCGGCTCGATCAGCCCGGGCATCAGCGTCGCGCCGGCGAGTTCGAGCGTCGCATCGGCCGGTGCGTCGCCGAGCGAGCCCGGCGGACCGATGCGCGCGATGCGCTCGCCGTCGACCAGCACGTCGGCGTCGATCGGCGCGGCGCCGCTGCCGTCGATCAGGCGGGCGTGCCGCAACAGCGTGGTCGTCATCGCGATCGAGGCGTTCCGGGGTCCGGCCCCATGATAAGGCAGCGTCGCACGCGCCCGTTGCGCGGGCGCCCCGCGTTCAATGAGGCGGCATGCCGGTGACGCGGTGGCACAATCGGAACGGCCGGCATCCCGGCATGTGAGCGCCCGCTTACGTGTCATGCATGGAGTGGCGCCCATCTCGAGGCATCAGGAGGAACGATGGCGTTGGCGGGTAACGGGGCGGTGGCCATCTGGCACGACATCGCGCCGGAAGGTCGCGAGTCCTTCTATGCGTGGCATGGCAGCGAGCACATGCCCGAGCGCGCTGCGATCCCCGGATTCCTGCGCGGACGGCGCTACGTCGCGATCGGCGGCTCGCCCGAGTTCTTCAACCTGTACGAGACCGCGGCGACCGCGGTGCTGTCGGGCCGCGACTACCTCGACCGGCTCGACCACCCGACACCCTGGACGGTCGCGACCGTCAAGCATTTCCGCGGCGTGGCGCGCTCGCTGTGCGAGGTGGACTGCACGCGCGGCGAAGGCGACGGCGGGCTGGTTGCGACCTACCGCTACGACGTCGCGGATGCTCACGCCGCCGCGCATCGCGCGCACATGCGCGCGGCGCTCGGGCGCCTCGCCGGCGCGCCGGGCATCGCGGGTGCGCATCTGCTCGTCGCCGACCAGGCGGCGAGCGCGATCGAGACCGCGGAAAGGCGGGCGCGCGCGAGCGGGACCGAGATCCCGCGCTGGATCGTGCTCGCCGAAGGCTGGGGCGACGCGCCCGCGTTCGAGGCCGCGGCGCGCGAGTTCGCGCGCGACGGTGCGTTCGCGGCGGCCGTGCAGCCGCCCGACGTCGCGATCTACCGGTTGCAGAACACGCGCGTCGCGCCGCGGGGCTGACGCGCCCGGGCGCGCGTCAGCGCGTCGCGACGAAGGTGAGCGCGACCTCGCCCACGCCGGCGATCGTGGCGTGCACGGCGCACGGCCGCTCGATCGGGCGCGGCGGCGACACGCTCCCGGTCGTGATCACCTGGCCGGCCTTGAGGCCGCCCAGCCGGTCGCATTGCCGGTTCGCCCACGCGACCAGCGGCGCCCAGGGATCGCCCTGCGGATGGCCGCCGCCGGCGTCGTGAACGCGCACGCCGTCGATGTCGAGCGACACCTGCGCGGTCCGCAGGTCCAGCGCCCTGAAGCTGCGCGTCGTGCTGCCGGTCACGTAGCCGGCATTGCCTTGCAGGTCGGCGACGAAGCGCGGGAACGGCGTGCCGGTCGACGGCATGCCGCCGCGGGCGGCGATCAGCTCCGCGCCGGCCAGCGCGACCTCGACCGCATCTTCGATGTCCGGCTGCGTGTAGGGATGCGCCGGGCGGGGCGGCAGGTCGCGCGCGAGCCGGAACGCGATCTCGATCTCGAGGATCACCGGGCGGTCCGGCGGCAGCGCGACCCGCGCGCCGCTCGGGTGCATCACGCTGCCGAACAGCGGCGCGGCGACCGAGCTCGAGTCCGGGCCGAAGCCCGTCTTCCAGCCCGCGACGCGCTCGCCGAGCGCGCGCGCGATGCCGGCCTGGGCGTCGTACGCCTCGGCAATCGTGACGGAGAGCGGCGCGAGCTCGGATGGCGGGGCCGCGCGGCCCGAGCGGTGGGCCGACGACAGCACGTGGACGAGCGGGGCGACGGACGAGGTCATCGGGCTCCTGGCGAGGGCGTTGCCGGCGCGCTGGATTCTATCCGTCCCGCGCTCACTCGCCATAGTCGCGCAATCGCGCGAGATCGCGCACCGTCACGCCGCCGTACTCGACGCTCACGAGCCCCTCGGATTCGAGGCGCTTCAGCGCCTGGTTCACGCGCTGGCGCGAGAGGCCGACGAGCTGGCCGAGCTCCTCCTGCGACACGGGAAGCGTGGGGCCGATCCCAGGATAGAGCACCGGGTTGAACAGGCCGGCGAGCGAGCGCGCGAGCCGCGCCTCGGGGCCGTGCAGCCGGTCGCGCTCCACTTGGGCGATGAACTGGCCGAGCCGCTCGTTCAGCTGCACGAGCAGGAAGCGGTTGAAGGGGATGTGGCGGTCGAGGAGCCGCGCGAAGGTGGCGCGCGGCATATAGGCGACGAGCGAATCGCGCAACGCGACGATGTCGTAGCGGCGCGGCTCGTCCTTGAGGAGCGACCCCTCGCCGAACCAGCCTCCGGTGCCGATGCCGGTGAAGCTCATCGGCTTGCCCTCCGCGGACACGCTCGCCATCTTGACCAGCCCGTCGACCACGCCGATCCAGTGCTCGACCGCCTCGCCCTTGCGGCAGACCAGCCCGCCGGCCGGGCAGGTTCGCACCACCGTCTCACCCGCGACCCGATCGAGCTCGGCGGGCGCGAGTGCGCGCGCCCAGGCGCTTGCCTCGAGCATCGTGCGCAGGCGCGCGGCGGGAGACGGCACGGGGATCGGGCGACGCCTGGTGGGGCGCTTGCCTCGGGGTCGGGCGGCGAATGTCGGCGGGGCGACACCGTGGCCCCGATCGCGCGGCTAAGGTGCAGCACCGCTCGGCCGGATTCTACGGGCACCGGCGTGGCGGCGCCGGCGTTTGCGAAGCGCGTTGCCGCCGCCCTCGTCAGGACCTAAGATGGCCGGCCCGGCGACGACGCCGGCGGCGCGAGCGACCGCCCTTTAGAGGCGACGCTCGAGACGCGAGCGCTTCTTCCGGGCGCCGCGGGAGGAGAAGGCATGGGCCAGGCGCTCGACACGTTTCCGCGCCGGATGCTGCACCACGCCAGCGTCCGGCCGCGCCATCCGGCCACGCGCGAGAAGGACCTCGGCATCTGGCAGGCCTGGACCTGGTCCCAGGTCGCCGCCGAGGTGCGGGCGCTCGCGTGCGGCCTCGCGTCGATGGGTTTCCGGCGCGGCGACCACCTGGCGATCATCGGCGACAACCGGCCGCGCCTGTACTGGTCGATGATCGCCGCCCAGTGCCTGGGCGGCGTGCCGGTGCCGATGTACCAGGACGCGCCCGCCAACGAGTTCGTCTACGTGCTGAACGATGCGCGCATCGCCTATGCGCTGGTCGAGGACCAGGAGCAGGTCGACAAGATGCTCGAGGCGCGGGCGCAGGTGCCGACGCTCGCGCACGTGATCTACGACGACGGTCGCGGCATGCGCAACTACTCCGGCGCGGGCTACGAGGGCGTCGTGAGCTACGACGCGATGACCGAAGCCGGCCGTGCGTTCGACCGCGCGCACGCCGGCTTCTACGACGGCGAGATCGCCGCCGGACGCGGCGCCGACGTGTCGATCATGCTCTACACGTCGGGCACGACCGGCAAGCCCAAGGGCGTGCGACAGAGCCACACGGCGTTCATGACGGCCGCCGAGGGCGGCGTCACGTTCGACGGGCTCACCGCCGACGACAGCGTGCTCTCGTACCTGCCGATGGCGTGGGTCGGCGACCACCTGTTCAGCTTCGCGCAGTGGCTCGTCACCGGCTTCACGATCAACTGCCCCGAGTCGGCCGACACCGTGATGACCGACCTGCGCGAGATCGGGCCGACCTACTATTTCGCGCCGCCGGCCATCTTCGAGAGGCTGCGCACCCAGGTGATGATCCGGATGGAGGACGCGAGCGCCGTGAAGCGCTGGATCTTCCATCGGTCGCTCGCAGTGGCGCGGCGCTGCGGCGCCGAGATCCTCGACCGCAAGCCGGTGCCGCTCGGCGACCGTCTGGCGTACGCGCTGGGCGAGGTCCTCGTCTACGGGCCGCTGCGCAACGTGCTCGGCATGGGTCGCATCCGCCTCGCGTACACGGCCGGCGCGGCGATCGGGCCGGACCTGTTCCGGTTCTACCGGTCGATCGGCATCAACCTGAAGCAGCTCTACGGCTCGACGGAGACCTGCGCCTACTGCTGCCTGCAGCCGAACGGCGACGTCAGGCTCGACACCGTGGGCGTCCCGGCGCCGCACGTCGAGGTCAAGATCGGCGCCACCGGCGAGGTGCTGGTCCGCGGCCCGATGCTGCTGACCGAGTACTACAACCGCCCCGAGGCGACCGCCGAGTCGATCGACCCCGACGGCTACTTCCGCACCGGCGACGCCGGCCTGTTCAGCGCCGATGGCCAGCTCCGCATCATCGATCGCGCGAAGGACGTCGGCAAGCTCGCGAACGGCGCGATGTTCGCGCCCAACTACATCGAGAACAAGCTCAAGTTCTACCCGCACGTCAAGGAAGCGGTGGTGTTCGGCAACGGCCGCGACCAGGTGTGCGCGTTCGTCAACATCGACCTCGGCTCGGTCGGCAACTGGGCGGAGCGGCGCGGGCTCGCCTATTCGGGCTACGCCGACCTCGCGGCCAAGCCCGAGGTGATCGAGCTGATCCGCGGCTGCGTCGAGGAGGTGAACGCCGAGCTCGCCGGCGAGCCGGGGCTCGCCGACTCGCAGATCCGGCGCTTCCTCGTTCTCAACAAGGAGCTCGACCCCGACGACGACGAGCTGACGCGCACGCGCAAGGTGCGCCGCGGCTTCGTCGCCGAGAAGTACGCCGTGCTGATCGATGCGCTGTACGGCGGGCTTCGCACCCAGCACGTCGAGCTGCAGGTGCGGTTCGAGGACGGCCGCACCGGCAGGGTCGCGGCCGACCTGCGCATCGAGGATGCGAAGACGTTCGCGCCGGGAGCCGCCCGGCAGGCGGCCTAGCTCCCGTGACCCACGCGATCGGCGACGTCATCCTGCGCCTCGAGAACATCTCGCTGGCGTTCGGCGGCGTCAAGGCGCTGTCCGACATCACCTTCGACGTGCGCGAGCACGAGGTGCGCGCGATCATCGGCCCCAACGGCGCCGGCAAGAGCTCGATGCTCAACGTGATCAACGGCGTCTACCACCCGCAGCAGGGCACGATCACGTTCCGCGGCCACGTGCGCCGCGAGATGAACACGCACCGGGCCGCGACGAACGGCATCGCGCGCACGTTCCAGAACATCGCGCTGTTCAAGGGGATGAGCGTCCTCGACAACATCATGACCGGCCGCAACCTCAGGATGCGGGCGAACGTGGTCGAGCAGGCGGTGTGGATCGGGCGAGCGCGCCGCGAGGAGCTCGCGCACCGCAGGAAGGTGGAGGAGGTGATCGACTTCCTCGAGATCCAGCACATCCGCAAGACGCCGGTCGGGCGGCTGCCCTACGGCCTGCAGAAGCGCGTCGAGCTGGCTCGCGCGCTCGCGGCCGAGCCGACGATGCTGCTCCTCGACGAGCCGATGGCCGGCATGAACGTCGAGGAGAAGCAGGACATGTGCCGCTTCGTGCTCGACGTCAACGAGCAGTACGGCACCACGATCGTGCTGATCGAGCACGACATGGGCGTGGTGATGGACATCTCCGACCGCGTCGTCGTGCTCGACTACGGCCGCAAGATCGGCGACGGCACCCCCGACGAGGTGCGCAACAACAAGGCGGTGATCGACGCCTACCTGGGAGTGGCGCACTAGGCGACGCCGCGCGAGCGCATCCATGTCATTCTTCTTCGAGGTCCTCATCGGCGGCCTGCTCTCCGGCGTGATGTATTCGCTGGTGGCGCTCGGCTTCGTGCTGATCTACAAGGCGTCCGGCGTCTTCAACTTCGCGCAGGGCGCGATGGTCTTCTTCGCCGCGCTGACCTTCGTCGGGCTGGTCGAGATGGGCCTGCATTTCTGGATCGCGTTCGCGCTGACGCTGGTCGCGATGATCGCGCTGGGCCTCCTGACCGAGCGGATCGTGCTCCGGCCGCTGGTCAACCAGCCGCAGATCACGCTGTTCATGGCAACCATCGGGCTGACGTTCGTCATCGAAGGTCTCGCGCAGCTGCTCTGGGGCTCGCAGCCGCACAACCTGGAGCTGGGCATCCAGGACGAGCCGCTCGCGTGGATCACCGACGCGACCGGGATGAACGTCTCGAAGTTCGACCTGGTCGCGGCCGGCATCGCCGCCGTGCTGGTCACGTCGCTCGCGCTGTTCTTCAGCCGCACGCGGATCGGCCGCGCGCTGCGCGCGGTCGCGGACGACCACCAGGCCGCGCTCGCGGTCGGCATCCCGCTGCAGCAGATCTGGGGCATCGTCTGGGCGGTGGCGGGATTCGTCGCCCTGGTGGCCGGACTCCTGTGGGGCGCGCGCAACGGCGTGCAGTTCGCGCTGACGTTCCTCGCGCTGAAGGCGCTGCCGGTGCTGATCCTGGGCGGCTTCGAGTCCGTTCCCGGCGCGATCATCGGGGGCCTCATCGTCGGCGCTTCCGAGAAGCTCGCCGAGGTGTACCTCGGCCCGCACGTCGGCGGCGGCATCGAAGGCTGGTTCCCGTACGTCCTGGCGATGCTCTTCCTGCTCGTGCGGCCCGAGGGGCTGTTCGGCGAGAAGCACATCGACCGTGTATGAGGAAAGGCGGCGATAGGCGATGGGCGATGGGCGAGGGTGAATAGCGCCGCGCGCGCGTCCCTGAGCCGGAGATTCGCCGACGCCGCGGCTGATGCAACGCCGTTTCCTATCGCCCATCGACCATCGCCTATCGCCAATGCTCTACCGCGAATCCGGCCAATTCAGGACCTCGTACGCCGAGGACCAGCAGGTCTTCCCGATCCGGCAGGACCGGTGGGTGATCGTCGCGCTGCTGGTCGTCGCGTACGGCGCGATCCCATTGCTCGCCAACCAGTACTGGCTGTCCGCGATCCTGATTCCGTTCCTGATCTTCGCGCTCGCGACGATCGGGCTCAACATCCTCACCGGCTACGCGGGCCAGCTGTCGCTCGGCACGGCGGCCTTCATGGCGGTCGGCGCGTTTGCCGCCTACAACTTCGTGCTGCGCGTCCCCGGGATGCCCATCCTCGCGGCGTTCGTGCTGGCCGGCCTGTGCGCCGCGCTCATCGGCATCCTCTTCGGGCTGCCGAGCCTCCGCATCAAGGGCTTCTACCTCGCCGTGGCGACGCTCGCCGCGCAGTTCTTCGTCGTCTGGGCGCTGACGCATTTCCCCTGGTTCTCCAACCACAGCACGTCGGGCGTGATCAGCACGCAGAAGATGGAGATCCTCGGCTACGCGTTCGACAGCCCGGTCTCGAAGTACCTGCTGACGCTGTCGATCGTGGTCGTGCTCGCCCTCGCCGCCAAGAACATGGTGCGAAGCTCGGTCGGGCGGGCCTGGATGGCCGTGCGCGACATGGACGTCGCGGCGGCGGTCATCGGGATCCGGCTGATGCCCACGAAGCTGATGGCGTTCGCAGTGAGCTCGTTCTACTGCGGCGTCGCTGGCGCGCTGTACGCGTACGCCTACCTGGGGACGGTCGAGCCGGAAGGCTTCAACCTCGACCTGTCGTTCCGCGTGCTGTTCATGGTCATCATCGGCGGCGTCGGGAGCATCCTCGGCTCCTTCCTCGGCGCCGCATTCATCGTGCTCCTGCCGATCTTCCTCAACTCGCTGGCGCCGGTCATCGAGAACGGCCTCGGCCTGCAGCTGCCGCCGGGCCTGATGTCCAACCTCGAACTGATCGTGTTCGGCGCGCTGATCATCTTCTTCCTGGTGGTGGAGCCGCACGGGCTGGCGCGCCTGTGGCAGATCGCCAAGGAGAAGCTGCGCCTGTGGCCGTTCCCGCACTGATGGTGCAGCGCAATAATCCGCCGCCGGCGCGGCCCCCCGACCTTCCGTCCGCGCCGGGACGCCGCCCATTGACATGGGTGGCGCTCTCGCCAATGCTGAGCCGGTGTTTCCGCACCGGAAACGCTTCATCCCCGCTAGGAGGAGCCCCATGAAGTTCAAACCGGCCCTGTTGGGCCTCGCGCTGCTCGGCATCGCCGGCGCGGCGCATGCGCAGAACGAGCAATTCATCCCGATGAACGGCTACTGGGTCGGGCCCTACGCCCCCGGAGGCTCCGGCATCTTCGGCGGGATGATCGACTACGTGAACATGATCAACGCGCGCGAAGGCGGCGTGAACGGGGTCAAGCTGACCTACGAGAAGTGCGAGACCGAGTACAACAACGCGCGCGGCGTCGAGTGCTACGAGCGGCTGAAGAAGAAGGGCCCGACCGGCGCGACGATGGTGCACCCGCTGTCGACCGGGATCACCTACTCGCTCATCGAGAAGGCCGCCGCCGACAAGATCCCGGTGGTGTCGATCGGCTACGGGCGCACCGACGCCTCCGACGGCCGCGTGTTCCCCTACGTTTTCCCGCTGATCACCAACTACTGGTCGCAGAACACCGCGAAGATCAAGTTCATCGGCTCGAAGGAAGGGGGGATGGACAAGCTGAAGGACAAGAAGATCGTGAACATCTATCACGACTCGGCCTACGGCAAGGAGACGATCCCGGTCCTCGACGCGCAGGCGAAGAAGTACGGCTTCACCGTCACGCACATCCCGGTTCCGCATCCGGGCAACGAGCAGGGCGCGCAGTGGCTGCAGGTGCGCCAGATCAAGCCCGACTGGGTGATCCTGCGCGGCTGGGGCGTGATGAACCCCGTGGCGCTGAAGGCCGCCGCGAAGGTCGGCTTCCCGCGCGACCACATCATCGGCGTCTGGTGGTCGGGCGCGGAGGAGGACACGATCCCGGCGGGCGCCGCGGCCAAGGGCTACATTGCGGCCGGGTTCAACGTCGCCGGCACCAACTTCCCGGTAATCGGCGAGATCAAGAAGTACATCTACGCCAAGGGCAAGGGCGAGATGGAGGACCAGACGCGCATCGGCAGCATCTACTACAACCGCGGGGTCGTGCACGGCATCGTGACGGTCGAGGCGATCCGGAAGGCGCAGGAGCGGTTCGGCAAGAAGCCGCTGACCGGCGAGCAGATCCGCTGGGGCCTCGAGAACCTGTCGATTAGCGAAGCGCGTCTCAAGGAACTGGGCGCAGCGTCCTTCATGCAGCCGCTCAAGGTGACCTGCGCCGACCACGAGGGTGGCGGGGCGGTCAAGTTCCAGCAGTGGGACGGCAACAAGTGGATCGTGATCACCGACTGGATCACCCCGGACCGCGAGCTCGTCCGCGGGATGATCGAGCAATCGGCCGCGGCATACGCCAAGGAGAAGAACATCACCCCGCGCGACTGCGGCAAGGAGTCCTGAGGGGTCGCTCCCTCCCCTCTCCCGCGCATGCGGGAGAGGGCCGCGGCGAGGGACTGCCCTCGCCCCGGCCTTCTTCCCCCGGCGACGGCGTCGCCTGACCCGGCCAGCACCCGGAACGGGGCGCGCCGCCTGCCGCATATCCCGCGATGACCGCCCCTGCCTCCGCCCACGCCCCGACCGCGGCCCCTGCGACCGCTGCGGCGAAGTACCTGTCGGTCAACAACATCGAGGTCATCTACGACCACGTGATCCTGGTGCTGAAGGGCGTCTCGCTCGAGGTGCCGGAAGGCCACATCGTCGCGCTGCTCGGGGCCAACGGGGCGGGCAAGAGCACGACGCTGAAGTCGATCTCCAACCTGCTGTCGGCGGAGCGCGGCGACGTCACCAAGGGCACGATCGAGTTCAAGGGACGGCGCGTCGACAAGCTGACGGCCAACCAGCTGGTGCTCATGGGCGTCTGCCAGGTGATGGAGGGGCGCCATTGCTTCCAGCACCTGACGGTCGAGGAGAATCTGCTCACCGGCGCGTTCACGCGCAAGGTCGGGCGCGTCGCGCTCGCCGAGGCGCTCGAGCGCGTCTACCACTACTTCCCGCGGCTCAAGCAGCGGCGCACGAGCCAGTCGGGCTACACGTCCGGAGGCGAGCAGCAGATGACCGCGATCGGACGCGCGCTGATGGCGCGCCCGACGATGATCCTGCTCGACGAGCCGTCGATGGGGCTCGCGCCGCAGATCGTCGAGGAGATCTTCGAGATCGTCTGCGACCTGAACCGCAAGGAGCGCGTGAGCTTCCTGCTCGCCGAGCAGAACACGATGGTCGCGCTGCGCTACGCGAACTACGGCTACATCCTCGAGAACGGCCGCGTCGTGATGGACGGCGCCGCCGCCGACCTCGCCTCGAACGAGGACGTCAAGGAGTTCTACCTCGGCCTCTCGACCGCCGGACGCAAGAGCTTCCGCGACGTCAAGCATTACCGCCGGCGCAAGCGCTGGCTGGCCTGACGCCGCGCCGGCGTCCCCTTGCGCCGTGCCCGCCGCGACCGCGCCCGCGTTTTGCCAGGTCGCGATGCGCAAGCTCGGCCGCTACGGTCCGGCCGCCGCCTCGGCCGTGCTGCCCCCCGACGCGCGCGGCCATTCCGCGTGAGGACACGATGAAGCTCGAATCGCTACGCAAGCATGCCGCGACGCTGCCCGGTGCGGTGATCGACGTCAAATGGGGCGCCGACGAATGCGCCTCGGTCGGCGGCAAGATGTATGCGGTGTTCGGCATCGAGGGCGGGCGCGCCGCGAACGTCGCGTTCAAGGTCGATGCCGAGCGCTTCCTCGAGCTCACCGACCGGCCCGGCATCGTGCCGGCCCCCTACCTCGCGCGCGCCCGCTGGGTGCAGGTCGCCGACGCCCGGGCGCTGTCCGACGCCGAGGCGCGCGCGCTGGTCGAGCGCTCGCACGCGCTGGTCGCCGCGAAGTTGCCACGCCGCTTCCGCGACGGGCTCGCCGCCAGCGCGGCGGTCGCTCCGCGATCACGCCGATGAGCGACCACTACGACGCGCTCGAGACGCGCGATCCCGAGGCGCGCGAGCGCGCGATCCTCGAGCGCCTGCCGCGCCAGGTCGCGCATGCGAAAGCGCATGCGCCTGCCTACGCGCGCCTGTTCGCCGACGTCGATGCCGCGTCGATCACCACGCGCGAAGCGCTGGCCCGGCTGCCGGTGACACGCAAGTCCGAGCTCGGCGAGCGCCAGAAGTCCGAGCGCCCGTTCGGCGGGTTCGCGGCGACCGGCTGGGGCGGCGGGCGCGCCGGCGCGAAGCGCGTGTTCGCCTCGCCCGGGCCGATCTACGAGCCGGAAGGCGCGACGCCCGACTACTGGCGACTCGCACGCGCGCTGTACGCCGCCGGTTTTCGTGCCGGCGACCTCGTTCACAACGCGTTCGCGTACCACTTCACGCCGGCCGGCTCGATGCTCGAGACCGGCGCGCACGCGCTCGGCTGCACGGTCTTCCCGGCCGGCACCGGGCAAAGCGAGCAGCAGGTGCAGGCGATGGCCGAGCTGAAGCCGGACGGCTACGTCGGCACGCCGTCGTTCCTGCGCATCCTGCTCGAGAAGGCCGACGAGTCCGGCGTGTCGCTCGCGAGCCTGAAGAAGGCGCTGTTGTCCGCGGAGGCGTTCCCCGCCGCGCTGCGCGACGCGTTCCTCGCACGCGGCATCGCCGGTTACCAGGTGTACGCGTCGGCCGACCTCGGCAGCATCGCCTACGAGACGCCGGCGCGCGACGGGCTCGTGGTCGACGAGGGCGTGCTGGTCGAGATCGTGCGTCCCGGCAGGAAGGCGGAGAGGTCGCCGGTGCCGAAGCGGATCAGCGGATAGTCGGTGTTGTTCAGCGTCGTGACGACGACCTCGCCGACCTCGCCGGCGGGCACCGGGTCGCCGGTGCCGGGACGCACGATCTCGACCAGCACGCCCTCGTCGACCACGAGCCCGTCGCGCGCGGGTGTCTCGTAGGC
>DATLIR010000024.1:0-12627 GCA_035539315.1 Casimicrobiaceae bacterium
GCTCGCGACCAAGCCCTCGAGCACCGGGTCGCCCGAGATCACGAACACGACCGGCGTCCTGGGCGCCGCGACTCTCGCCGCCTTCGCGGCCTCGGTCGTCGTCGCGACGATCAGGTCGAGCTTCTCGTTCGCGAGAGCGGCGGCAAGCGAGCGGAGCCGCTCGGGCTGCGCGTTCCCCGAGCGCCGCAAGATGAGCAGGTTGCGTCCGGTCAGGTAGCCCTTCGCCTGCATCGCCTCGACGAAGTCGCGGTACAGCATCTCCCCGTCGCTTTCCTTGACGCGCTCGAGGTAGCCGATGCGCGCGTTCGCACGGGGCGCGGCGAGCGCCGGAACGCCGGCAAGCGCGATCGCGGCGCCGGCGAAGGCGAGCCGACGTCGCGCGACGCGAAACGCTACCGCGCGTGCGCTCGCGCGCTCGATGCAGTGGCCGAACGCCATTCCCGCTGGCATGGCATCTCCTGACGCAGGCGCAGCGATTGCGTGCGCGGGACGCTACGCCGTTGACCCTGGGGCGTCAACCGTATCCGGCGTCGTCGCGAAACCGCCGAACCGCCGCCGCGACGTAGAATTGCCGGACCGCAACTCCGGGCCTTACGTCACCACGATGGATCGGCGCACCTTCCTGTCGGGCATGGCGATCGGCGCGCTGGCCACGCCGGCGCACGCGCAAGCGCCGGCGAGCGGACGAGTTGCGCGCATCGGCATCCTGTCGATGCGCAATCCCGACGTCGCGAATCCCTTCACCGACGCGCTCCTGGAGGGATTGCGCGAACGCGGCTACGTCCCGGGCAGTACGCTCGCGATCGACTACCCGGACGCCAAGGGTCGCGAGGAGCGCCTGCCCGAGCTCGCCGCCGGGCTTGTGCGCAACAGGGTAGATGTGATCCTGGTGATCGGCCCGGCGCCGCTGGAGCCCGCGCGCAAGGCCACGAGGACGATCCCGATCGTGATGGTCGCGAGCAGCAGCGATCCGGTCGCCGAAGGCATCGCGCAAAGCCTCGGCCGCCCCGGTGGGAACGTCACCGGGCTCACGTATGCGGAGCCCGACCGCTTCAAGAAGCAGCTCGAGGTGCTGAAGTCGGTCGCAGTGCGCACGAGGCGGGTCGCGGTGCTATGGGACTTCGACGTCGAGATCTATCGCCGGCAATGGGAGCTACCGCTGGCGGCCGCCGCGCGCGTCCTGGACCTTGAGGTGCTGGCCCCGGTCCGCGTGCGAGAAGCGGGCGAGCTGCCCGGCGCGTTCGCGCAGATGAAGCAGCGCGGGGCCGATGCGACCCTCGTGGCATCGGGCGGCCTCCTGCTCCCGGCGCGGGCGCAGGTGGCCAACCTAGCGCTCGAGCACCGGCTGCCGGCGATCGCGGCATTCCGCGAATTCGCGCACGCGGGGCTGCTGATGAGCTATGGCCCCGACCTGCCCGACATCAACCGGCGGGCTGGCGGCTTCGTCGACCGCATCCTGCGCGGCGCGCGGGCCGGCGACCTCCCGATCGAGCTGCCGATCAAGTTCGACCTCGCGATCAATCTCGCCACGGCCAGGGCGCTCGGGCTCGCGGTTCCGCCGTCGGTCCTGGTCCGCGCCAACGAGATCATCTCGTGATCGTCGCCTGACGCGCCTCGGCGGCAATCCTCCGTCAGCGCAGGATCGACCCGGTCACCGCATTGGGGCGGAACAC
Source organism: Casimicrobiaceae bacterium (assembly GCA_035539315.1). Lineage (GTDB taxonomy): Bacteria > Pseudomonadota > Gammaproteobacteria > Burkholderiales > Casimicrobiaceae > VBCG01. Next base: position 1,674 of record DATLIR010000024.1, read on the forward strand.
CGTGCACCCCTTGAGCCCCAGCTCGAACGCGCGCCGGTAGATGCCTTCGAACGACAGGTAGTCGATGTCGGCGGCGACGTTGGTGGTCTTCGAGATCGCGTTGTCCACGTGCGGCTGCAGCGCCGCCTGCATGAGGAGTTGCGCCTCGGGTCCGATCGCGGTCGCGATGACGAACGCGTCGGGAGTTGCAGCGCCGTTGCCCGACTGGGTGCGCCACGCAAGCAGCGCCGGACACGCCGTGGACACCTCGGCGAACGAGCCGTCCTCCTGGCGCACGCGTCGGCTCCCCTCGAGCGCGAAGATTGGCTCGATGCCCGACGACACCCCGCCTGCCAGCACGCTGATCGTGCCGGCCGGAGCGATCGCGGTCAGGTGGCTGTTGCGCAGGCCGTGGCGGGCGATCGCATCGCGTAGCTCGCGCGGCAGGCGCGCCACGAACGGGGCGCCGCAGAACGGTTCGCGCTCGAAGCGCGGGAACGGCGCGTGCTCGCGCGCGAGCTCGACCGACGCGGCGTACGCATGCTCGGTGATCGTGCGCATCGCGTCGGCAGCGACGGTGCGCGCAGTGTCGCCATCGTAGCGCAGCCCCAGCATCGCGAGCGCGTCGCCTAGCCCGGTGATGCCGAGCCCGAGGCGCCGCGACGAGCGGCCCTGCTCGCCCTGCGCCGGTACCGGGAAGCGCGTCACCGTCCACACGTTGTCCAGCATGCGTACCGCGACCGGCACCAGTGCGCCGACCGCGGCGAGGTCGAGCCGCGACCTGGACGTGAACGGATCGCGCACGAACGCCGCGAGGTTGATCGACCCCAGGTCGCAGGCGCCGTAGGGCGGCAGCGGGATCTCGCCGCACGGATTGGTCGCGCTGATCGTCTCGCAGTAGGCGAGGTTGTCCTCGGCGCGAATGCGGTCGATGAACAGGACACCCGGCTCGGCCGACGCGTACGCGCCGCCGACGATCGCGTCCCACAGGTCGCGCGCGCGAATCGTGCGCTCGGTGCCGAAGCGCGGGAACGCGAGCTTCCAGGGCCCGTCGTCGACGACCGCGCGCATGAACGCGTCGTAGGCGAGCACCGAGACGTTGAAGTGGGTGAGCTTGCCGGCCGCGCGCTTCGCCGCGACGAACGCATGGATGTCGGGATGGTCGCAGGCCATCACGCCCATCATCGCGCCGCGCCGCGGGCTGGTGTCGGTCACCGTCGCGCACATCTGCTCCCACAGTTGCATGAACGACACCGGGCCCGAGCTGCGACCGCCGGTCGCGTCGGTTCGCGCGCCCTTGGGACGCAGCGGCGAGAAGTCGGTGCCGACGCCGCCGCCCTGCTGCAGCGTGACGGCGGCCTCGGCGAGCGCGGCGAAGATGCCGGACAGCGAATCGTCGAGCGTGCCCATGACGAAGCAGTTCATGAGCGTGACGCGCCGGCCGGTGCCGGCGCCGGCGAGGATGCGCCCGCCGGGCAGGAAGCGGAAGCCGTCGAGCGCGTCGCGGAAGCGCCGCGTCCACCGCTCGCGCTCGCGCGGCTCGGCCTCGGCGAGCGCGCGCGCCACGCGATCGAAGGTCGCGTCGATCGATGGCTCGTCCTCGAACCGGTACCGCGTCCGCCAGACGTGCTCGGCGAGCGGGTTCGCAAGGCGCGTCACGGGCGCCGCGGTATCCATGGCAGGCTCAGCGGCCGCGCGATTTCAGGACCGACAGCGGCAGCATCTCGGGCAGCTCGAGGCGTTTGCGTCCCGGCTCGGGCGCGGGCAACGGGTCGACCGCGCGCATGGTGGCGAGCGAGCGCCGCGCGAGCTCCTGGTACTGCTCGGTGCCCTCGACCTTCCAGGCGAGCTCCATATCGGTGAGCGCGCGCACGACGCGCGCCGGAATGCCTGCTGCGAGCGTGCGCGGCGGGATCACCATCTGAGCCTTGACGAACGCCATCGCGGCGACGATCGACGACTCACCCACTATCGCATGGTCGTTCACCACGGCGTTCATGCCGACCAGCGCGTTGCGCTGCACCGTGCAGCCGTGCAGCACCGCGCCGTGGCCGATGTGGCCGTCCTCCTCGACGACGGTGCCGAGGCCGGGGAAGCCGTGCAGAATGCACGAATCCTGGATGTTCGCGCCCGCGCGCACATCGATGTGGCCGAAGTCGCCCCGCAGCGAAGCGCACGGACCCACGTAGCAGCCGGCGCCGACGAACACGTCGCCGATCAGCACCGCCGACGGGTGCACGAACGCGGCGGGATCGACTACCGGCGTGATGCCGTCGATCGCGTAGACCTTGAGCTTCATACGATGTCACTCCCGGAACCACGTACGAACGACGCACGTCGTTCCAAGCTTACCCCAGCGCGGCACGCGCATTCTGGAACAGCGCGAGCCAGGGCGATGCCTCGCCCCATTCGCGCGGTGCCCACGACAGTTGCGCGGTGCGCCAGACGCGCTCCGGGTGCGGCATCAGGATCGTGAAGCGACCGTCGACTGTCGTGAGTCCGGTGATCCCCTCGGGCGAGCCGTTCGGATTGTGCGGATAGGCCTCCGTCGGCCGTCCGCGCCCGTCGACGAAGCGCAGCGCGACGAGCGGACGCGCCGCGGCCAGGTGCGCCGCGTCCCGGAATTCGGCATAGCCTTCGCCGTGCGCCGTGGCGACCGGCAGCCGGCTACCTTCCATGCCGCGAAAAAAGAGCGACGGCGAGCGCGGGACCTCGACCAGCACGAGACGCGCCTCGAACTGCTCGGAGAAGTTACGGACGAAGCGCGGCCAATGCGCCGCCCCCGGCACGAGATCGCCGAGCGCGCTCATCATCTGGCAGCCGTTGCACACGCCCAGCGCGAAGGAATCGGCCCGCGCGAAGAAAGATGCGAACGCGTCGGCGAGGTGCGCGTCGAACAGGATCGTCTTCGCCCAGCCTTCGCCGGCGCCGAGCACGTCGCCGTACGAGAAGCCGCCGCAGGCGACGATGCCGGCGAACCCGTCGAGGCGGTGGCGCCCCGACGCCAGGTCGGTCGTGTGGACGTCCCACGCCTCGAATCCCGCCCGGTCGAATGCCGCCGCCATCTCGACCTGACCATTGACGCCCTGCTCGCGCAGCACGGCCACGCGGGGGCGCGCACCGGTGGCGATCGATACCGTCGCGGGTAGCCGCTTGACGATGGGGGCGAGGCCCGCGTCGTGCGCATCGCCGATGCGCGCATGCTCCTGGTCGGCCGCCTGCGGCAGGTCGCGCAGCCGCTGCATCGCGTGCGTCAGCGTCGACCACTCGCGGTGCAGGTCGTCGCGAGCGACGTCCAGCAGCAGCGCATCGCGGCGCGTCACGCGCACGCGATCGTGCGTCGCGACGGTCGCGACGACCTGCGCCGCGAGGCCGGCGGCCCGCGCGTCGGCGAGCGTTCGCTCGACCGCGTCGGCCCGCACCTCGACCACCGCGCCGATCTCCTCGGCGAACAGCACCGCGAGCGGGTCGCCCGCGAAATCGTCGAGGCGGATGTCCAGGCCGACGCGCGAGGCGAACGCCATCTCGGCGAGGGAGACCAGCACGCCGCCGTCGCCGACGTCGTGGTAGGCGAGGAGCGCTCCGCGCTCGCGCAGCTTCGTCACCGCGCCGACCAGCGCGCCGAGCGCCTTGGGCTCGACGTCCGGCGCGATGTCGCCGAGCTGGCCGGCCACCTGCGCCAGCGCGCTTGCGCCGAGGCGATGGCGGCCTGGATGGGCCTGCAGCCAGACGAGGCGCGCCCCCGCGGTGCGAGTCAGGAGCGGCGTCGTGGTGCGCCGCGCATCGCCGACCGGGGCGAACGCGGTGACGACCAGCGACACCGGCGCCGTCACCGCCTTGTCGACCGTCCCATCGCGCCACGCGGTGCGCATCGACATCGAGTCCTTGCCGACCGGGATCGACACGCCCAGCGCGATGCAGAACTCGCTCACCGCGCGCACCGTATCGAGCAGCACCGCGTCCTCGTCGCGATGACCGGCCGGTGCCATCCAGTTCGCCGAGAGCTTGACCCGCGAAAGCGCGCCGACGTCGGCCGCGAGGAGGTTGGTGATCGCCTCGGCGACCGCCAGGCGCCCCGACGCCGGGCCGTCGATCAGCGCCACGGGCGTGCGCTCGCCCATCGCCATCGCCTCGCCCGCATGCCCGGTGAAGTCCATCAGCGTCACGGCGACGTCGGCCACCGGCACCTGCCACGGCCCCACCATCGGATCGCGCGAGCACAGGCCGCCGACCGTGCGATCGCCGATCGTAATGAGGAAGGTCTTGTCGGCCACCGCCGGAAAGCGGAGCACGCGGCGCACCACTTCGTCGAGCGTGAGAGACGCCAGGTCGAGCGACCCGCGCCGCTTCGACGTGCGCCTCGTCTCGCGCGTCATGCGCGGCGGCTTGCCCAGGATCACGTCGAGCGGCACGTCGACCGGCCGGTTGCGGAAGCGCGGATCCTCGACGACGAGCCGCCCGTCGGCGCGCGCACGGCCGACCACCGCGTAGGGACAGCGCTCGCGGCGGCAGATCGCGTCGAACGCGCCGAGGTCCGCCGGATCGAGCGCGAGCACGTAGCGCTCCTGCGCCTCGTTGCACCAGATCTCGCGCGGCGACATGCCGCTCTCGCCCGACGGCACCGCGGCGAGGTCGAATCCGCCTCCGGCACCTCCCCCGTGCACCAGCTCGGGCAGCGCGTTGGAGAGGCCGCCCGCCCCCACGTCGTGGATCGACAGGATCGGGTTGGCGTCGCCCAGCTGCCAGCAGCGGTCGATGACCTCCTGCGCCCGCCGCTCGATCTCGGCGTTGCCGCGCTGCACCGAGTCGAAGTCGAGGTCGGCGGTGTTGACGCCGGTCGCCATCGACGAGGCTGCGCCGCCCCCCAGCCCGATCAGCAATCCGGGGCCGCCGAGCTGCACGATCAGGGTTCCCTCCGCCAGCGGGTGCTTGTGCGTGTGGCGCGCGTCGATGTTGCCGACGCCGCCGGCGATCATGATCGGCTTGTGGTAGCCGCGCACCTCGCCGTCGACCACCTGTTCGAAGGTGCGGAAATAGCCGCCGAGGTTGGGCCGGCCGAACTCGTTGTTGAACGACGCTGCGCCGATCGGCCCCTCGAGCATGATGTCAAGCGGCGACGCGATGCGCGCGGGCTTGTCGAGCGGCCCTTCCCACGGCTCGACGCGCCCGGGCACGCGCAGGTGCGACACCGTGTAGCCGACCAGCCCGGCCTTGGGCTTGGCGCCCGTGCCCGTCGCGCCCTCGTCGCGGATCTCGCCGCCGGAACCGGTCGCTGCGCCCGGGAACGGCGCGATCGCGGTCGGATGGTTGTGCGTCTCCACCTTCATCAGCGTGTGCGTGAGCACGTCGTGCGCACCGTAGCGCCCGTCGCCGTCCGGGTAGTAGCGCATCACGCGCGCACCCTCCATCACCGCGGCGTTGTCGGAGTAGGCGACGATCGTGTGCTGCGGACGCGCCGCATGCGTGTCGCGGATCATCGCGAACAGGCTCTTCGGCTGCGGCACGCCGTCGACCACCCAGCTCGCGTTGAAGATCTTGTGCCGGCAGTGCTCGGAGTTCGCCTGCGCGAACATCATCAGCTCGACATCGGTCGGGTCGCGGCCGAGTGCGCGGAAGCTCGCGTCGAAGTAGTCGATCTCGTCGTCCGCGAGCGCGAGCCCGAGTGCCGCGTTCGCGTCCACCAGAGCCCCACGCCCTCGCGCGATCAGCGGCACGGTTTCGAGCGCACGCGGCGCGACGTGCGCGAACAGCGCTCGCGCCTGCGACGGAAGGTCGAGGACGGCCTCGGTCATTCGGTCGTGCACCCGCGGGACGAGCGCGTCGCGGTCGGCGGGATCGAGCTTTGCGCCGTCGCGCAGCGTCACGTGCCAATCGACCCCGCGCTCGATGCGGCGCACCGCGTGAAGGCCGCAATTGTTCGCGATGTCGGTCGCCTTCGACGACCACGGCGAGATCGTGCCGGGACGCGGCACCACGACGAATGCCGGAGCGCCTTGCGTTGTGCCGTCGTCGCGCGGTCCATAGGTCAGCAGACGGTCGAGGACCGAACGCTCGGCCGGCTCGAGCGGCCTCGCGAGGTCGACGAAGTGGCGGTAGCGCGCGGCGAGCGCGGCGATCGGCGTCGCCGGCCGTGCGGCATGCAGACTGTCGAGGAGCTTCTGGAGGCGGAACGACGAGGCGGCCGAGCGGCCGGGCAACGCGAGGAAGTCGGGCATTCTCGAGGGACGCGCGTAAAGCGGGATTTTACCCGAGACCCTCGCGGCCGGGCATCTCGGGGCGTACCGCTTTTCGGCGTGCTACTCGAGCTTGCCGACCTTGCGCACCACCTCGGTCATCTTCACCGCATCCGCGTCGACGTAGCGCTGGAACTCCGGTGCGTCGAGGTAGAGGATCGGGCTCCCCGCGGTGCCCAGCACCTGCTTCACGCGATCGTCGCTCGCCACCGCCCTGGCCGCCTCGCGCAGTCGCGCGACGATCGGCTCCGGCACGCCCGCGGGCACGAACAGTCCCGACCATTGCGCGTAGTCGACCGGCACGCCCAGCTCGCGCAGCGTCGGCACGTCGGGCAGCGATGCGAGGCGCGCCTCGCCCCAGTGCGCGAGCACGCGCACCTTGCCACCCTTGACGTGCTGCACGATCGTCGCCGGCCCGGTCGCGATCGCGTCGACCTGGCCGCCGAGCAGGCCGACGATCGCCGGGCCAGCACCGGTGTAGGGAACATGCGTCAGCTGGACGTTCTGCGCGAGCGCGAGCATCGCCATCGGCATGTGCATCGTGCCGTAGTTGCCCGACGAGCCGAACGTGAGCTTGCCGGGGTCGGCCCGCGCCGCGGCGATGAATTCGCCGTAGGTCTTCCACGGCGACTCGGCCCGCACCGCGAGCACCGTGGGATCCGCGGTATAGCGCGCGATCGGCCGCAGGTCCGGGATCTGGTACTGCGGCGCACGGCCGAGCACCTTGTCGGCCTCGGGCAACACGGTCAGCGACGCGAGCGCGAGCAGCACCGTATAGCCGTCGGGCTTCGCCTTGGCGACGAGCCCCATGCCGATCGCGCCGCCGGCGCCGGGCTTGTTCTCGATCACGACCGGCTGCTTGAGCTCTCGCGTCAGCGCCTCGGCCACCGGCCGCGCGACCGTGTCGGCCACGCCGCCCGGCGGGAACGGCACGATCATGGTGATCGGATGGTCGGGGTATTGAGCGAGCGCGAGCGTCGCGCCCAGCGAAAAGACCGCTGCGATCGAGCGAGCGAAGGTGCGAGGCGTGGTCATGGTCGTTCCGTCACGGCGGCGATGGGCGATGGGCGATAGTAAACCCGGGCGCGGCGCCCTGTCCCATCGCCTATCGCCCATCGCCTGTCGCCGCCTTCCTAGCTCTTCCCGAACACCTCGTTCAACTGCTGCGTCACGCGCACGAACGTCGTGCGCTTCGACAGCTCGCGCAGCCGCCGCGCGCCGACATAGGTGCACGCGGAGCGGACGCCGCCGAGGATCTCCTGCGCGGTGGCCACCACCGGGCCGCGGTGCGGGACCAGCACCTCCTTGCCCTCGGCCGCGCGGTATTTCGCCACGCCGCCGGCATACTTGTCCATCGCGAGGCGGCTGCTCATCCCGTAGAAGCGCATCATGCGCCGGCCGTCGACCTCGACCACCTCGCCGCCGGACTCGTCGTGCCCGGCGAGCATGCCGCCCAGCATCACGAAATCGGCGCCGCCGCCGAACGCCTTGGCGATGTCGCCCGGCGTCGTGCAGCCGCCGTCGGCGCAGATGTGGCCCTCGAGCCCGTGCGCGGCGTCGGCGCACTCGATGATCGCCGAGAGCTGCGGGTAGCCGACGCCGGTCATCTTGCGCGTCGTGCACACCGAGCCGGGGCCGATGCCGACCTTGACGATGTCGGCGCCGGAGAGGATCAGCTCCTCGGTCATCTCGCCTGTGACGACGTTGCCCGCCATGATGACGACGTGCGGATAGGCTGCGCGCACCTTGGCGACGAAGCGCACGAAGCCCTCGGTGTAGCCGTTGGCGACGTCGACGCACAGGTAGCGGATCGCGGCGTCCGCGCCCGTGCCCGTCTGCGCCATCACCGCATGGAGCTTCTCCTCGTCGGCGTCCTGGATGCCCATCGAGTAGAACACGGCGCTCTTGCGCTCGAGCGCCCGGAAGAACGCGACGGTCTCGTCGACCTCGTAGTATTTGTGCAGCGCGACCGACATCCGGAGCGGGTCGAGAGCGCGCGCCATCTCGAAGGTCCCGGTCGAGTCCATGTTCGACGCGACGATCGGGATGCCGGCGTACTGGGTGCCGGTGTGCCGGAAGTGGAACTCGCGCGAGATGTCGACCTGCGAGCGCGTCGTGAGCGTCGAGCGCTTGGGACGGATCAGCACGTCCTTGAAGTCGAGCTTGACGTCGTTTTCGATGCGCATGGCGGTCCTCGCGAGTCCGGGCGCAAAAAACGCCGGCCCGCGCTTCGGTCCGACGTTGATCGATTGTACGCCCTTTGCGGGTCGGGCTTCAGCCCGGCGAGGCGTGTCGGGCTGAAGCCCGACCCACGGGCCGGTATCATGGCGCCTCCCGCCATGGCCTCGATCCGCCCCCTGCTCGACCGCAACCGCGCGTGGGCCGCCGACGTCACGGCGCGCCGGCCCGGGTTCTTCCGGGAGCTCGCCGCGCAGCAGGCCCCGCGCTACCTGTGGATCGGCTGCGCCGACAGCCGCGTGCCGGCCAACGAGATCGTCGGCCTCGCGCCGGGCGAGCTGTTCGTCCACCGCAACGTCGCCAACGTCGTCGTGCACACCGACTTCAACTGCCTCGCCGTGCTCCAGTACGCGGTCGACGTCCTGAAGGTCGAGCACGTGATCGTCGTCGGCCACTACGGCTGCGGCGGCATCAGGGCCGCGCTCGAGAACTCGGCGCACGGCCTGATCGACAACTGGCTCAGGCACGTCCAGGACGTCGCCATGCGCTACCGCGACGTGCTCGCGCAAGCAGCCGGCGCGGACGGCCGCGTCGACCGCCTGTGCGAGCTCAACGTGATCGACCAGGTCACCAACGTCGCGCGCACGACGATCGTGCAGGATGCCTGGGCGCGCGGCCAGCCGGTCACGCTGCACGGCTTCGTCTACGGTCTGCACGACGGGCTGCTGCGCGACCTCGGCATCGAGGCCGATTCGATCGCGGGCGTCGAGCACGACTACGCCGAGGCGATCGCCCGCTACCACGCCCGCGCCTGACGCGGAGCGCCTCCCTCAATGCTCCGGAAGCCGCCGCCATGATGCCCGTCCGATCGCTCGTTCGACCCCTCGCCGTCGCGCTCGCCGGCGCGGCATTGGCCCTCGCCTCCGCTGCGTTCGCGCAGGACTACCCGACGCGGCCCATCCGCATCGTCGTGCCATTCTCGCCCGGGGGCGCGGTCGACGGCCCGACGCGGCTGGTCGCGCAGAAGCTCGGCGAGCGGCTCGGGCAGCAGGTCATCGTCGAGAACAAGCCCGGCGCCGGCGCCACGCTCGGCACCGGCGAGGTCGCGAAGTCCGCGCCCGACGGCTACACGCTGCTGCTCGCCTCGCAGACCAACACGATCAGCGCGACGCTATACCGCAAGCTGCCGTTCGACCCGATCGAGGATTTCGCGCCGGTGATGCTGATCGGCGAGGAGCCGGGCGTGCTCGTCGTGCATCCGTCGTTCCCCGCGAAGACGCTCGACGAGTTCATCGCCTACGTGCGCGACAACCCCGGCAAGGTCGACTACGCGTCGTCGGGCAACGGCAGCGGCCAGCACCTGTTCGCCGCGATGTTCGCGTCGATGGCCGGGCTTCGGATGAACCACATTCCCTACAAGGGCAGCGCGCAGGCCACCGCCGACCTGCTCGGCGGCACGGTCCCGGTCGCGATCCCGGGCACGGCCGGCATGATGGGCCACATCCAGGCGGGCAAGCTCCGCGCGCTGGCGACCACCGGCGCGAAGCGCGCCGAGTCGCTTCCCGACCTCCCGGCGATCGCCGAGCGGCTGCCCGGCTACGAAGCCTACGTGTGGCTCGGAATTCTCGCGCCGAGGGGCACGCCGCAACCGATCGTCGACAAGCTGCACCGCGAGCTCGCCGCGGTGATGACACTGCCCGAGGTCAAGGCCTACTACGCCGGCCACAATCTCGAGATCGTGGCCTCGACGCCCGCCGCGTTCGGCACGTTCTTCCGCGCCGAGAAGGACCGCTGGGCGCGCGTCATCGCCGAGACCGGCGCCAAGATCGACTGAACGCTTCGGCCGGAGATCGCATGACCGCCACCGCCGCCACGGACACGCCGGCCGCCGTCACCGGCGTCGAGCACTGGACGCACAAGGGCGACGTCCGCCTGTTCCTGTGGGAGAAGTACGTGGGCCGGCCCGACGGCAAGCCCACCGTCCTGTTCGTGCACGGCTCGTCGATGGCATCGACGCCGACCTTCGACCTCACCGTCCCCGGCCGCCCGGACTCGTCGGTGATGGACTGGTTCACCAAACGCGGCTTCGCGTGCTGGACCGTCGACATGGAAGGCTACGGACGCAGCAGCAAGCATCGCGACATCCCGTGCGACATCGCGAACGGCGCCGACGATCTTGCCGCGGCGACCTCGTACATCATGCGCACGCGCGGCGTGAAGCAGTTCCTCGTCTACGGGATCTCGTCGGGCGCGCTGCGTGCCGGATTGTTCGCCGAGCGCCACCCCGAGCGCGTCGCGCGCCTCGCGCTCGATGCGTACGTCTGGACCGGCGAAGGCAGCCCGACGCTCGAGCAGCGGCGCAAGAAGCTGCCCGAGTTCACGAAGACCAACCGCCGGCCGATCGACCGCGCATTCGTCCACTCGATCTTCCAGCGCGACCACCCGGACTGCGCCGAGATGCGCACCGTCGACGCGTTCGCCGACGCGATCCTCGCGCTCGACGACTCGATGCCCAACGGCACCTACGTCGACATGTGCTCGAAGCTGCCGGTCAACGATCCCGC
>DATLIR010000025.1:0-11481 GCA_035539315.1 Casimicrobiaceae bacterium
TCGCTGCAACGTGACGCGGAGCGTGCGTGAAGACCTGGAAGGCATGGATCGCGCTGGTCGCGTGCGTGGTCGCGCATGCCACCGTCGCGGCGGACGTCGCGCCCCGAGCCGTGCCCATGGACGTGCCGGGGCCGCAGACGATGCCGGAGGGCCCGCTCGGTGCCGCCGTCCGGCAGGGCCTGTCGATCATGAACGCGACCAAGGCGGCTCTGCCCGACAACGTCGGCAACGGCCTCAATTGCTCGTCGTGCCATCTCAATGCCGGGACGATCGCGTACGCCGCGCCCCTGGTCGGACTGTGGGGCGTGTTCCCGGAGTACTTCGCGCGCAGCGGACGGGTCGAGACGCTCGCTGACCGCGTCAACGATTGCTTCCGCCGCTCGATGAACGGCAGGCCGATCGACGTCGACGGCGCGCCGATGCGGGCGCTGATGGCCTACGTCGCCTGGCTGTCCGCAGGCGTGCCGACCGGCGCGAGCGTCGAAGGTCGCGGCTTTCGCGCCTTGACGGCACCGGCGCGCACCCCCGACGCGGGCCGCGGCGCGACGCTCTTCGAGCAGCGCTGCGCGGCGTGCCACGGAAAGGACGGGGGCGGCATCCCCGCCGCAGGCGGCACCTATGCGATGCCGCCGGTGTGGGGACCGCAATCGTTCAACGAAGGCGCCGGCATGGCGCAGGTCGCGACGATCGCGGCGTTCATCAAGGCGAAGATGCCGCTCGGACAAGGCGGGTCGCTGTCGGAACTCGACGCTTGGGACATCGCGGCCCTGGTCACCGGCGCACCGCGTCCGGCATTCGCGGGCAAGACCGACGACTATCCCGCGGGCGGACGGCCCAAGTAGGGTCAGAGACGACACTTGCGAAGCCGCCGGGCGAAGTCGCTGCGGTGGCGAGTGTCGTCTCCGACCCTACTTGGACGCGACGCGGACGAGGGCCTCGCGGGCCAGGCTAGCTGCCCCGACCCTTGCGACTACCGACAGCTACTGCGCGGGATAGCCGCTGCCCTTCGGGGCGGGCGCGACGGTCTGCGTGTCGGCGCGCGGCGGATCCGGCGGACGTGCGCCGGGCACCGTGCGACGCGGCGCGGGCGCCTTGGGATAGCCCGCTTCGTCGAGCATCGCGGTCCAGCGGGCTTCGTTGAAGCCCTTCGCGACGAGCTTGTCGCCGACCTGCAGGACCGGGGCGGTCATCTCGCCGGTGAGCGCCTGCAGCCGCGCGGCGTTCGCCGGCTCCTCGACGTTCACCGTCGTGAACGGCACGCCGCGCTTGTTGAGCATGCCCTCGGCCGTCTGGCATACCTCGCCGCACGAGAACGTGTAGAGCGTCACCGGGAAGCGCTCGACCGCCTGCTGCGTGGCGAGTGGCGCGGCGTCGGTCTCGACGAAGTTCGCGCCGACGCGCTTGGCCTGCGACTTCTTCGCATCCGCGGGCGGCGGGCGGTCCGAGTAGTACACGCGGCCCTGCGCGTCCTCGTAGCGGAAGACCTGGTTCCCTTGCGCAAGCGCGCCCGCCGCGAGCACGAGCGCGAGGGCGCCGGCGAGGCCGGCCGGGACGAGACGTCGACGTGTTGCACGGGCCATGGGAACCTCCTCAGGCCAATGACGTTGTCATCCCATTATGCCGCAGAAGGGCGTCCAGTTGGGGCTCGCGCCCGCGGAAGGCCACGAAGGACGCCATCGCCGGCCGGCTGCCTCCCTTCGCGAGGACCTCGTCGCGGAACCGCTGCCCCGCCTCGGGCGAGAGGACGCCCAGTTCCTCGAACAAGCTGTAGGCGTCAGCTGAGAGCACCTCGGCCCACTTGTAGCTGTAATAGCCCGCCGCGTAGCCGCCCGCGAAGATGTGGCCGAAAGCGTGCATGAAGCGGTCGTAGGGCGCGACCGGCAGCACACGCACGTCGGCGCGCACCGCGTCGAGCGCAGCCTGCGGCGTCGCGAAGCGGCCGCCGCCGCCGGGGACGTAGGCGCTGTGCACGAGCATGTCGAACAGCCCGAACTCGAGCTGGCGCACGGTCGCAAGGCCGCTCTGGAAGTTCTTCGCGGCGAGCATGCGCTCGAAGAGATCGCGCGGCAGCGGCGCGCCGGTGTCGACGTGCGCGGTCATGTGCTTCAGCACGTCCCATTCCCAGCAGAAGTTCTCCATGAACTGGCTGGGCAGCTCGACCGCGTCCCACTCGACGCCGTCGATGCCCGAGACGCCGAGCACCTCGACCTGCGTGAGCATCTGGTGCAGGCCGTGGCCGAACTCGTGGAACACCGTGATCACGTCGTCGTGCGTGAACAGCGCGGGCTTCGCGCCCACCGGCGCGGGCAGGTTGCAGGTCAGGTAGGCCACCGGGATCTGCACGCCCGCCGCGGTGCGGCGCCGGTTGATCGCATCGTCCATCCACGCGCCGCCCTGCTTGCCCTCGCGCGCGTAGTTGTCGAAATAGAACTGTGCGATGGTCGTGCCGGAACGGTCGGCGATGTCGAAGAAGCGCACCGTCGGATGCCAGGTCTCGGCCGTCGATTCGCGGATGTGCACGCCGTAGATCGTCTCGACGACGCGGAACAGTCCCGCGAGCACCTGGTCTTCCGGGAAGTACTGGCGCACCAGCTCGTCCGAGAACGCGTAGCGCTCGTTCATGAGCTTCTCGCTCGCGTACGCGATGTCCCAGGGCTCGAGGCGCGCGATCCCGAGGTGCTCGCGCGCGAACGTCGCCAGCTCCGCGAGGTCGCGCTCGGCGTACGGCTTCGCCCGCCGCGCGAGGTCGCGCAGGAACGCGAGCACCTCGTCGGTGGTTCCCGCCATCTTGGGCACCAGCGACATCGACGCGTAGTCGGGGTAGCCGAGCAGCCGCGCGGACTCGAGCCGCAGTGCGAGCACGCGCTCGATCAGCGGGCCGTTGTCCCACTCGGCGCGCGCGCCGAGGTCGGAGGCGCGCGTCGCCTGGGCGCGGTGCAGCTCGGCGCGAAGCGTCCGGTCGTCGGCGTACTTCATCACGGGCAGGAAGCACGGCATGCGGACCGTGAGCTTCCAGCCGTCGCGCCCCTCCGCCTGCGCCGCGGAGCGCGCCTCTGTGACGACATCCTCGGGCACGCCGGCCAGGCGCTGTGCGTCGTCGACGTAGAGCGCGAAGTCGTTGGTCGCGTCGAGCACGTGGTCGTCGAAGGTCGCGGTGAGCGACGCGAGCTCCTCGGAGATCGCCTTGAAGCGCGCCTTCTCGGCGGGCGGCAGCTCCGCACCGGTGAGCCGGAAGTCGCGCAGCTCGTTCTCGATCACGCGGCGCTTCGCGTCGTCGAGCGCCGCGAACGCGCTGGAGCCGGCGAGCGCGCGGTACTTCGCGTACAGGCGCTCGTCCTGGCCGATCTCGGTGTAGAACGACGTGATCCTAGGCAGGTTGCCGTTGTAGGCGTCGCGCAGCGCCGGCGTGCTGACGACGGCGTTCAGGTGGCGCAGCGCGCCCCACGCGCGGTGCAGGCGGTCGAGCGCGTCGGCGATCGGCTCGGCGACGGTCGACCAGGTCGGTTCGCGAGAATCGGCGACGACGCGTTCGATTGCGGCGCGCGCCTCGGCGAGCAGCGCGTCGACGGCGGGCGTGGCGTGCTCGGCGCGGATCGACGCGAAGCGCGGGAGGCCCGGGAAATCGAGCAGCGGATTGTCGTTCATTGCCTCGTCCTTCGAAGGCTCCGGGGTCGGAGCGCTGTTGCACGCGGCGTCACGCGGGTCTCGCGAGCGCCGTCTTCAGCCGGGCCAGGTCGTCGGGGGTGCCGAGATTGGCCCAGGGGCCCGAATAATACTCGCCGGTGGCCCGTCCGCGATGGATGCAGTCGAGCATAAGCGGCAGCAGTTTGAGCTTGGCCCCGCGCGGAAGTTCGTCGAACAGCGCGGTGTCGTAGAGGCCGATGTTGCCGTAGGTCAGCGCGTTGCGGCCGTGCGGCAGTACGCGGTCGGCCGCGAGGCCCGGTATCGCGCCGTCGAGCGAAAAATCCCCCTCCGGGTGGTAGGGCGGATTGGGCACCATCACGAGGTGGATGGCCCGGTCGCGTGCGAGGCTCACGCCCGCGCGATGCCGCTCGAGCGATGCGTAGTCGAAGGTCGTCCACAGGTCGCCCGACACGATCAGCACGGCCCCGTCCGCGAGCAGCGGCCGCGCGGTGGCGATGCCCCCGAGCGTCTCGAGCGGCTCCGGCTCGATCGACCAGTGCAGCGTGACGCCGAGCGCGCGTCCGTCGCCGAGCGCGTCGACCAACTTGTCCGCTAGGTGCGACGCGTTGATCGCGATGTCGCGGTGGCCGGCCCGCGCGAGCGCCTCGATCTGGTGGGCGACGAGCGGCCGGCCGGCGACGACGAGGAGCGGCTTGGGCAGCGCGTCGGTCAGCGGGCGCATGCGCTCGCCGCGGCCGGCGGCGAGGATCATGGCGGTCGCGCGTCCGCGCATCAGAACGTGTGCCCGGTGGCCTGCGCGCGGCCCTCGACCGCGTCGAGCAGGCGCAGGAGCGGGCCGAATGCGGCGTAGCGCCGGCACGCGCCGCGCAGGTACGCCATCACGCGCGGCATGTCGGCGACGTAGCCGGCCTTGCCGTCGCGGTGCCACAGCCGCGCGAAGATGCCGAGCACCTTGAGCTGGCGCTGCACGCCCATCCACTCGAAATCGCGCCAGAACGCGGCGAAGTCGGCGTCGACCGGCAGCGCCGCGACGCGCGCGCGCTCCCAGTAGCGCACGGCCCAGTCGAGCTGTCGCTCCTCGTCCCAGGCGACGTACGCGTCGCGCAGGAGCGAGACCAGGTCGTAGGTGATCGGGCCGTGGACAGCATCCTGGAAGTCGAGCACTCCGGGGTTGGGCGTGGCGAGCATCAGGTTGCGCGAGTGGTAGTCGCGGTGCACGTAGACGCGCGGCTGCGCGAGGTTGTTGGCGAGGACCAGGGCGAAGGTCCGCTCGAGCGTGTCGTGCATCGGCGCATCGACGGCGACGCCGAGGTGCTTCGCGAGATACCAGTCGGGGAAGAGGTCGAGCTCGCGGCGCAGGAGGGCCGCGTCGTAGGGCGGAAGCTCGCCTTCGCGCGAGGCCTGCTGCCAGCGCACCAGCGCGTCGATCGCGTCGAGGTAGAGCCCGTGCGCGCGCGCCGTGGCCGCCCCTGGCGTCAGGCAGGTGTCCGACACCAGGGGTGGTCGTGGTCCCAGCGCATCGAGGTACGTGACGCTGCCCAGGTCGTCGAGCAGCAGGAATCCGCGCGCGAGATCCTGGGCGAGCACGCGGGGCGCGTGGACGCCGGCGTCGACCAGGAGCTTCGCCACGCGGACGAACGGCCGGCAGTCCTCCATCGGCGGCGGCGCGTCCATCGCGATCAGCGTGCGCGCGCCGTGCACCTCGTGCGCGAGCGTCACGCGGAAGTAGCGGCGGAAGCTCGCGTCGGCGGACGCGGGGGCGAGCGTGTGCTCGACGCCGGGCAGCACCGTCGCGAGCCAGGCTTCGAGCTCGGTCAGGCGGCCGGCAGCGGTCATGGAAGGGGCGGCCGCGGTCGGACGAAGCAACGTGAATCGAAGGACCGGTGGGATCGGGGCGCCGCGCGCGGATGCGCGAGCGCCTTCGGTAGAATGCCCCATTCTAGCAAAGCCGCCGTCGCGCCTCCCTGTGCATCTCGTCCGCCGGCTCGTCCCGCGCGCGCTCCTAGCCGCCCTCGCGGCGGCGCTCACCGCGCCTCTGGGCGCGCAACGCGTCGAGCCGGCCGAGCCACCGCTGACGCTCCGCCCGTCACGCGAGATCGCATCGCCGCTGCCACCGCCGCGCCCCGCGGCGCCGGGGACCGCTGTCCGGACGCCGCGCCCGTCGCTCAACCTCGACGACGACGAGCGGGGCGTCGTGTTCCTGCGCGCCGATCGCCTGGAGGGCGTCGGGCAGCGCGAGGTGTCGGCCGAAGGCCGCGTCGAGCTGCGTGCGCACCGCGAGACCGTGCTCGCGGACAAGCTGGTGTACGACCTCATCCGCGACGAGGTCCACGCGACCGGCAACGTCGTGCTGCGCAAGGGCACCGACTTCATCACCGGCCCCGAGCTCACCTACCGCCGCGAATCGCAGACCGGCTCGTTCCGCTCGCCGGTGTTCCAGGTCGGCGAGGCGGGCGCGCGGGGCGACGCGTCGACGATCACCTTCGCCGGTCCCGATCACTACCAGGTCGCCGACGGCCGCTACACGACCTGCGTCGCGCCGCGCGAGGACTGGTTCCTGCAGACGGCGGAGCTCGACCTCGACACCCAGCGGATGGTCGGCACCGCGCGGGACGCGACGGTGCGCTTCTTCGGCGCGCCGATCTTCTACGCGCCGTGGATCGAGTTCCCGCTGTCGAACGACCGCAAGAGCGGCTTCCTGGTGCCGACGGCGGGGTCATCGGGCGCGCGCGGCGTCGAGTTCGCGCTTCCCTATTACTTCAACCTCGCGCCCAACTACGACGCGACCGTGACGCCGCGCCTCATGACCAAGCGCGGCCTGCAGCTCGGCGGCCAGTTCCGCTACCTGTTCGGCGGCGGCGAGTGGCAGAACGGCGGCGAGGCCGACGCGCAGGTGCTGCCCAACGACCGGCAGACCGACTCGACGCGCTACGCGCTGGTGTGGCGCCACCAGCAGCAGCTGCCGAAGGGCTTCGGCGCCTACCTCGACCTCAACAAGGTGAGCGACGACAAGTACTTCGCCGACCTGGCCGACCGCATCGCGATCACGTCGCAGACGACGCTCCCGCGCGAGGCCGGCATCACCTACGGAAACGGACCGTGGAGCGCGCTCGCGCGCGTGCAGACGTTCCAGACGCTGCAGGACCCGAACGCGCCGATCGTGCCGCCGTACCACCGCGTGCCGCAGATCGTCGGAACGCTCGCGGAGACCGAGTGGGCCGGGCTGTGGTTCTCCGGCTTCGGCGAGTACGCGCGCTTCCGTTCCGACACGCTGGTGCAGGGCGGGCGCGCGGTGCTGTACCCGCAGGTCGCGTGGAAGCTGGGCACCCCGGGCTGGTTCGTCGCGGCGCGCACCGGCATCCACCTGCGCCGCTACGACCTCGACGCCTCGTTCGGCGACAACCACGACCGCAGCCTCGCGATCCCGATCACGAGCCTCGACGCGGGCCTCGTCTTCGAGCGCGAATGGAACCTGTTCGGCACCGCCTTCACGCACACGCTCGAGCCGCGCGCCTACTACGTCTACATCCCGTTCCGCGAGCAGAACTCGCTGCCGGTGTTCGATTCGGCCATCGACGACTACAACTTCGGCCAGCTCTTCACCGAGAACCGCTACCTCGGCCACGACCGCGTCGGCGACGCCAACCAGCTCACGATCGGCGTGACCTCGCGCTTGCTGCAGCCGGGGACCGGCGCGGAGCGCCTGCGCGTGGCGCTCGCCGAGCGCTTCTACTTCGAGGACCAGCGCGTGACGCTCAACGAGGTGCCGCGCTCGGCGTCCTCGTCGGACATCCTGCTCGCCGTCGAGGGGCGCATCTCGGAGGCCTGGGCGGTCGCCGGCCTGCTGCAGCAGAACCTCGACCGCGGCCAGAACGAGCGCTTCAACCTCGCCGTGCGCTACACACCCTCGCCGGGCAGCGCGTTCTCCGCGAGCTACCGGTTCACGCGGCAGCTGGTCGATCCCAACGGCATCTCGCAGACGATCAAGCAGGTCGACCTGGCGGGGCAGTGGCCGGTGAACCACCACTGGACGCTGCTCGGGCGCTTCAACTACTCGCTCCCGGACCGCAAGGTCCTCGAGGCCATCGCGGGGGTCGAGTACAATGGCGACTGCTGGGTGCTGCGCGCGGTGCTCCACCGCCTCGCGACGACGGTCGACCAGACCAACACGTCGTTCTTCATCCAGCTGGAACTCAACGGCCTCGCGCGGGTCGGAACCAGTCCGCTCGATCTACTGCGCCGCAGCGTGCCGGGCTACGTGCCCGTGAACGATCCGGTGCTGTTGCAGCGCGACCGCACCGCCGATCCGCTGCCCGAATTCTAAAGGTGTGCCGATGACGATCGTTCGTCGCCTTGCCTTCGCCGCCGCCGCGTACGCGCTGGCCGCTCCGGCGCTCGCCCAGCCGGCGACGCCCCCGGGGGTCCGCCCGCTGCCGCCCAACCTGCGCCCCGCCCCTGCCCCGGCCTCGGCCCCGAGCCGTCCGGTGACGCTCGACCGCGTCGTCGCGGTGGTCAACGACGAGGCGCTCACGCAGCACGAGATGAACGAGCAGAAGCGCGTGCTGATGCAGCAGCTGCGCGAATCGCGCCTGCAGCCGCCCGCGCCGGACGTGCTCGACAAGCAGGTGCTCGACCGGCTCATCACCGAGCGCGCGCTTCTGCAGTACGCGAAGGAGACCGGCATCCGCGTCGACGACACGACCGTCGAGCGCACCATCCTGCGCATCGCGCAGGAGAACAAGCTCACGCCCGACGAATTTCGCAAGGTGCTCGACCGCGAGGGCATCCCCTACGGCAAGTACCTCGAGGACATCCGGCGCGAGCTTTTGATCCAGCGGCTGCGCGACCGCGAGATCGACAGCAAGATCTTCGTGTCCGACGCGGAGGTGGACAACTACCTCGCGACGGTGAGCGTGCAGGCCGGCGGCGAAACCGAGTACCTGATCTCGCATATCCTGGTGCGCGTGCCCGAGCAGAGCTCGCCCGAGCAGATCGCGCAGCGCCTCGCGCGGGCGCAGGAGGCGCTGGCCAAGGTGCGGGCCGGCGACGACTTCGCGCAGGTCGCCGCGACCTGGTCGGACGCAACCGACGCGCAGCAGGGCGGCAACCTCGGCTGGCGCACGCCGGCGAGAATGCCGTCGATCTTCGTCGAGGCGGCGCGGTCGCTGAAGAAGGGGGAAGTCTCGGAACCGCTGCGCAGTCCCGCCGGTTTCCACATCGTCAAGATGATGGACGAGCGCAGCCGCAACGCGCCGGCCGTCGTGCAGCAGACCCGCGTGCGGCACATCCTGATCAAGGTCAGCGAGCTCACGTCCGACGTCGAGGCGAAGGCGAAGATCGACCGCATCCGCGAGCGCATCGAGACCGGCGCGAAGTTCGAGGACCAGGCTCGCGTGAACTCCGAGGACGCGTCGTCGGCGAAGGGCGGCGACCTCGGCTGGATCAATCCGGGCGACGTCGTGCCCGATTTCCAGCGGGCGATGGAGAACCTGAAGCCCAACGATCTCTCGCAGCCGGTGCGCTCGCCGTTCGGCTGGCACCTGCTGCAGGTGATGGAGCGCCGCGAGCAGGACGTGTCGAAGGACCGGCAGCGCGACCAGGCGCGGCAGGCGCTGCGTCAGCGCAAGGCCGACGAGCAGTTCGCCGACTTCGTGCGGCAGACGCGCGACCGCGCCTACGTCGAGATCAAGGCGGACGAGCGCTAGCCGTCCGCCGCGCCGCGGCCCTGGCGCCGGCCCGGCCGTCGACCGTTCCCGGGCCGGCGATGCTGACGGCGCCGGCGACGGCAAGCAGCGCCAGGATCCACGCGACGATGATCGCGAGCGGCTCGCGCATCGAGCCGGCGCCGTGGTCCGCGCGCCTTTGCCAGCGCGCCCGGTCGAGGAACGCGCGTTCCACCAGATAGTACGAGAGGGCACTGAGGGCGAACGCCGCCGGCCAGACGGCGAGCGTCAGGCGGCCGAAGTCGCCCAGCGATCCGTCGCCTCGCAACGGAACCAGGCGATGGTCGACGGTGAACTCGATCACGGCGAAATGCCACAGGTACAGGCTGTAGCTGATCGCACCGGTCCACACGGCCGCACGGGTGCCGAAGACCGCGGCGCCGAGACGACGGGACCCGGGGACCGCCACCGCGAACAGCATCGCGGCGATGGCGAGCGACAGCGCGACCATGCGCGCGAAGGTGAGCACGTCGCCGGTCCACCAGGCGATCTCGAACCGGCCCGAGACATACGCGATGGTCAACAGCGCCGCCGCGCCGGCGACGAAGATCGCGTTGGCGCGTGCAGGTCGCACGTCGCGCGAGCGCGCCGCGAGGCTGGCCGCCGCCATGCCGCTCGAGAACTCGATGCCGCGGAACACGGTCCACGGCATGAGCCATGCCATGTCGCGATCGATCACCAGCCAGTGCGCCAGGTAGGTAGCCGTGAGAGCCAGCACGACCAACGGCCACGCGCGCCCGTGCGAGAGGATCCACGCCCCGAACGGGAACACCAAGTAGAAATGCCATTCGATCGGCAGCGACCAGAACACGCCGCTGATCGTGCTCACGTAGGCCGGCACGAGGTTGTGCGTCATCACCAGGTGCAGCGCCGTATCCGCGAACGACGGCGCCGTCCAGCGTCCGATGCCGAGCCATGAGAGCGGCAGCAGGATCGACAGGCAGGCGAGGTAGGCAGGGAAGACGCGCAATACGCGGCGGCCGACGAAGCGCAGGTACGCCGTTGCGCCGCGCCACGGGCTGTGCGCTGCATTGCGCTCGTGCTCGACCTGCCATTGCAGGACGAAGCCGGAAAGCACGAAGAACACGTCGACGCCCATCCAGCCGGCGCCGAGCAGCGGATCGATGCGCCATGGAAACTCGGCGGCCGGCCATCCGATCGCTGGCCGACCCGCGGCGAGCCACGTGTGATAGGCCATGACCCACAGCGCCGCGAAAGCGCGAACGCCGGTGAGGGCGGGAACGTCGGCGCGGTGTTCGCTCAAGTCGGTGTCGTGCCAGGACGACACCGGGCCCGCACATGTCGAACGCGATGACGACGGCGTCCCGACTTCGACCGACGTTGCGGTTACCGGTTCAACGCGAGGTGCAACGGTCGCGCCGACGGGCGCGTGTCGACATCAAGGCGAATGGTCCCCGGCCGCGCGTACCGCGGCCGCGCGCCGCTTGAGGCGCAGCGCGGGCGCCTCGATCGCATGCCAGCTCGCGACGGCGAGCGCGAGCACGATCGGATAGGCGAGGCCGAACAGCAGCCACGGCGACACGACGCCGACGAGCGCCGCGATCGCCTGCTGCGTCGGAAACGCGTAGACGTAGATGCCGTACGAGTAGTCGCCGAAGCGGCGATATCCCGGTACGTCGAGCGCCGGGTGCCAGGCGAGGACGAACGTCGCATAGGCGATCGCGCCGAACAGCACGTAGACTTCGATGCGCGTGTCGAGCAACGCCGCGCTCGCCGCGAGCCACGCCAGCGCGAGCGGGATCGATACCGGAATCCGGTCGCGCCACACGTACGCCAGCGCGCCGGCGACGAAGGTGCCGGCGAGGCGCGGACCGAGCAGCGCCTCCGAGCGCGGCAGGGCGGCGAGGAAGCGCGGCGAGGATTCGGCCAGCGCGAACAGCGCGCCGGCGAGCGCCAGCGCGAGCCACGGCCGGCGCAGCGCGCCGGCGAGCCCGGCGAGCGCGAGCGCGCCGTAGCAGAACACCTCGACCCACAGCGTCCACAGCGAGCCGTTGACGCCGTCGGGAAACGGGTTCGCCGCGAAAACGCCGGGCAGCCGGTCGATGCCGACGAAGAGCAGCGTCTCGCGCACGTAGAGCCAGGTGCGCGCGTC